>CAVPGG010000187.1:0-50925 GCA_963703755.1 uncultured Pseudomonadota bacterium
TCGCGATCGTGCTGGTGCTCGTGTTCTTCTCGTTTCGCGGGATCAGCGGCTCGATTGCGGTTGGCGTGCTGATCCTGCTCAGTTTCGTCCTGCGCAACGTCTACTTCATCCATTTCGAGCTGTCCGGGCAGGCGGCGACGCCGGGCAAGCGTGTCGTCGGAATCCGGGTGACCGACCGGCGCGGCGGACCGCTGCAGCCGTCCGCGGTGCTTGCCCGCAACCTCACGCGCGAGATCGAGGTGTTCGTCCCGCTCGGCATCCTGCTCTCGGTGCCGGCCAGCGGCGGCTCGGTGATCCATTGGGGATACCTGCTCGTCCTCGCCTGGCTTGTCTGCTTCGTGGCGTTGATGTTCTTCACCCGCGACCGCATGCGCGCCGGGGACCTGATCGCCGGCACAATGGTGATCGCGCTGCCGCGCCGGCGCCTGCTGAGCGATCTCGTCGAGGTGCGCGCACACTTCCTTTTCACCGAGCGGCACCTCACCGCCTACGGCGCGCGCGAATTGCAGATTCTCGAGGATGTCCTGCGCCGGCCGGATGCCGCCAGCGCGCCCGAGCTGGTGCGCGAGATCGGCGACCGCATCTGCCGCAAGATCAATTGGACCGACCGCATCGCGCCTGCCGACACGGTGCTGTTCCTGCGCGACTTCTACACCGCGCAGCGCGCCTATCTGGAGCGCGAGCAGCTGTTCGGCCGTCCGCGCGCCGACAAGTTCGAGGCCGCCGGAAAAAAGGAATAGCGCTGGATCGAGAGCGTGACGACGACCCGACGGGATGTCGTCACGCTTGCGCCATGCTCAGTCGAACACCGCGGCGATCTGGTGGGTGTCGATGCCTTCCTTGGCGACGCGCAGATCGTGATAGATCATGATCAGCACGCTGTTCCAATAGGTGGCCCACACCGCGGTCCAGACGAGCTTCCCGATAATGGCGACCATGACGCCGGTCGGCGCCAGGACGAAGCCCAGGATCAGGCTTCCGATCCAATTCACGAATTCCGACGAGAAGGAGGATGCCGAAGATCTGCCAGCGGTATCCCTTCGTCAGAGCGGAGCTGCGCGACATGCTCTCGATCGGGCCGAGCCCCTCGACGACGCAAGCCGGCACGACGACCGCCCACATCACCAGGAGGATGAACCCCGGGACGAGGAGCAGCAGCATGCCGAAAGCGACCGCGATGCCGTAGAGCAGGCCGAGACCGAGCAGCGGAAGGAACCGCGACAGCGCGCGCTGGATCGCTTCGCCGGCTTGCACTGAATGGCCGCGCAACCACTGGAAGGCGGCGTACAGAAGGATCGCCTCGCCGATCGTATTGAGAACCAGCCCGAGGACGATGGAGACCCCGAGCATCGGCAGGATGGCGCTGAGCTGCGGCACCTGCCCCGGCGTTTGCGTCTGCGCGAGCAGGAAATTCGGCAGCGCAATGATCAGGGTAATGATGAAGAAGAACGGAAAGTTGGCGGCGCAAATCTGGAAGGCACGATTGAGCACATTCCCGATACGGAATTCGCCACCGGCACTCGTCGATGCGTAGCTCATTTGAGGGCCCCCAGCGCGGATGGAAACGAGCATGCGAGTGAACCGTGGGCGTTTCCGAATGTCAATTGGGCGCCGCGCGACCGCGCGCGACGCGTGCGCCGCCGTGATGTAGGATGGTCGCCGGTCCCGGAACGTCCGCCCATGTTCGTCACCTTCTTCCACGAGCTCAAGTCCGCCGGCTTGCCGGTGACGCTACGCGAATACCTGACGCTGATGGAGGCGATGCAGGCCGACCTCGCGTCGCGCCGCGTCGAGGAGTTCTACTACCTGTCGCGCGCCGCGCTGGTGAAGGACGAGCGCAACCTCGACAAGTTCGACCGCGTGTTCGGCAAGGTCTTTCAGGGCCTCGAGCTGATGAGCGACGCCGCCACGGCCGAGATCCCGGCCGAATGGCTCAAGAAGCTCGCCGAGAAATACCTCACCGAGGAGGAGAAGAAACAGATCGAGGCGATGGGCGGCCTCGACAAGCTGCTCGAGACCTTGCGGGCGCGCCTCGCCGAGCAGAAGGGCCGCCATCAGGGTGGCAGCAAATGGATCGGCACGGCCGGCACCTCGCCGTTCGGCGCCTATGGCTACAATCCGGAAGGCGTGCGCATCGGCCAGGACAAGAACCGCAACTTCCGCGCCGTGAAGGTGTGGGACCGTCGCGAGTTCAAGGATCTCGACGACGAGGTCGAGCTCGGCACCCGCAACATCAAGGTCGCGCTGCGCCGGCTGCGCAAGTTCGCCCGCACCGGCGCGCCCGACGAGCTCGACCTCGACCACACCATCAAGCAGACCGCGCACAAGGGCTACCTCGACATTCACATGCGGCCCGAGCGGCACAATGCCGTGAAGGTGCTGCTGTTCTTCAACGTCGGCGGCTCGATGGACTGGCACGTCAAGGCGACCGAGGAGCTGTTCTCGGCGGCGCGCAGCGAATTCAAGCACATGGAGCATTTCTACTTCCACAACTGCCTCTACGAGCGCGTGTGGAAGGAGAACCGTCGCCGCCACGATCACACGACGCCGACCTGGGACGTGCTGCACACCTATCCGCACGACTACAAGGTCATCTTCGTGGGCGACGCCGCGATGAGCCTCTACGAGATCGCGATGCCGGGCGGCTCGGTCGAGCACATGAACCCGGAGCCCGGCGAGACGTGGATGGCGCGCGTCACCCGCACCTATCCGGCCTGCGTGTGGCTCAACCCGACGCCGGAGAGCCAGTGGGAATACACCCAGTCGATCCGCGCCATGCGCACCCTGATGAGCGGGCGGATGTTTCCGCTCACGCTGGAGGGCCTCGATCGCGCGATGCGCGAGCTCGTGCGCTAGCCATACGCTCAGCGTCATTGCGAGCCCTCGGGTCTCGCCTTCGGCGAGCCCAAGGGTAAACTCCGCGAAGCAATCTCGCTCCACAGGCTCATGTGCGCGCAGATCGAGATTGCTTCGTCGCGCTTCGCGCTCCTCGCAATGACGGCCTTCGAGTCATCGCGATGCGGGTGGTTCGCCGCAATCCTTGGCCGGTACATATGCGAGCTTCCGCGCGAGCGTCGCCAGCTCGCAGCCCTCGCAGTAGCGCGCGTCCTTGAAGTCGATCCAGTTGTGCGCGTAGACGCGCTCCGCCGGAATTCGGTAGCGCTCCTGCAGGAAGCGCACGAGGACGAGCCAGGTCTGCACCTGCGCGGGCGTCGGCGGTTTCGCGACGTCGGGAAAATTGCCGTTGAACTCGACGCCGATCGTGTTGGTCTTCACCACCGCGTGGAAGGTCGGGCCGTTGTCGATGTACTTGTTGTCGTTGCGGTTGGCGCCGTCGCCATGGGTCGGTATCGCGGTCTCCGCCGTCGACCAATAGACGGTGCCGTCGGTCTCGACCCAGATCATCACGCCGCGCCTGGTCGGGTCGGCAAACTGGGAAAGCGCGAGGCTCTTCGCCGACCCGGGCGCGCCTTCGGTCTGGTGCGCGAGGATGTTCTGCCAATGAACCGCCCGAGCGGGATCGCCCAGCGGATGGAGGTAGACGATCCGCAGGCCGGGAATTTGCGGGCGTCCGGGCGCGTGCGCGAGCTCGCAGAAGGTCGCGCCCGCATCGCCGCCGTCGAGCGCGCGCGCGATCGCGCGATCCGCCGCCGCAAGCTCCGCGGCCGTGACGGCATCCACGTTGTCCGGCCGACCGGCCAGCTCGCGCGCGGCGTCGGCGCGCATTGCCGCATATTCGTCGCTCGCCGCGAACCCCGCCGCCTTGAGCCGGGCCGCGAGCTCGACCCGCGGCACGTCTGTGCCTGCCTGCCGCGCGTGCGCGATCAGCTGGGCTGCCGGCGTGGCGGCGATCGGCGCGGGCTGCGCGTGCGGGGCGGCGCGTGAACGTGAATCAGCCGGCGTGCCAAGGATGACCGTCGCGGCGAGACCTGCGGCGAGCGCGGTCGCGGCGTGGTGAAGTTTTCCACAGCTTACCCCCAATCGAGCGCCGACGAATACCGCGAGAACGCCCCACATGCGTGCCGTGACGGTCTGGATCGATCGCAAGTGTGACATTTGGGGATCACTGGTTGAAGAATTCGCACTCGCGGCGAACGGGGCGCTCGACTTGGCTCGCCACCCAACTCACTTTGCGCGTCGTCGTGCATCACAGCACGTCGGGGCTGACTATTCGGGTTTCCCAAGGGGGCTTGATAATGAAAAAATCGCTGTCTGTCGTCGCGATGTTCGCCGCGGCGATGATGCTGATGGCGTCGGGCGCACGCGCTGATGGGCTGAGGTTGTTCCGCGGCGACCCGCGGCTGGTCCCGCCGAGCCTGGCGGTCGGGGCGGGCATGACGGGCGCCTATTTCGCCATCCGCAATCACAGCAACCCGCATCGCATCACCTCGCTCGGAGCCTATGGGCTCACGACGGTCGGCTGCATGGCGCTGACGCCGATCATCAGCGGCATGGTGGTCCAGCGCGAGCTGACGCGCCGCGAGGTGCACGTGATGATGGCCAATTGCGTCGTGCCGTTCATCGGCGGCTGGCTGATGGACGCTTACTTCGACGCCCATCCGGAACGCGACTCGGTTCCCGTGGTGGTGGCACGGCGTCATCATCGCCACCATCGGCATCACTGAACCAATCCCGCCGGAACTGTGGCAAAGCCGGCCCTCTCGGGCCGGCTTTGTTCGCTGATGCGGGACGCGTAATCGGCGCGCGCGTGCCTGACGCGGCGCAGGGTGTGGCATTTCGGCTGCACTCGCCGGAAACTTTCGTCGGATTGTCACAGAAAGACTCGACGAGCCGGGTGGGCTCGGACCAACATGTGCCCAGTCGCGCAAGCGGCCCCGGTCACTGGAATGGGGGGTGCCGGCGGGCCATGCGAGACGGAGTTGGGCGGGGGGTAATGGCGCTTGAGTCATCGCGCCAACGAAAGAGCCGGCCGAAAGGCCGGCTCTTTTGCTTATGCGACCTTGCTGATGCGCCCTTGCTTCAATCCGTTGCTTCCTCGATCGATTGACACGCCGACGGCGCGGCCGGCTCGAGCCGCACCCGCGTGACGCTCGTGGTGGGGCGCAATTCGCCCCCGTGCACCCGCGCCCATTGGTGCTGCGTGAAGACGAGGGTCGGCGCCTCGTCGCCGGCGTCCGCCGCGAGCGACAGGGAGCCACCGTCGCAATCCTGCGAGCACGCGAGCCGCGTCGCGGTCGGGCCCTCGATGATCTTGCCGGTCTTGGGATCGACCAGCGCGCGGTCGCGATAATCACATTCCATTCCGCCGACGAGCGGCTTGCTGTATCCGCCGGCGCGCGCCGCGAGCATGAGCTCGTAGCGGCGGTCGTAGCCCCAGCCGTCGGCGTAGTCCATCGGCTCGGCGTCGTCCCAATAGAGCTCGACCGCAAGCCCTTCGACCCGCCGCGGCGCCTGCTTGGCGCGCTGGTCGTGGGTCACGAGATCGATGCGGGCATCGTCGAGCCGCGCCGTGAAGCAGACTTTGTGGTTGCGCGTCTGCGGCAGCAGCCGCGCGAGCGGTCGCGCATCGCTTGACGGCGGCGCCGTTTCCTCGGCGCATGCCGCCACGCCGCCGAATGCCAGCGCCGCGAGGGCGAGCAGGGCAGGACACAGAATGCCGCGGACGTGCCGATGTGCCGGGCCGCAAGCCGGCGGCAACGCCGCCGGCCGGGGGGCGAGGGCGGAGTGTGTCGCATACTCTGGCTTGCGGACCGCGGCGGGCCTGTACTGACAACATGCCATGCCGGTTAGTCGCCCAGGGCCGGCCGCGGGTTCACGCCGCGGCGCGCGTGCTCAGTGCCGCACCGCAAAAAAGGCCCCGAAGCCGGCCATTAGCATGGCCACGGCGAGCGCCGCGAGGGTCGCCAATGCACGGTGAGCGGCGGCGTCCGCCGCGCTGACCGGCGCTTCGTCGGCGACCGTCGCGAGCATGAGCGCCAGCGCGGCGGCGGCGACGAGGCGCAGCGGGCGGAAATAGAGCCAGGACACGCGCGAGGCGACGGCCGCAATCACGAAGCTCGCCACGAACGCGCCGCCCGTGATCGCCCACCACGCGAGGGCCGCGTGGATCGGCGCGCCGCCACGGTGCAGCAACCCCTGCCACGCACCGGTGAGCAAGATGCCGCGCCGCGCCAGCATGATCTCGATCACCATGGCGACCATCATGCCGCCCGCGATGGCGGCGACGAGCAGGGTCGGTCGGCGAGAAGGGCTCACGGCAAACATCGTTGGGTGGCGGATCGGTGATGGGAGGGTCGCTCTCTTTACGGTGCGCGGCCCGCGCAACGCAACAGTGAACTGCCGCTCGCAAGCCGCTCCGTCTCTCGCCTTCTTGGGTGAGCTACGTTGTCATCGGCCGGGGGACTTGCACAACCAAGCAATAAAAAGCCCGGGCCGCTGTGGCGCCAGGCGCAATTCAACGCGTCTTATGTCGCCAATAAAGGCAATGAACGCGACGCCCAAGAACGATCTTTGCTCAATCTTGGCGCCCCTCGCGCCGCACTGTGGCTACTTCGGGACTGTGCCCTGGTCCCCGCCCGGCGTTCCGGGCGGAGGCACGACCTTGAGCGTGCCGCCCTGCGGGGGAGGCACGCGCATGTTCGGGTCGATGTTCGTGGGCGGACAGATTACGCCGTTCGAGCGGGCGAGCTTCTCGCTCAGGTCGTCGCCGGATTGACCGCTGCCGGTGGTGCCCGGCGTGCAATCCGATTGGGTCGAATTGGTCGGGGGCGCGGGATTGGGCCGCGGCACCTGCGCGCGCGCGAGGTTCGCGGTGAGCAACAGCAGGGCGGCGGCGAGGGCGATCAGTCGGTGCATGTGGGCGTCTCTAGCGTCCCTCGGGGAAACGCGCCGCTCCCCGCCGATGTTCCGGTCCGGCGACGCAACGGGCCGAGGTGCGGCCCAGAAGGATTAATGAAAAACAGTGTCTACGGCGCGACCGACGCGATCAGCGTCGTGATCCGCAGAGCCATGATGCAGACCCACCGCTGATCGTACTGGCGTGGATGCGGCTTTTCCCCGACCTCGCTCGCATCAGGAGCGTCGCGCCAGATCAGCCGCCGGCATGAATTACCACCGCATCCATGTGCGCACCGAGGATAACCGCAACTTCCTGGGGACAATGCCGGCGCCACGGCGCGATTGACGCGAATCACACAGTAGAATACCTACCGCTTATCTTGCGCTTGGGGGTCCGGCGCACTGTCGGTTGCGTCAGTCGGGTTGTTTGGGTCGCGCATTTGCGATCCCCGGGGCGTTCGAAATCACACCCGTTGAAATGATGTGTGCGTGCGCAGGTCGGCTGTTTGACGCCGGGGCTGGGTCGTCGCCATGTCCGTCGAATTCACGTATGCGGGGGGCATCGTCCTACCGTACGTATCTGGCTGGACTTTACCAGCGAGAGAAGATCGATGTCGTGATCGCCAAGCCGGTGCGCGCGGCGGTCGGATCGGTCCAGGAGATCTATGGCGCCGACCGTCCGGCGCTGCGCGAGGCCTTGCGCGATTTCTTCTACGGTCGTCCCGGCTCGCCGAGCGAGGTGCTGACCGTCAACCTGCATTACGCATGCGCCGCGATCGATCCGGTCGCCGGCGACATGGTGAGCGCCTTCCAATCCCTGTTCGACGAAGCGCCGGCGCACGCGGCGACCGGCGGCGCGGATGCGAGCGAGGCCGGGCAACTGCTCGCGCATGTGGCGACGCTGGCGGCGCGCCAGCAATTCGCCGAGGCGCTGCGCTTCCTCAACGCCGTACAGATCGAATACCCGGCGGTGTGCGCGCGCGACAGCCGCTTCGAATGGCTGCGTGCGGCGCTGCTCGCCGGCATCGCGGGCCAGCCGAAGAGCGCCGCGGTGGTCGACCTGCCGGCGGCCGAGCGGGCCTTCGTCAAGCTCGCGGCGCGCGCGGGGCGCGACCGGCCGGTCGAGGCGGCGGTCGCGCTCGTCGAGGCGGGCCGCTGCGCCTACGCGGATGGCCGCTTCGCCGACGCGCAGGCGCATTGCTACCGCGCGCTCGAGCGTGACCCATGGGCCTCCGAGGCGCACTACCAGATCGCGCGCCTGCGCGTGCATGCCGGCGACGAGCGCGGCGCGCGCGAGGCGCTGATCGCGGCGTTCGGCCATAAGTTCGCCTACGCGATGCGAGCCGCGGGCGATCCGCTGTTCGGCGTCGATATGGGCTTCGTGCGCGCCTGCGTGGTCGCGGCGACGCGACGCGCCACACAGGCCGTGCGCGCCACGCTGCGCGAAGGGCTCGCGCGGCTCGGCTACCTGGTGCGCCACGGCGATCGCGCCTTCCCGGCCGCAGCGCTCGACGGATTTGCGCAAACCCGCGCCGACATCGCCAAGCTCGCCGCGACGACGGCGCGGACGACGCTGCGCGGCGCCTTGCTGCAGCGCGCCGACGCCGACGCGACGCGCGCGCCGGTGATGCGGCTCGCGCAGGCGTATTGCGCCCTCCTGCGCGCCAACGAGGAGACGATCGCGCGACGCGATGTCGAACGGCGGCGCGCGCCGACCGACCCCGGCAAGGTCGCGCGCTGGCTCACCCGTGCCGCAGAGGTGTCGGTGGCCGCGACCCTGGTCGGGGTCATCGCCGGCACCTTCGACTTCGCGGCAGCGGCGCCGATGCCGGGCTGGCACACGACCGCGTCCGCCTCCGCGCTCGGGCTCGCGCTCGCGGTCGCGATCCTGTGGCTGCTGATGCACACGAGCTTCCTGCGGCAGCCGACGCGAAGCTTCTTCCGGCGCATCGTGGCTGCCGCGCAGGCGTGGTCGGGCGCGCGGTTCGACCGCGGCCGGCCGCGCCGCATTGCCCGCAACCGCCGGGCGCTGCACAAGCGCATCCGCCGCATCGAGCGGCGGTTCGGGATTGCGGCTGCCGAGTTGTAGGCGCGAGCGACCGCCCTTCAGGTCACGGCAATTCCGCAGAATTTCGCCAGCCGGCCCGCCAGGTCGAGCAGCGCCTCGTCGCCGCCTGCCCAGCCGATCAACGAGAAGCCCGCCGGGCAGCCCGCAACGGTGCCGATCGGGATGTTGATCTGCGGCAGGCCGGCGAGCACGGCCGGTGTCCCGAGCCGCATGACGCGGGCGCGAAAACGCTCCGACGCCTCGTCCGGCATGTCGATCGGCGGCGCGATGCAGGGGGCGGTGGGCAGCGCGACAATCGTTCCAGGTGTCGCAACGCCGTGCAGGTGGGCGCGGACCGCCGCGACGGTCGCGCGCGCCGCATCGGCCTGCGCCTGCGTCACGGTCGCAGCGAATGCCATCCGTTCCTTGATGCCGGGTCCGAGCGCCGGCTTGGCGCGCGTGATGAAATCGCCGAACGACGCCCACGTCTCGCGCCCCTGTACGACGCGGAAGGCCTCGCGCCAGACGTCGAAGCCGTCGGGCGCAATGGCGCGCTCGTCGGCTGGCGGCAGGACCCGCGCGGCGCGCGCCAGGAACGCGCGGCCGAGCGCCGCGACCGGCGCGTCGGCCTGCGCGAAGGCGTCCTGCGCGACGATCAGGCGGGCAATCGGCGCGCTCACCGAATTGCCGTCGAGCAGCACCGCGCCGACGCGGCGCGCGACGCCGGGCGCATTGGCAAAGAACCCGGCGGTGTCGAAGGAGGGCGCCATCGCCATGCCGCCCGCGAGATCGATGCGGCCATGCGTCGGGCGCAGCGCATAGACGCCGCAGTAGGAGGCCGGCATGCGCACCGACCCGCCGGTGTCGCTGCCGAGCGCGAAGTCGCACGCGTTCGCGGCGGTGGCGGCCGCCGACCCGCTCGACGAGCCGCCCGGAATGCGCCCGGGTGCCCCTATGTTGAGCGGCGTGCCGTAGTGGGCGTTGATGCCGGAGCCGCTGAAGAAAAACTCGTCGCAGATGGTCTTGCCCGTGATGGTGGCGCCGGCGGCGAGGATCTTCGCGACGGCCGCCGCGTGGGCGCGGGCGGGCTGCTGCGCCGCGAGCCACTCCGGGTTGCCGCCGCCGGTGCGCGCTCCCGCGATGTCGAAGAGGTCCTTCACCACGGCCGTGAGGCCGGCAAGCGGCCCGCTCGCGCTGCCGACGACCGGAGCCTCGAGGTCGTGCGGGACGAAGAAGGAGCCGGAGTTGCTCGCGCTCACGCCGACTTCTCCCGCGCCAGATGCCAATCGAGAATCGTCGCCCCGTCCCACGCGGCGACGCCGGGCCGGCTCAGGATCTCCTCGAAGGCGCGCTGCACATGGCCGATGCGGTGCGGCACGCCCGAGAGATACGGGTGCATCGCGATCGACATGAACTTCGGCCGGCTCGCCAACTCGGCGTAGAGCCACTCGAACTGGTCCATGACGCGCCGATGCATCTCGACCGACGGATGGTTCTGCAGCGCCATCATGACGATGTCGTGCAGCTCGAAATTATAGGGCAGGGCGACGACCGGCTTGTGCGTGGTCTTGAGCGTCACCGGCTCGTCGTCGAGCACCCAGTCGCCGATGTACTCGATGCCGGCGGCGGAGAGATGGTCGAGCGTGTCGAAGGTCTGGGTGAGGCCGGGCCCGAACCAGCCGCGCGGCGCCTTGCCCCAGAACTTGCCGATGATCGCGACCGTCTTGTCGATCACCGCCTTCTGGTCGTCGAGCTTGTGCATCGGCACCTGGTCGAACCCGTGCGCGTTGAGCTCCCAGCCCTGGTCGACGCAGGCCTGCGCGACCTGCGGATAGGTCTCGCACACGCGCGCATTGAGCGTGACGGTCGGCGCGATCTTCAGCCCCTCGAACATCCGCTTGAGCCGCCAGAAGCCGACCCGCATGCCGTACTCGTGCCAGCTCCAGTTGGGATGGTCGGGCAGCATAGGCTGGCCCTGTGGCGGCGAGATCACCATGCGGGCCATCGGGCGGGCCATGTCCCACTCTTCCAGCGCGAGCAGCGGCCACACGATCATGCGCAGGCCGTCCGGCAGCTTGGGGACAGGCCGCGACTCGATGGCGGAATAGGCGAGACGTTCGCGCGGATGCATCGATCTGTTTCCTTGGACGTTATGCGGGGCGCAGGATGGCGATTGAAACGCAAAGAAGCTAGCCTGTCGGCGAAGGAGCATCCGGTGGCGGACTTTCCCGACATGCTGAGGCGATTCGCGGCCGCGGTCGAAGCCAATGACGGCGCCGGCCTCGCGGCCCTGTTCACGGACGATGGCGTCTACGAGGACGGCTTCTACGGCGCCTATGCGGGCGCGGCGGCGATCGCCGGCATGGTCGCGCACTTCCACGAAACCGGTGAGGATTTTCGCTGGGAGTTCTTCGATCCCGTCAGCGACGGACGCGCCGGCTACGCGCATTACCGGTTCAGCTACCGCTCGAAGGTCGCGGGAGCCGAGAGGAAACCCGTGGCGTTCGAGGGTATCGGCCACTTCACGCTGCGCGACGGCAAGATCGCCCGCTACAGCGAGGTGTTCGATCGCGGCCTCGCGCTTGCCCAGCAAGGATTTGCGGCCGAGCGCATCAAGCGCGTCGTCGAGAAGGCCGCGGCGCGGCAGAACGGCACGCCGGAATTCGCCGCGCATCTGCGGCGCCTGACCGACCGCTCGGCCTGAACGAGCCGGCACCGATCACATCAGAACTGAAGGACAAGAGTTGCATGTCGCGCATGCTGATCAAGGGCGGATGCGTCGTCACCATGGATGCGCGGCTGGGCGAGCTTCCGCAGGGCGACGTGCTGATCGAGAACGGGCGCATCGCGGCGATCGCGCCGAGGCTCGATGCGCCCGACGGCGCCGAGATGATCGACGCCTCGGGGATGATCGTGATGCCCGGCCTGATCAACGGCCATGCGCACACCTGGCAGTCGGCGCTGCGCGGCATCGCGGGCGACTGGACGGTCGCACACTACATGCAGGCGATGCATCGCGGGCTCGCGACGCTCTACCGGCCCGAGGACATCTACATCGCCAACCTGATGGGTGCGCTCAACCAGGTCAACAACGGCGCGACCACGCTGGTCGACTGGTGCCACAACAACCCGACGCCCGAGCACACCGACGCGGCGATCCAGGGCCTCGCCGACGCCGGCATCCGCGCCGTCTTTCTGCACGGCTCGCCCAAGCCCAACCCGAAGCCCGGGCAGAAACACTTCAGCGAGATTCCGATGCCGCGTGCCGAGGTGGAGCGGCTGCGCAAGGGGCGCTTCGCAAGCGACGACGGGCTCGTGACGTTCGGGCTCGCGATCCTCGGGCCGTATTATTCGGTGTGGGACGTGACGCGGCACGACGTGCAGCTCGCGAACGAGCTCGACCTCATCTGCAGCATGCATGTGGGCGGCGGCACGGCGTTGACGCCCGACGGCTTCGAGCGGCTCGTGGCGGAAGGGCTGATCAAGGGCAACTTCAACGTGGTGCACGGCAACGACATCGCGCCGGCGACCATCGGGCGGATCGTCGAGCGCGGCGGCACCTTCACGACCACGGCCGAGGTCGAGCTGCAGATGGGTTACGGCCATCCGCTCACCGGCATCCTGCAGTCGCTCGGCGCGCCGATGTCGATCGGCACCAACGTTGAGGCGATCGCGCGCGGCGACATGTTCACGGCCATGCGGGTGACGCTGCAGCACGAGCGCAACCGGTCGATGACCGAGATGCTGGCGAAGACCGCCAGCCGGCCGGTCGAGATGCCGGTCACCTGCCGCGAGGCGCTCGCCTGGACGACCGTGCAGGGGGCGCAGATCGCCCGCCTCGCCGATCGCACCGGCTCGCTCACTGTCGGCAAGGCGGCCGACATCGTGCTGCTCGCCGCGCGCGACATCACCATGTTCCCGGTGCGCGATCCGGTGAGCTCGATCGTGATGCAGGGCGGGCTCGCCGGCGTCGACACCGTGCTGATCGCCGGCAAGGTGATGAAGCGCGGCGGGAGGCTGATCTATCCGGGGCTGCCGGAGAAGATGGAGACATTGCGCCGCTCGGGTGATCGCATCCTCACGGATTTCGGCTACCTGCCGCGCAAAGCCGCGTGATCGCGCGGCGCGACGAGGTCGAGCGCCGTGACGATTCCGGCCAGCATGTCCCAACCCGAGCTGTGGCCGATGCGACGAGCCTTCGCGAGCGCGCCGTCAACGTCGCCGATGACGAGCGACGACACGGCCGCATGCAAGTGCTCGCCGAAGTGCCCGGCGGCGGACGTGCGCAGGAAGCAGTGACTGAGCGGCGACGTCCGTCCGGGCGGAACGCGGGCGATCGCGTGCGCCAGGCCCGCGCGGGCGCCGCTCGCCTGGGCGTTCGTCGTGGCGAGCGCATCGAGCAGCGCGAGCGCGCCGACGACGGCATCGTCGCCGGACGGCGTCAGGCCGGGGCCCAATCCGACAAGGTCGCAGACCGCGTCGGACAACGAGGCTGCCGCGGCGGTCGGCGCCGCGAGACATGACCCGAGCCGTGCGAGCCGTCGGCGCGCGGCGCGCGAGAACGCGTCGTGCGGCTCGGCCATCGTCGCGATCGTGCGGCCGAATCCCTCGGCGGGCGCTTCCTTGGCGGCGCGGCGTGCGAGCTCCATGCGCGTACGCGTCAACTCGCGCGGCGGTGCGGCCCGGGGCCAGGGCGGCGGATGCCACGGCCGGCGACCATCATAGGTGAACGTCATGGCGTCGATCGCGATGCAATTCTCGCCGATACGGGCCGGCTGGCCGGGACGCAAGGCGAACCTGGCCATATCGGCAATCAGCGTCAGCGGACCATTGCCGATCGCCGCCTCGCCGATACAGATGAACCGATCGCCGGAGCGCAGATAGAAGCTGCGCTCGAATACGGCCGCGACCTCGGCGCGGGCAGGTGTCTTGCAGAGCTCGGCCGCCACGCACCCGGCGCGACGGATCGGGACGGTGGTAGCCCCATCGATCGGCGGGTGCACGTGAAACGTCATCGCTCGCCCTTCCCGATCGCCGCGGCCGCGAGCTCGGCTGCTTCCGCGTTCGAGTTGGTGACGATGACGCCGGCTGCGATCAGCTTGCCGACCTGTTCGGCGCGCGGCTGCGGATCGGCGTCGGTGCCGGTCACCGACGCGATGATGAGCGGGCGTCCATCGCGCTTTCGCAGGGCGTTGCTCAACACGCCGGCGAGGTGGCCGGCCGGATCGGGATGCGCGCCGTAGCCGAGCACGACGTTGAGCAGGACCACGCCGGTGGCCGGATCGGCGAGCGCGGCGGCAAGCGGCCCCTCGCGCACCGCCGGCTCGATCATCGGATGCGGGCGGCCGCGGGTGAACTCGTCGTCGCCGAGGTCGATCATGACGTGCGCGTCGCGCGCCTCGGCGAGCGCGCGGGCGCCCGGCACCGGAACGTTGGAGGCGACCGCGAGCTTCGCCTGTGTGAACAGGATTTGCGCCTCGGCGCAGAACGTGCCGCCCGCGAACAGGCCGCGCACGAGCGTGCCGCCATCCGCGTGAACCCGCGGCGACGCTGCGTGAATGCGGGCGCCTCCCAAGCTGGCGTCCGCGGCGGCACGCAGGGTCGCGGCCGCGCGCGCATTCGCGGGCAGGGCGAGATCGGCGGCGCCGAGAAAGCAGATCGTGAACGGCTTGCGGCTCTGCGCGACGCGGTCGAGCACGCGCCGCGCGACGCTCGCCTCCGGTGGTTTCGAGATCAGCACGACGTGGCGCGTCCCGGCATCGGCATCGAGCGCATCGATCGCCATCAGCGTGGTGATCGCGCCGACCTCGGCCTTGAGATCGCGCCCGCCGGTGCCGATCGCATGGCTGATGCCGCCGCCCCTGCGCGCGATCAGGCACGAGACCTCCTGGATGCCGGTGCCGGACGCGCCGATGATGCCGATGTCGCCGCGCGGCACCACATTGGCGAAGGCAAGGGGCGCGCCGCCGATGATCGCGGTGCCGCAGTCCGGCCCCATGACGAGCAGGCCGCGCCCGCGCGCCTCGCGCTTGAGCGCGACCTCGTCGGCGAGGGCGACGTTGTCGGAAAAGATCATCACGTGCAGCCCGAGCGCGAGCGCTTTGCGGGCCTCGGCGGCCGCAAAGTGCCCCGGCACCGAGATCAGGGCGAGGTTGGCGTCGGGGAGATTGCGCACGGCGCTGCGCAGCGTACGAACGACGTTGAGCGTCGCGTCCGCGGCCGCTTCGCGCGGCGCGTCGAGCAGGCGCTTGGCCGCCGCCATCGCGGAAGCGCCCGCGGCCGCGTTCGCCGCGCGTAGCGCCAGGATGAGATCGCCGGGCTCCGCCGCCTCGCCGTCGGGCGCGAGAATGCCGGCCTCGCGCAGGATGTCCTTGTTCGCCGGCGTGCCGAGCATCAGCCCGGCCTCCTCGACGCCGGGCCACCCGGCGATCTGCCGGGAGATCCGCATCAGCACGATCGAGTTCGAAATAGGTGGCGCGGCGCACCTCGTTGGCGATCACGCTCATCTACGCCATATCCACCTGCGCCATATCCACCTGCGCCATATCCACCTACGCGATGTCCATCGTCTCCGCGAAGGCGACGAGCGCCTGCTCGAAGCACTTGAGCGGTGCCTTGACGACGCCGGCGCCGACCTGGCCGATGCCGGGCTCGCGATGCGCGATGCCGGTGTTGATGACCGGTGCAAGTCCGGTCTCGACCACGAGGCGGACGTTGATGCCGGTCGGCACGCCGGCGAAATCGATCGCCGGAATGGTCCAGGCCGGATTGTGCCCGACCACGATCTCGTCCATCTGCCGCGTGAAGACGGCGGCCTGCGAGGCGCGGCCGGCGCCCATGTAGCCGACCACCGCCGGCGCTGCTGCCATCGCGAAGGCGCCGAGCCCGACCGTCTCGACGATCGCGGAATCGCCCATGTCGGGATTGGCGTCCTTCTCGCTGAAACCCGGAAAGTAGAGGCCGACCGGCATCTCGACCGGCGCCGTGAACCAGCGGTCGCCGGTGCCGGCGACGCGAATGCCGAAATCGGTGCCGTTGCGGCACATGGCGGTGACGACGGTCGAGCGGGCGATGTCGCGCGCCGGATCCGTGAGGGACTTGCCCATCGCCATCGCGACATTGAGGAAGAACTGATCGTTGCGGCCGATGAAGTCGAGGCACGCGGCGAGCTCGTCGCCGCTCTGCGCCGTGCGGGCGAGCGCGGGCGCGAGCTGGCGCAACAGGAGGCCCGAGCACGCGACGTTGCGTTGATGCATCTCGTCGCCCATCGTGAGCCCGCGCGCGATCAGGGGCTTCAATGGAATGCCGTCGCCGGCACGCAGCGCGCGGCCGAGCGCCGGGCCGAGCACGCGCGCGATCCAGCGCAGCCGATCAAGCACCTCGGCGTCGTTGCCGCCGAACCGCATGACCTTGCCGAGGCCCTCGTTGATCGCGCAGTAGGCGCGGTTGCCGTAGGCCTTGTTCTCGACCACCATCACGGGCTGGCTCCTGGTGGTCATGCCGGTCATCGGGCCGACCGCGCCGAAATGATGATTGGGCGCAAACGCGAAAGCGCCCGCCGCGGCCTTGGCGGCGGCATCGTCGAGGTCCGTCGCCCAGCCCTCGAACACCGCGATGCCCATCACGGCGCCGCGCAGCGGCCCGCACATCCGCTCCCAGCCGATCGGCGGGCCGGCATGCAGGATCATGCGGTCGGTCAACGCGGGGATCGCCTGCCCGGCCGGAATGACGTCCACAAGATGCGGATCGCCGCCGAGAATGCGCGCGAGCGCGTCCTGGTTGGCTTCGCCGATGCTCTTCAAGGTGACGCCCCACGCAGCTTGTCGAGCAGGCTGGCGAGGCGGGAATCCCCTCCGGCCGGAGGGCTCCACTGCACGTGGACGACGCGCGCCCCTCGGGCCGCAAGATTGCTCGCGAACATCTCGAGGCCGACATTGACCACGCGCGGCGGTGCCGCGAGCAGGTCCTGCGATGTACTCTCGTCCCGCTGTTCCATGCCGTACCCTATCGCACCGCCCCGATCTGCCAAGGCAGGAAATCCAGATGCTGTGCGCGTGAGATCACTCATTTGCGGACGTGCGACCTCTATGGATTGACCCGGCGCGCGGACTAGAACAAAATAAGAACACTCGTGTTTGATCGCGCACCAGAAGACTGGACAGGGCCGATGCCCCACCGATCCGGAAGCGCCGACCTGCCGCTGCATGGCGGCCGCGTGCCGGCGTGGCTTGGCCAACGCATGAGCCGGCTCGGCGCCGTCATCTGCGAGGCGGTCGTGCATCACTATGGGCGCGACGAGCTGCTGCGGCGGCTCGCGCATCCGTTCTGGTTCCAGGCGTTCGGCTGCGTAATGGGCATGGACTGGCACTCGTCAGGCATCACGACAAGCGTCATTGGCGCGCTCAAGCGCGGGCTCGCGCCGCTCGAGCGCGAGCTCGGGTTGCACGTGTGCGGCGGGCGCGGCGCGCATTCGCGCAAGACGCCGCAGGAGCTCGTCGCCATCGGCGAGCGCGTCGGATTCGACGGCGGCGCGCTCGCGACCGCGAGCCGGCTCATCGCCAAGGTCGACAGTGCGGCCGTGCAGGACGGCTTCGATCTCTACCTGCATGGCTTCATCGTCGCCGATGACGGGCACTGGGTGGTGGTGCAGCAGGGCATGAACGGCGATCGCCGGCAGGCGCGGCGCTATCACTGGCTCGCCGAGGGCCTGGCGAGCTTCGTCGACGCGCCGCACAGCGCGATCGAAGGCGAGCAGCAGGGCGAGATCATCAATCTGACCGACCGGCGCGCCGCCGCCTCGCGGCGCGGCCAGCTGGATCTGCTGGCGACGCTCGGACCGGACCGCGTCGCGCAGGAATTTTCCGCGCTCGAGGCGCGGCACGACGCGAGGCCGCCGCCGGCTGCCCTCGATCCCGAGCCGCTGCTGCCCCACCTCGTCATGCCGAGTGATCACGACGTTCGCGCGAGCGACGTGCACCTCACCCGCCTGCACGCGAACCTCGCGGCGGCGACCGACCGCGCGCCGACTGATTTCGCCGAGCTCCTGCTCACGCCGGGCATCGGGCAGCGCACCGTGCGCGCGCTTGCGCTGGTCGCCGAGGTGGTGCACGGCGCGCCCTGCCGGTTCAGCGACCCGGCGCGGTTCTCGTTCGCGCACGGCGGCAAGGACCGGCACCCGTTTCCGGTGCCGCTCAAGGTCTACGATCAGACGATCGGCGTGCTGAAATCGGCGGTGCGCAACGCCAAGCTCGGCCGCGCCGAGGAATTGGCCGCGCTGCAACGCCTCGACGATCAGGCGCGCCGCGTCGAGCGCCGCGCCGACGGTCCGCCGATGGATGCCATCGTGGCCGAGGAATTCGAGCGGTCGCATTCCTACGGCGGCCGCAGCGTTTTCGGCTGGGAGCAGCCGCTGTCGTCGCGCGTGCGCAACTCGGCGTGATCCGGGTTCCGGGCGAGGAACCATTGCGGCCGCGGCACGTTGGTGACGCAGACTTTAACCCGGAGATACCCATGACGAGATTCTTGACGATTGTTGCGGCGAGCGGCGCGCTTGCGCTCGCCTCGGTTGCGGCGCCGACCACGGCCGATGCGCGCTGCCGCGGCTGCGGCGTCGCGGCGGGTGTGATCGGCGGCATTGTGACGGGCGCCATCATCGCGGGCGCCGTGAATGGCCCGTACGACAACGGCTCGTATGCCTATGAGCCGGGCTATGCCTACGGCCCCGACTATGGCTATGCGACGCCGGCGCCCTACTACGGCAACTACGGCTACCGCTACGGCGGCTCCGGCTGTGACCGCAGGGGCTACGACCGGCAGCTGCAGGGCTCGTGCTGACCGCGCATTGCTCTGGCGACGCGAACCCGGCGGGGGCAACCGCCGGGTTTTTTCCTGCATCGGCAACTGCAGGGGATACGCTGAGCGGCCGGGCGGTTGAAGGGAACTCGGTGGCGAGTTCGCCGTTCCGGCCGACATCCTGCTTTCCGCTCCCGCAAAGGTTAAGATTTTCTAATTGCCCGGAACGCACCGAGCCCGTCGGCGTTAGGGCAGCATGTGGACCCAGTCGCTTAATTTTAAGCTGCCGTTCGGTGCCCTGATCGGGCTATCAAGCGTGGCCTTCCTGGTCGGCTTGATCCTGCACTGAGCGCATATCCGGAAAGAAAATCCCGCCCGCGGAATGCTGCGGGCGGGATTTTTGCTGCGTGCATCCCTGAGCTTCGCCTCAGAGCTTGGCGATGCCCGGGAAGAACAGGTAGCAAGCCACCCCGATGAGCACGAGGTAGACCAGCAGCACGATGGTCCAGCCGAAATTGTGCCGGATCACCTCGCCCTCGTTGCGCACGAACTTGCTGGTCGACACGCCAACGCTTGCGGTCTGCGGCGCGATCGGCTTGCCGATCTCGGCGCCGACCGAGTTCAGCGTTGGCAGCAGCAGGGGTGGGAATTGCAAGATCTGCCCGACCAGCGCCTGGAACTTGCCGAACATGGCGTTGGTCGAGGTGTTGCTGCCCGACAGGGCGACGCCGATGAAGCCGAGGATAGGAGCCACCACGATGAACCAGACGCCGATCTTCGAGAAGGCGCTCGCGAGCGAGCCCGCCATGCCGGAGTAGTTGAACACATAGGCGAGCCCGAAGATGAACACGCCGACGAGGCAGGCGCCCCACATCTGGTCCCAGGTCTTCCTGAAGATCTCGGCGAGCTGGGCGCCGGTCGGCTGCATGATCAGTGCAGCGAGGATCCACGATGCGAGGATCGCGGTGCCGCCGACGAACGGATTGAAGTTGAATAGCGCCGTGATTGCCGGCGCTGCTGCGGCCCCTTCGGGCTTGATCGAGGACGCGGCCGCGACGCTGTACTTCACCAGGCTGATGTCCTGCAGCTTGAACCAGCCGGTCCAGAAGCCGACCACCACGACCAGGATGATGATGGGCAGGCACGCCTGGAGGATTTCGCCGGCCGACAGCCCGTGATGCTCCGCCTCGCTGCGCGTGCCGGCCGGCAGCGGCGTGCCGCCATAGCCGAGCACCTGCGCGGGACGCCAGAACTTGAGCAGGATCAGCAGGCAGACGAAGCAGGTGATCGAGCCTGCGACGTTGGGAAGGTTGGGCCCGATATAGGTGCCGACCGGCAGCTGGCCGATGATGTAGCCGAGCGAGCCGACGACCGCGAGCGGCCAGCCCGTCTTCATGCCCTCCTTGCCGGACACGAGATAGAGCAACACCCAGGGGGGCAGGATCGCGAGTATCGCGACGATCTTGCTGATCGATCCCGACAGCGCGAGCAGCGGATAGCCGGTCACTGCGGCAAGCGCGATGATCGGGGCGCCGAGCGCGCCGTACGACACCGGCGCGTTGTTGGCGATCGCGGCGACGCGGATCGCATCGAGGTCCGGGATGCCGAGCGCGATGAGGATCGGCGCAACGAAGGCCCACGGATAGCCGAAGCCGACGAGCCCTTCGAGCAAGGCGCCGAACGCCCAGGCGAATAGCATGGTCTGCACCCGCACGTCCTGCGTGCCGAGCGAGATCAGCCAGCGTCGCAGCATGTCGAAGCGGCCAGTGATTACCATGGTGTTGAACAGCATCACGCCCCAGAACGTGATCCAGTCGACGTTCCACACGCCGGTGGCGGAGCCGTACAGATAGGCGCGAACGCCGTCGCCGAACGGCATTTTCCACACCCACAGGCCAAGCAGGAAGGTGACGATCGAGCCGATCAACACCGCGAGCCACGCCGACAGACGGAAGCCGGCGAGCAGCACGAGCAGCAGCACGACTGGTATCAGCGCCACCAGCCAGGTGATGAATAGATTGCCAATTGGGTCGAGTGTCTGCGTGAACATTGAACGATCCCCCGGTATGCGGCGCCTTGTGTCGACGCCTGCGCAATCGCCACGCGCGCTTCGTTGGCGCGCGTATTAGCTTGACCAGGATACGCGCGATGAAAGCCATTGAAAAGCCGAACACGATGATGGTTGCACTACTAACTTTCATGCGGTGCAGCATGCCAACGAGACATCAATCGAGCTCGTGCCGCGGACCGCCTGCGGCACCGGCCGGGGGCGGTGCCGTGGCGCTGATGACGCTCCGCCAGCGCGCCGCCGATCGCGCGCCTCGCCTCCTCACATCACGGCGCCGATCTGCCACGGCACGAACTCGAGATCGCCGTAGCCCAGGTCCTCGGACTTGGTGTGCTCGCCGGACGCGACCGCGAGCACCTTGTGGAAGATCTCCTCGCCCTTCTGCGCGACCGGCATGCCGTCGACGATGTCGCCGCAGTTGATGTCCATGTCGTCGGTCATGCTGCGGTAGACCTGGGAGTTGGTCGCGAGCTTGATCGACGGCGCCGGCTTGCAGCCGAAGGCGGAGCCGCGGCCGGTCGTGAAGCACATCACGTTGCAGCCGCCCGCGACCTGGCCGGTGGCGCCGACCGGGTCGTAGCCCGGCGTATCCATGAACACGAAGCCCTTCTCCTTGACGGGCTCGGCGTATTCGTAGACGGCGCGCAGCGTGGTCGAGCCGCCCTTGGCGGCAGCGCCGAGCGATTTCTCCAGGATCGTTGTGAGGCCGCCGGCCTTGTTGCCGGGCGAGGGGTTATTGTTCATCTCGCCCCGGTTGCGCGCCGTGTAGTCCTCCCACCAGCGAATGCGCTCGACCAGTTTTTCGCCGACCGAGCGGTTGACGGCGCGCCGGGTGAGCAGGTGCTCGGCACCATAGATCTCAGGCGTCTCGGCGAGCACGCCGGTGCCGCCGTGTTTCACCAACAGGTCGACGGCGGCGCCGAGCGCCGGGTTGGCCGTGATGCCCGAATAGCCGTCCGACCCGCCGCACTGCAGCGCCAGCGTGATCTCGGATGCCGGCCGCGTCTCGCGCCGGGCGCGCGCCGCGATCGGCAGCATCGCCTTGATGCGCTCGACGCCCTCAGCGACCGTCTTCTTGGTGCCGCCGGTCGCCTGGATCGTCATGGTCTGGAAGTGGTCGCCCTCGACCATGCCGTAGTCGTCCTTGAGGCGGTCGATCTGGAAGGTCTCGCAGCCGAGCCCGACCATCAGGGCGGCGCCGAGATTGGGGTGGGTCGCATAGCCCCATTGGGTGCGCTGCAGGACGTCCCAGCCTTCGCCGCGTGCCGCCATGCCGCAGCCGGTGCCGTGCACGAAGGCGACGACCCCGTCGATCTCGGGGTAGTCGGCCAAAATGTCGGAGCGGTTGACCGCCTCGGCGATGAATTTCGCGACCGAGGCCGAGCAGTTCACCGAGGTAAGCACGCCGATGTAATTGCGCGTTCCGGTCTTGCCGCTGGCACGCACATAACCCGCGAAGGTCGCGCGCATCTCGGGCGGCAGGATCTCGTCGTTGCGCGCGCCCTCGGCAAAGCGGTAGTCGCGGGCGAAATCGCGCAGCGCCACATTATGCTCGTGCACCCAGTCGCCCGGCGCGATCGGCCGCGACGCAAAGCCGATGATCTGGCCATATTTGCGCACCGGCTGGTCGGCCGCGATGGCGGCGACCGCCATCTTGTGGCCGCGCGGCACCCGCTCGCGGGCAGTTGCGCCGGCAACCGTCGTGCCGGGCGCGATCGCGTTGACCGCCACGACGACATTGTCGTCGGGGGCGAGCCGGATGGTGCGGGCGGCGGTCGTCATTGAGAGCCTCGCTGCTCATCTGGTGGGCAAAATCCCGCGCGTGCCGGACACGCCGGCGGGTGATTTTATGCTCGCTGCGGCAAAGCTGACGCAAGGATCGGGCTAGCCGCAACCGAAAGATCAGGGTATCATTTTTTCAAATGCCCGCCATTAAGGGCGGAGATTTCGGGAGGAACTGATGGCTTTCACTCGTCTCACGCGTCGTAACGTCCTCAAGTCGGCGGCTCTCGGCACGGCCGCCGCGGTCGCGGCACCCTATGTGCACGGCGCCTACGCGGCCGGCACGCTGTCGCTCGGCGTCTGGGACCACTGGGTGCCCAACGCCAACAACGCGCTCACCAAGCTGTGCAAGGAGTGGGGCGACAAGAACAAGGTCGAAGTCAAGATAGACTACATCACGTCGCAGGGCGAGAAGGACAAGCTCACCGCCGCCGCGGAGGCGCAGGCCGGCGCCGGCCACGACATCATGTCGCATCGCGACTGGAACATCCAGGTGCACCACCGCGTGCTCGAGCCGCTCGACGACGTGGTCAAGCAGCTGATCGCGAAATACGGCCCGATCAGCCCGGTCAGCGAATATCTCGACACCGTGAAGGGCGCCTGGCACGGCATGCCGGCGACGGTCGGCAGCCAGGTGAAGCCCTGCGCGTCGCGCCTCGACCTCTATCAGAAGCACTGCGGCCTCGACCTGCGCGACATGTTCCCGGCCGACGAGGCGAAGTACGACAAGGCGAAGACCGAGAGGTGGACCTGGGATCTCTATCTCGACACGGCACAGAAGCTGCACAAGGCGGGCTTCCCGGTCGGGCTGCCGATGGGCCAGACGAGCGACGCGATCGACTGGGTCGGCGCGCTGTTCAACTCGTTCGGCGTCGTGATGGTGGACGAGAAGGACAACATCAAGGTCGACAGCGCGGAGACGCGCACCGCGCTCGAATACCTGAAGAAGCTGATGGCCGTGAACCCGCCCGAGGTCTACGCCTGGGACGACGCCGGCAATAATCGCTGGCTCATCTCCGGCAAGGGCTCGGGCATCATGAACCCGCCGAGCGCCTGGGCGGTGGCCAAGCGCGACAACATCAAGGTCGCCGAGCAGGTGTGGCATCACCCGATGCCGAAGGGGCCGAAGGGCCGCTTCGTCGGCCAGCTGCCGTTCTCCTATGGCCTGTGGTCGTTCTCCAAGAACAAACAGGCCGCCAAGGACCTGCTGCTCCACATCTCGCTGCGCGAGTCGGTGCAGCAGCTCGTCGCAGCATCGTCGGGCTACGACATTCCGGCGTTCAAGAGCATGCACGACTTCGACACCTGGAAGACGGTCGAGCCGCCGCTCGGTACCGCCTACTCGTATCCGCCGCGCGGCGACGAGCTCACCTCGATCACGGGCCGCCCGGCGCGCGCCGAGGTCGGCGCCCAGATCTACAACCAGGCGATCAACACCGTCATGGTGGCGAAGTTCGCGCAGGGCAAGGAGAAGCTCGACGACGTGATCAAGTGGGCCGCGAGCGAGCTCGAAGGCACGCTGCGCGTCTGATCGTCTCCTGCATCCGCCGCGTACCGCCTCGCGCGGCACGCGGCGTGCTACATCCCAACGAAGAGCGACGCCATGGTCGACGCCGTACAGCAAGCATGGATGCCCGGGATGGCGGGCGCGCGAGCCGCGCCGCGCCGGGGCATGCAGCACTTCATGCGACGGCGCTCGACCATCGCGTTCCTGATGTGCCTGCCGCTGCTCGTGATCGTCACCGGGCTCGTCGCCTATCCGGCGCTCTACGCGATCTACCTGTCGATGCTCAACCGCACGCAGGAGCACTTCATCGGCCTCGCCAACTTCCGCTGGCTGCTGTCGCGCCCCGTGTTCCGGGATGTGATCGAGCAGGCGGTGATCTTCACGGGCTTCGCCGTTGCCTTCAAGGCGCTGATCGGGCTGATCACGGCGCACCTCATCAACAACCTGCCCGCCAAGGGCCAGCGCAAGTGGCGTGGCATGCTGCTGGTGCCGTGGGTGATCCCGCTCGCGCTCTCGTCGCTCGGCTGGTGGTGGCTGTTCGATCCGACCCATTCGGCCTTCAACTATATCCTCGATGGGCTGGGCTTGAGCGAAGTGCCGTGGCTCTCCAGTCCCTACTGGGCGCGCTTCTCGGTGATCCTGGTCAACATCTGGTACGGCGCGCCGTTCTTTCTGATCATGTACCTCGCCGCGCTCAAGTCGGTGCCCGAGCAGCTCTACGAGGCGGCCGCGATCGACGGCTGCAGTGCGTGGCAGAAGTTCTGGCACATCACGCTGCCGATGATGCGCAACATCATCGCCATCACGGTGCTGTTCTCGCTCATCGTCACCTTCGCCAATTTCGACATCGTGCAGATCATGACGATGGGCGGGCCGCAGAACAAAACGCATGTGTTCGGAACCTACGCCTTCCTGCTCGGCATCCGCACCGGCGACATTCCGGACGGGGCCGCGGTGTCGCTGTTCATGCTGCCGCTGCTGGGTATCGCGGCGGTCGTTGTCCTGCGCGGCGTGCGCAAGCGCGGGAGGGAGATCGGATGACGGCCGCATCGGTTACGGCCGACGCCGCGCCGCGGCGCGCACTGTCGAGCCTCAAGCGCAACCGGCGCTGGGCGCTGTTCGCCTCCTATTTCTTCCTCATCCTGTTCGCGATCTTCTTCCTGATCCCGCCCTATTACATGATCGTCACGGCGCTCAAGAGCGACGCCGAGGTCGCCCACATGGCGACCAACCCGTGGATCGTCGCCAACGGGCTGACGCTCGACCAGTTCCGCATCCTGTTCACGCAGACCGACTTCCTGATCTTCTTCAAGAACACCGCGATCGTCACGGTCTGCGTCGTCTGCATCACCATGGTGGTCAGCGTGCTTGCCGCCTTCTCGCTCGGCCGCATGAGGTTCTGGGGCTCGGGCGTGCTCGCGGCCGGCATCTTCCTTACCTACCTGGTCCCCGACACCCTTCTATTCATCCCGCTGTTTCAGATCGTGCGCAGCTTTGGCCTGCTCAACTCCTACTGGGGCATGGTGCTGGTCTATCCGACGCTCACAGTGCCGTTCTGCACCTGGATCATGATCGGCTACTTCCAGTCGATCCCCAAGGAGCTCGACGAGGCGGCGCTGATCGACGGCGCCGGCCACATGCAGATGCTGTGGAAAATCTTCATTCCGGTGGCGCTGCCCGGCATCATCGCGGCGACCATCTTCGCCTTCACGGTGTCGTGGGCGGCCTTCGTCTACCCGATGGCGTTCCTCTATTCGTCCGACCAGCAGGTGCTGACGGTCGGCACGGTGACGAGCCTGATCCGCGGCGACGTCTACAAGTGGGGCATGCTGATGGCGGGCGCGCTCACGGCGGCGGCGCCGCCGCTCGTGATCTACGCGTTCCTCATGGACTACTACATCGCGGGCCTCACGGCCGGCGCCACGAAGGGATGACCGATGGCCGAAGTCGCGTTGCGCAGTGTGGTCAAGCGCTATGATGCGGTCGAGGCGGTGCGCTCGATCGACCTCGACATTCCCAACAACGAGTTCGTGGTGCTGGTCGGCCCCTCGGGCTGCGGCAAGAGCACGACCTTGCGC
The DNA here is from genome assembly GCA_963703755.1 of uncultured Pseudomonadota bacterium. Classification (GTDB taxonomy): domain Bacteria; phylum Pseudomonadota; class Alphaproteobacteria; order Rhizobiales; family Xanthobacteraceae; genus JAVDCA01. Next base: position 26,073 of record CAVPGG010000187.1, read on the forward strand.
ATGATCGCGGGCCTCGAGGAGATCACGTCGGGCGAGATCTACATCGGTGGCGAGATGGTCAATGATCTGCCGCCGAAGGACCGCGACATCGCGATGGTGTTCCAGAACTACGCGCTCTACCCGCACATGACGGCGTACGAGAACATGTCGTTCGGCCTGCGCCTGCGCAGGTTCTCCAAGGCCGAGATCCGTCAGCGCGTCGAGCACGCGGCGCGCATCCTCGACATCACCGAGTTGCTCGAACGGCGGCCGAAGGCGCTCTCCGGCGGCCAGCGCCAGCGCGTCGCCATGGGCCGCGCGATCGTGCGCAACCCGAAGGTCTTTTTGTTCGACGAGCCGCTGTCGAACCTCGACGCCAAGCTGCGCGTGCAGATGCGCACCGAGATCAAGCGCGTGCATCAAAAAGTGAAGACCACCACCGTCTACGTCACCCACGACCAGGTCGAGGCGATGACGCTCGCGGATCGCGTGGTGGTGATGAACAACGGCAAGATCGACCAGGTGGGCACGCCGCAGGAGCTCTACCATCATCCCAAGACGCGCTTCGTCGCCGGCTTCATCGGCTCGCCGGCGATGAACTTCATTCCCTGCCGACTGGAGCAGAACGGCTCGGGCTTCAAGGTGCGCGTCAACGACCAGATCCTGCTGCCGGTGCCCGCCACGTACGCGCCGCGCTGCCGCTCGGCGGTCGGCCGCGACCTGCTGCTCGGCCTGCGCCCCGAGCATCTCACCGAGCCGCGCCGCAACGGCGCCGAGGACGGCAGCGAGTTCTCGGTCACGCTCGACGTGGTCGAGCCGCTCGGCATGGAGACGATGGTGTTCTTCACCATCAACGGCCAGGAGATTTGCGCCCGCGTCGACCCGAGCGCCGCCCGCGGCCCGGGCGAGCAGATGCGGCTTGCGGCGAACGTCGAGCACATGCATCTGATCGATCCGCCGACCGATACGGTGCTGTAGGCGGGCTCGGTCAGACGAATCTCCCCGTCATGCCCGCACATAGCCGTTTGAAGAACGGCGTCGCTCCGCTCGCCTATGTTGCGGGCACCCACGTCTGAGGCGGCGATATCGGCACGAAAGACGTGGATGGCCGGGACGAGCCCGGCCATGACGAGTTCACCAACCGCGTCAGCGCATTTCATGGCGATGCCGCCTTCGGTCAGGCCAGCACCAGGGTCGGCGAGGGCGTTGTGGCGACGCGGGCATCTTCCAGGATCATGTCCGACCCTTTCTCGCCGATCATAACGGTCGCCGCATTGGTGTTGCCGGAGACGAGCGCCGGCATGATCGAGGCGTCGACCACGCGCAGGCGGTCGATGCCGCGCACGCGCAGGCGCTGGTCGACCACGGCGGCCGGATCCGAGCCCATGCGGCAGGTGCTGGTCGGATGGAACACGGTGGTCGAAGTGGCGCGCGCGTAGGCCATCAAGTCCGCATCGCTCGTCACGCTCGGCGCCGGCTTGTATTCCGCGGCGACGTAGCGGCGCATGGCGGGCTGGCGCATGGATCGCTTGCAGCTGCCGCATGCCGGCGAGCAGCGAGTTGCGGTCGAACTGGCTCGTGAGATAGCGCGGCTGGATCGCGGGCGGCTCGGCCGGGTTCGCCGACTTGATGCGCACGTAGCCGCGGCTCTCGGGACGCAGCTGGCACACCGAGACGATGAAGCCCGGGAACGTGTGCAAGGCGGCGCCTGCCGTGTCGGTGCTGAAGATGAGGAAGTGCAGCTGCACATCGGGCGTTGCGAGGTTGGGACTGGTGCGCAGGAACGCGCCCGCATAGCCGGCGCCGATCGCGAGCATGCCCTTGCGGGTCGCGAAGTAGCGCAGGCCGGCGAGCATCCGGTGGCGCCAGTTGTGCACCACGTCGTTCATGGTGATCGGCTCTGTGCAGCGATACTGGAAGCGCACCTGCAGATGGTCCTGCAGGTCGGCGCCGACGCCGGGGATGTCGGCCGCGACCGCGATGCCGTGCTGCCGCAGCAGCGCGGCCGGGCCGAGGCCGGAGAGCTGCATGAGCTGCGGCGAGTTGAAGGCGCCGCCGGAGAGGACCACCTCGCCATTGGCGCGCGCCACATGCGTCGCGCCGCCGCGGCGATACTCGATGCCGGTCGCACGGCGGCCGTCGAGCAGGATGCGGGTCGCGAGCGCGTTGGTGACGACCTTGAGGTTGGGGCGCCGGCGCGCCTGGCGCAGATAGCCGGCCGCGGTCGAGCGGCGCAGCCCGTTGCGCGCGGTGTACTGGAAGTAGCCGGCGCCTTCCTGGGCGGCGCCGTTGAAGTCGTCGTTGCGCGGATGGCCCGCCTGCTGCACGGCCGCGATGAACGCCTCGCACAGCGGATGCGGCTCGCACACGTCGGACACGGCGAACGGCCCGCCGACCCCGTGCAGCGCGTCGGCGCCGCGCTCCTGGTCCTCGGCGCGGCGGAAATAGGGGAGCACGTCGTCGTGGCTCCAGCCCGCATTGCCGAGCTGGCGCCAGCGGTCGAAGTCCTCGTGCTGGCCGCGGATATAGAGAAGCCCGTTGATCGAGCTCGAGCCGCCCAGCACCTTGCCGCGCGGCTGGATGATGCGGCGGTTGTCGAGCTCGGGCTCGGGCTCCGTCGAATAGAGCCAGTTGACGCGGGCATCGTTGAACAGCTTGCCGTAGCCGAGCGGCACGTGGATCCAGAAATGCAGGTCGTGCCCGCCGGCCTCGAGCAGCAGCACGCGGTGGCGGCCGTCGGCCGTGAGGCGATTGGCCAGCACGCAGCCGGCACTGCCGGCGCCGACGATAACGTAATCGAAGGACTCAGGCCTTACCTTGTCCGGCATGGCGTCTCTCCCGCGTACCCGCGACTACATCATTGAAGCGGCCCGGGAATCAATGGCGCCGCCCCTCGCCATGGGTCGCCGTGCCGCGGCCGATCGATCTGGTAATCACCGCCGCCGAGCGGCTAGACTTAAGGCCGCTGGGTGACTTTTCAGTGGCGCATGTCCTTATCGGCGCACCGGTTACCACCCCCGATCAAGTCGGGGGCAAGCTTTTGCCGGGAAATGCGCGAGCGGCCATCGTGCGGTGCCGCGAGCCGGGTGGAGAAGATCGACGTGAACGCCGACGTGTCGCGCACCGCCGAGGCGACTGATCTGGTGGCGGGCGAGGGTGCCCGGCCGGCGGCCTTCGGAGTGCGCGGCCTCGCGGTCGGGCTCGGGCTCGTCTGGTCGTTCCTGTTCGTGCTGATCGGCGTCGCCTATCGGCTGCAGCTCTACGGCGACGGCTCGATCTTCTCCTATTCAGTGGCGGTGCGCTCCGGCTGGGCCTACCACTTCCACAACATCGCCGATCGCCTGTTCGTCTTCGTCTTCTCGCACCTGCCGGCCGAGCTCTATGTCGGCGCGACCGGCGACGCGCGCGGCGGGATCGCGCTCTACGGCCTCCTGTTCTTCGCGGCGCCGCTGATCGGCCTCGCGCTCACGTTCTTCGCCGATCGCTCGCCCGGGCGCCTCATCTTCGCCTGCGCTTGCCTTTCCACCGCCTGCCTGTGCCCGCTGGTGTTCGGCTTCCCGACCGAGATGTGGGTCGCGCATTCGATCTTCTGGCCCGCGCTCGCGCTCGCCCACTATGCGGGCCGCGGCCTCGCCGGCACGGCGGCGCTGTTCGCGGCGCTGCTCGCGCTCGCGCTCACCCACGAGGGTGCGGCGGTCTGCGCCTGCGCGATCGTCGTGACGGTCGGGCTGCGCGGCTGGCGCGACGCGATGTTCGCCCGCGCCGTCGGCGCGCTGGCGGCGGCGCTCGCGGCCTGGGTCGCCGTAAAGCTTGTGCTGCCGCCCGACCCTTACTACGCGAGCATCATCCCGGCGGCGGCGCTCAATTTCATCGACATCGGCAATCTGCTCGCCAGCACCTTCTTCATGCTGCTGTTCGGCGCGCTCGCCGCCTATGCGATCGTCTATCTGGTGCTGCGGCTGGTGACGCCCGCGCGCGCGCATGCCTACGCGTTCGCGATCGTAGCCTTCGCGCTCACGGTCTACTGGCTGCGCTTCGACCACTCGCTGCACACGCAGAACCGCTACTACGTGCGCACCGCGATCTTCTTCATCACGCCGGTGCTTGGCGCGCTCGCGGCGCTCTGCGCTTTGCGCGCCGAGGGGCAGTTGCACCTGCCCGCGGCGTTCCTCGCGCGCCTTGCCGAGGCGACGGCCGACCGCATCCACGCCTTCACGCACGGCGTCGCCGCCCGCGCCGGCATCGGCGCACTCCTCACGCTTGCGCTGGTGCACGCGGTCGAGACCGCGAAATTCGTCACCATGTGGAACGACTACACGGCGGCGGTGCGCACGCTCGCCACGGGCACCGCGGCCGATCCGGCGCTGGGCGATCCGCGCTTCGTGTCGGCAAAGCGCATCGACCCCGACCTCGGCCGGCTCGGCTGGCAGACCACGACCCATTTCCTCTCGATCCTGGTCGCGCCGGATTTCCGGCCGTCGCGCCTCGTGGTCGACCCGAGCGCGGGCTATTTCTGGCTCACCTGCCGGCTCGCCACCGCCAACGCGAAGGCTGACCTCGCGATCCCGGCCGCGAGCCGCGATCTCATCCGCGCCTACGCGTGCCTGCACCGGTAGCGGCGCGACGTGATCGTGCGCCTTATGGGCAAGATGAAACAATCTGCACCACCGCGCGCGAGCAAGCGGACGCGATGGCCAATCGGTGCCGACCGGGTGTAATCTTCACGACGAGGCAATGCCGCCCGATCGCGGGCGGGCGCCAACGAGGAGACGATCCCATGCAGCTTCGCACTTCACCGGCCGCGGCGCACGGATACTCCGATGCCGAGTGGGAGGCGCGCGTCGATCTCGCGGCGGCGCATCGGCTCGCCTACATGCACGGCTTCAGCGAGGGGATCTTCAACCACCTCACATTCCTGTGCCGGAGCGCCGCGACCGCTACTACCAGATTCCATTCGGCACGCACTGGTCGGAGGCGACGGCCTCGTGCTTCATGGAGGTCGGCATCGACGACGGCGAGGTCAAGCGCGGCGAGGGCGAGGTCGAGCGCTCCTGCTATTGCATCCATGCGCCGATGCACAAGGCGCTGCCGCAGGCGAGGGCGGTGTTTCACACCCACATGCCGTTCACCAGCGCGCTCACGCGCCTCGAGGATCCGCGCATCAAGGAGATCGGCCAGACCGAGGTCGGCATGATGGGCGGCGTCGCGTATGACGACACGTATACGGGTCCGGCGCTGGATCCCGAGGAGGGGCGGCGTCTTGCTGGGGTGCTGGGCAACCAGACCATCCTGTTCATGGCCAATCACGGGGTGACCACGGTGGGCGACACGATCGCCGACGCCTATGATCGCCTCTACTACATCGAGCGCGCCGCGCAGGTGCAGATCTACGCGATGTGGACCGGGCAGCCGCTCAAGCAGCTTCCCGCGCCGGTGGTCGAGAGGACCATGCGCGACATCGGCGGACCGAGCCTCTACCGCGAGCCGTCGCCGGCGCAGCGGCATTTCAATGCGCTGAAGCGGATGCTGGACCGCAAGGAGCCGGATTACGCGGCGTAGCGCCGCGCCGACGGGGCTCGGGTGCGGACGGAGCCGATCAGCATTTGCCGCAATGGTCAGCTGGAGGCAACTAGCGCGCGACCCGCAGATACAGGAGCAGGGCGAGGACGGTGATCAGCAGAACGGCTGAAAGCGCCTGCCAGAACAGGAGCGGATTGCGCTCGACGAGAGGCGGCGCCGATGATTGCTGGAACGCTTTGTTGGGGTGACGAAGGTCGAACAGGAATTCGGACAGCTCGCCATAGCGCTTATCCGGATCGGGATGTACGGCCTTGCGGAGCACGCCATCGATCCAGCCCGGGATTTCGCGACTTTCGGTGAGGGCCGAGGCATATCGCAGCTTGCGCAGTTGCGCCTTGGTCCTGATCTTTGCCACCTCGGCGCCGTACGGCAGCCTTCCAGTCAGCAGCTGATAGGCAATGACGCCGAGCGAGAAGATATCGGATCGCTGCGATCCGCCTTCGCCCAGAAAATACTCCGGCGCAGTATATTGAGCGGTCCCCAGATCTCGCTGCGCGCGACGCCGAGGCCGTCGTCAGCAGTGCCGGCGATGAGCGTCGAGCCGAAGTCGATGATCTTCGCGGTGCCGGTCCGGTCGATCATGACGTTGTCGGGCCGAAGATCCTGATGCAGCATCTCAAGCCGATGGAACGCCTGCAGGCCCTTAGCGATCTGCTCGACGACCTCGCGAGACACTTGCAGGCTCGGCTCGGGATTGTCGGTCATCCACTGGCTGAGCGTCTGTCCTTCGACGAACTCGCTCACGAGATACACGTAGTGGCGCGTTCGCGTCGGCTCGCGTGCCTTCAAGACGTGCGGGCTGTTGATGCGGCGCGCGATCCATTCCTCCGCCCTGAACCTCTGCAGATAAGCGGCGTCGCCGCGCCGGTCGATCGACGGTATCTTGATCGCGACCGTGGACTGGTCCGCCGAGTCGATCGCGAGATAGACGTGGCTGCGGCTGTTGGCGTGAAATTTCCCGGACGATACGATAGCCGTCGAACTCCATTCGCGCATCGAGCAGCGGCGGGCACGGCAATTCCGATGTCTGCGTGACGATGTCCGCGCGCTCGCGGCCGGCGAGATCATCGATCCTGACGATCTGCACGGTCAGGTTATCCGGGCTGTCGCGCCGATAGGCTTCTTCGACGATGCGCCTGGCGGCGTCGTCGAGATCGCGACATTGCTCGATCGTTTCGGCGATGAAGCGGTTGCCGACGTGCTCGTAGACGCCATCGGTGGCGAGGACGAACAGATCGCCCTTGTCGACCGGCAGCGACCGATAGTCGATCTCGATCTGTGGATTCACGCCGAGCGCGCGGCCGAGGTAGCTCTGCACGGATGACACGACGACGCGGTGGTCTTCGGTCAACTGCTCGAGCGCGCGCCCGGCGACGCGGTAGATGCGAGCATCGCCGACATGGAAGATGTGCGCGGTCGTCGACTTGACGATCATCGCGCTCAGCGTGCACACATAGCCTCTGTCCTTTTCCTCGAAATTCCGACTTTGCCGGGTCTGCGCGTGAAGCCAGGAGTTCGCCGCGGCGATCACGCGCTGCGCCGACGTTTTGACCGACCACGATTCAGGCGTGCAGTAGTAGTCCGTCAGGAATCCCTTCACGGCCGACTCGGCCGCGACCGCGCCGACATCGCTGGTGCTGATCCCGTCCGCGAGGACGACCGCGATGCCTTTCAGGCTGAGCAGCGGCTCTTGCGGGATGAGCGCGCCATAGAAATCCTGGTTGGCCGGCTTGCGCCCGCGGTCGGAGTGCTGCCCGATGGAAATCGCAAGCCGCCCTGACATGCCCCGGACCAGAAGAAATCAGCCTCGACCCGGGCGGGTCGAGGTTCCACGGTAGCAAAGAGGCCCGGAGCTTGTCCCGTCGAAGCCGACTTGGGACATGCTCCGGGGCACAACGCTGCCGCGCGATGCCTCAGGCGGCGCGCTTGAGGGCGGCCTCGGTGCGCTTGGGTGCGGTGCGCACGTGGGTGGCGTAGAGCGTGAGACCCGTGAACGCGAGGCCACCCGCCAGGTTGCCGAGTACAGTGGGGATCTCATTCCAGATGAAATAGTCGCCGATCGAGAACGGCGCGTGGAGCATGAGCCCGGCCGGGAAAAGGAACATGTTCACGACGGAATGCTCGAACACCATGTAGAAGAACACCAGGATCGGCATCCACATCGCGATCACTTTTCCCGGGACCGTCGTCGATATCATGGCGCCGACGACGCCGGTCGAGACCATCCAGTTGCACAGCATGCCGCGCAGGAACAGCGTGACCATGCCCATCGCGCCGTGCGCCGCGTAGCCGAGGGTGCGCGCTTCGCCGATGTTCCCGATCACGGTGCCGACCTTGTCGGGCGGTTGGGTGAAGCCGAACGTGGTTACGAACGCCATCATGAACGCGACGGTGAGCGCGCCCGCAAAGTTGCCGATGAAGACGAGGAGCCAGTTGCGTAACACGCCGGCGATGGTCACGCCCGGCCGCCCGTCGAGCCAAGCCAAGGGCGTCAGCACGAATACGCCTGTCAAGAGGTCGTAGCCGAGGAGGATCAGCATGCTGAAGCCGACCGGGAACAGCAGGGCGCCGACGATGGGCAGGCCGGTCTGAACGTTGATGGTGACCGCGAACCAGGCCGCCAATGCGAGGATGGCGCCGGCCATGTAGGCGCGCACGATGGTGTCGCGGGTGGACATGAAGATCTTGGCCTCGCCAGCGTCGATCATCTTGGTGACGAATTCAGAGGGGACCAGATAGGACAAGGCGCGCTCCTTTTGCTTGCGGATGTCCACCGGGTAGCAAGCGGTGTGCCAGCGAAACGCGCACGTGCCGCTTTGGAGTGCGCCATCAGGTCGCGAATGGCTGCTGGAACTCCGACTTGGGGATGATCTCAGTCAAGCGATCGTTGGCGTTGCACAAAATATCATCCAGCCTGATCAATCTCGGTGCAGGCGTTGAGGATAAGCGTGCGGTTTTCTCGCTGCCGGGCGGCGGTCGAGAAGACTATCCGCGATATCGGCCGCCGGAGCCTCCGTCATTGCCCGAGAGCGGGCGATCCAATGGCCAGCGAACCCGCGGTGACCTGCTGGATGCCGCTTGCGCGGGGCATGACGCCGAGCCGGTGGAGAGGGCGCGGTGCCTACTGCACCTTGATGCCGGCGCGCTTGATCACGTCGGCCCATTTGACGATCTCGGCCTTCACGAACGGCTCGATCTCGCCGAGCGGCATGGTATCGGGCACGCCGGCGCCGGCGGCGATGCGCGCGCGCACGTCCGGGTCCTGCAGAGCTTTGAGGACCTCGGCATTGAGCTTCTCGACGACCGCCTTCGGCGTCTTCTTCGGCGCCCACAGGCCGAACCAGACGGTGTACTCGTAGCCCGGCACGCCGGCCTCCGTGACGGTCGGTACGTCGGGCAGGAGCGGCGCGCGCTCGCGGCTCGTCACCGCGAGCGCGCGCACGGTGCCGGCCTTGATCTGGCCGATCGCGCTCGACAGGTTGTCGAAGAACAGCGGCACCTGGCCGGCGATCACGTCCGTGTAGGCGGGCGCGGCGCCGCGATAGGGCACGTGGGTGAGCTTCACGCCGGCCGTGAGCTCGAACAGCACGGTCGAGAGGTGCTGGCCGGTGCCGTTGCCGCCGGAGGCGTAGTTGATCTCACCCGGCTTCGCCTTGGCGAGCGCGATCAGGTCCTTGATCGACTGGGCGGGGAAATTCTTCGACACGACGATGGCGAACGGATAGTCGGCGAGCATGGCAACTGGCGTGAAGTCGCGGATCGGATCGTAGGGCAGCTTGGCGAACAGGCTGACATTCACGGCCATGTTGGCGTTGAGGCCGGCGATCAGCGTGTAGCCGTCCGCCGGGGCGTTCGCGGCCGTGGCCGTGCCGACCACGGTGCCGGCTCCGGCGCGGTTGTCGATGATCACGGTCGCCTTGAGCTGCTTGGACAGCTGGTTGCCGATGATGCGCGCGATGATGTCGGTGCCGCCGCCGGGCGGCTGCGCCACGATGATGGTGATCGGCCGGTTGGGGTAGTCCTGCGCGGCGGCCGGCAGCACCGCAACGCCGGCGCCCAACACGGCAAGCGCGAGCGCGCGGGCGCGAATCCGGTCGAGCATGAATTCCTCCCTCGGGCCGCCCGTCGGGGCGGCGAGGGCGCGATATCGGCGCAAGCCGGGGGCGGCGTCAATGCGGCAAAACGTGGAAGCGCGGTGTGGGAATGGCCGGCGCGCCGGCCGCGGCGGGACCGCGCGGCAGGCCAACCAGCGTGCGCATGATGGTCGGGAGCAAAAGCGCGCTTCGCTTCCCGCTGGATTGCGGATGGCTATTGCGCCGCGACATGCGCTAGCTTCGCGCCGATCCTGCCGCGCCGTGGCGCTGGTTGCCGACCAGGACATTGCCATCTCGCCGGCTGCCCGGGAACCAACGAATGCCCGCTCGCATCCTCTTGTCCTGTCGCCTGATCGTCGGCGTCGCGGCAGCGGCGCTTGCCGTCCTGTCGCCGCCTGCGGCGGCGCAGACCTATCCGGCCCGCGCCGTCAAGATCATCGTGCCGTTTCCGGCTGGCGGCACCGCCGACGCGATGCCGCGCATCGTCGCCGACTGGCTCTCGCGCAAGTGGGGCCAGCCGGTGGTGATCGAGAACAAGACGGGGGCGGCCGGCAATATCGGCGCCGAAGCGGTCTTCCGCGCCGATCCGGACGGTTACACGCTGCTCGCCGCGCCGCCGCCGCCGCTCGTCATCAACCAGAACCTCTATCCCAACCTGCCGTTCGACCCGGCGAAGTTCGTGCCGGTGTCGGTGATGGGCATCGTGCCGAATGCACTTGTCGTCAACCCGAAGAAGATCGCCGCCACGACCGTCACGGACTTCATCGCCTATGCCAAGGCCAATCCCGGCAAGGTCGTGGCCGCGACGCAGGGCATCGGCACGACCTCGCATCTCACGTCCGAGCTGTTCCAGATGATGGCGGGCGTGAAGTTCGTGCAGGTGCCGTACCGCGGCTCGGCGCCCGCGCTGCAGGGGCTGCTCGCCGGCGACGTTGACATCATGTTCGACAATCTCGGCGTCTCGCTCGCGCTGGTGAAGGGCGGCCAGCTCCGCCTGATCGCGGTCGGCACCGAGAAGCGCATGAGCGCGCTGCCCGATGTGCCGACCATCGCGCAGACGCTGCCTGGGTTCGCCTCATCGGCCTGGTTCGCGGTGGTCGCGCCGCCCAAGACGCCGGCGCCTATCGTCGAGCGGATCAGCGCCGATATCGCGGCGGCGATCAAGGACCCGGACGTGCGCAAGCGCTTCGCCGACCTCTCGGCCGAGCCGGTCGGCGACACGCCGGCCGAGGCGGCGGCCTTCATGCGTGCCGATGTCGAGCGCTGGAACAAGGTGATCAAGGCCGCTAATGTAAAGCTGCAATAGCGAGATTCCGCGACCGGTCGCGGGAGGTAGGCTCATGAACATCCACGAGCGCAGCTGGCCGAGCGACGCCCTCACGCGCATTCCCTACTGGATCTATTCCGACCGCGCGCTCTACGACGAGGAGCAGGCGAAGATCTTCCGCGGCGATACGTGGACGTTCCTCTGCCTCGACGCCGAGCTGCCGCGGCCGAACACCTTCCGCACCGCCAACCTCGGCGACATGCCGGTGGTGGTCACGCGCGACAAGGGCGGCGTTGTCCATGCCTTCGAGAATCGCTGCGCGCATCGCGGCTCGCTGCTCTGCCTCAAGGAACGCGGCGAGGCGCGCGAGATCGTCTGCGTCTACCACAACTGGACCTACGATCTCGAAGGCAGGCTCACGGGCGTCGCGTTCCGCCGCGGCATCGGCGGCAAGGGCGGCATGCCGGCGGACGCGCGGCCCGACCAGTACGGTCCGCGCCGGCTGCGGGTGGAGGTCTTCGCCGGCCTCGTGTTCGGCACGATGAGCGAGCGGGTCGCACCGGTCGAGCAATATCTCGGGCCGGAAATCGCCGCCAAGGTGCGCCGCGTCATGAAGGCGCCCGCGAAGCTGCTCGGCAATTACAGTCAAATGCTGCCGGGCAACTGGAAGCTCTACATGGAGAACGTGAAGGACAGCTACCACGCGAGCCTGCTGCACATGTTCTTCACCACGTTCCGGCTCAACCGCCTGTCGCAGAGGGGCGGACTTGTCATCAGCGAGGGCGGCGACAACCACATCAGCTACTCGATGACGGCGGATGTCGCCGGCAAGGAATATGAGCAGGCCGGCATGCGCTCGGCCAACACCGGCTACGGCCACCTCGAAGCACCTGAGCTGCTTCACAGCGTCGACGAGTTCGGCGACGGCATCGGGCTGCAGATCCTCTCGGTGTTTCCCGGCTTCGTGCTGCAGCAGATCAGGAACTGTCTCGCGGTGCGCCGCGTGGTGCCGCAGGGGCTCGAGCGCACCGAGCTGGTGTGGACCTGCTTCGGCTTCGTCGACGACGACGAACAGATGACCGAGCTGCGCATGCGCCAGTCGAACCTGATCGGCCCGTCCGGCCTGATCTCGATGGAGGATGGCGCCGCGACCGGCTTCGTGCAGCGTGGCATCCGCGGGGCGGGCGACAAGGAGTCGTTCGTCGAGATGGGCGGCAACGGCATCGCATCGGAGGAGAGCCGCGTCAGCGAGGCCGCGGTGCGCGGCTTCTGGAAGACCTATCGCCGCCACATGGGCATGTGATGAAGGGGTCATTGCGAGGGCGCGAAGCGCCCGAAGCAATCCCGGGATTGCGGCACGAGATTGCTTCGGCGTTCTGCGAACGCCTCGCAATGACGGGGAAATGACCATGGACATCGAACGCCGGCTGGCGGTGCTCGACCTGAACGCGCGCTATGCCGAGGCGATCGACGACGGGCGGCTGGAGGATTGGCCGGACTTCTTCACCGAGGATGGGCGCTATCGCGTCACCACAGCCGAGAACGTCGAGCAGGGCCTGCCGCTGTCGATGATCTACGCGACCTCGCGCGCGATGTTGCGCGATCGCGTCAAGGCGCTGCGCGAGGCCAATATCTACGAGGCGCAGCGCTATCGCCACATGCTCGGGCCGTCGCGCATCGAGCTCGGCGCGGACGGCACGCTGCACGCAAGCACGGGCTTCATGGTGGCGCGGATCATGCACACCGGCGAGACCGCGCTGTTCGCGACCGGTAGCTACCGCGACCGCATCGCCGAGGGCGACCGCGCGCGCTTCGCCGAGCGCACCGTGATCCTCGATAGCCGGCAGATCGATACGTTGCTGGCGATCCCGCTGTGAGGAATTCCGTCAGCGCCGCTCCGCGAACCAGCGTCCGGAGCACACGCCCATGCCGACGCCGCGCCAGGTGCCGGAGCCCGAGTTCGCGCGACAACCGGCCATGGCCGTCCGCGTAGCTCGACCCCCGCGATACCCGCACGTGCACATTGCCGTTGCGCAGGACCTGGCCGCGGATGTCGAATGCGGCGTCGCCCGCATAGGATACGTTGCCGTTCTGGATCCGCAGGCCGTAACGATAGGCACGGTCGCAGTTGCCGCGCTGCGTCTCGATCACCACGCTCCAGCGACCGTCGAACTGGCTCAGCGGGGGGGCCGCACCCGCGACTGGCACGATCGTCGCCGCGGCGACGAGCAGGGCAAAGGCGTATTTGTGCATTGCGGCCTCACAGGAATACCCCCGACGGGGTGCGATTCGCCCCCCGGTCGCGTCGGTTCATCACCGGGAACTCGGGAAATTTAGAGTGCCGATCGGGGTTCCGAAATAGCTCCTCACAGAATTATTCCCGCTGTTGCGCCGCGCGCTATGCCTGGAAGGAACAAGCCACGCTACCGCGCGCGCACAACAGGATCGCAACGCCCAAAATCGCGCCAGAACCGCACCAGCGCCTATCTCCTGCGCAATCGGCCGGGCCGCTACGGCGCGCCGCCGCGCGAATTGTTACCCCTGACCTAGCGGCGCACGACGAGCACCGAGCAGCGCGCGTAGCGCACCACGTGGCCCGCGTTGGAGCCGAGAAAATAGGTGCGCATGGCGGGGCGATGCGAGCTCATGACGATGAGGTCGGCGTTGATCTCCTTCGCCTCCTCGAGCACCTCGTGATAGACGCCGCCCTGGCGCACGGTCGCGCTGACATGGGCGGCATCGAGCCCGCTTTCCTGGGCGATGATCACGAGCGCCTCCTCGGCGGACTGGCGTTGCTGGGCGTCGAAATCGGGCGGCACGTATTCGGCGAGCATCACGGGCGTCATCGGCAGCACGTTGAGGAGGCGCAGGTTGCCGCCCGAGGGACGCGCGAGCGCGACCGCCGTCTCGATCGAGGGCTTGGCGAGCTCGGTGTCGCCGAGATCGACCGGCACCAATATCTGCTTGAACATGCTGCGCTCCCCTTATGCGAATGCCTGAAACATACTCAGTCGGTCGCGGTCTCCAACATGCGCGGCACGACGAAGCGCTCGAGCCGGCCCGAACGGGCGTGCAGCTTCGGCCAGTCCGCGATCGCGAAGTCGATGACCACGAGGCCGCCGGTCGGCAGCTTCTCGCGCAGCCGTTCGCGGTCGCCCGGATCGCCGGAGGCGATGAGCTGGGTCGCGAGGTCGTGCAGACCCGGATTATGGCCGATCAGAAGCACCGATGGCGCCGCCGGCTCGGCCGCGCGGATCACGTCGATCAGCGTGCGCGGCGTTGCGTCGTAGATCTGTTCGAGGTGAGCGACGGCAGGCTCGGCCGGCCATTCGGCGGCCACCAGCGCGAAGGTCGCGCGGGCGCGCCGCGCGGTCGAGCACAGCACGCGATCGGGAACGAGCTTGTGCCGGCGCAGATAGGCGCCGATGCGCGGCGCTGCTTCCTCGCCGCGGCGGTTGAGCGGGCGCTCGAGGTCGCTCGCGCCCGGGTCGGCCCAGGACGATTTCGCGTGGCGCAGCAGGAGCAAACGGCGCATGGAACGGCGATTGGCTCAACGCATCGATTTCATCGCGCCGGCAGGGTAACATAGCGGGAAGCCGGCCGCCCGGGTCGCGGCGACGCGGACGGGCACCTGTAAGCGTGCGCGAGTTAACATGAATGCGACGGTACGCGCCGATTTTGGCGCCAGTTGGTATGCGGGCCGAGCGGACGCGGGGGCGTTCGAGCGGCCGCGGCTCACCTTCGATATCAACGTCAACGTCTGCGTGATCGGCGGCGGGCTCGCGGGCCTCACGGCGGCGCGCGAGGTCGCGCGGCGCGGCTGGTCGGTCGCGGTGCTCGAGGCGCACCGGGTGGCGTGGAGCGCGTCCGGCCGCAACTGCGGCTTCGTGCTGCCCGGCTTCGGCGCCGATCCGCGTGCCATGGTCGAGCGCGTCGGCATCGACCGCGCGAAGGAGCTGTGGAAGCTCTCCGAGGCCGGCGTCGAGTATGTGCGATCCGCGATCCGCGATGCCGCGATGCCGGGCGTCGAGCCGGTCGACGGCTGGCTCGACGTGTCGAAGATCGAAAATGGCGACGAGCTGCTCGCGGTCGCGAGCCTGCTCGGCCAGGAGTTCGGCGCGATCATCGAGGGCTGGCCGACCGAGCAGGTGCGCGCGGCGCTCAAGAGCGAGCACTATTTCCACGCCATCCACTATCCGACCGCGTTCCACATTGATCCGCTCGCCTATGCGCGTGGCCTCGCCGCGGCGGCGCGCGCGGCGGGCGCGCGCATCTTCGAGGAGACGCCGGCGCTGGCGATCGATCCGACCGGCGTGCGCAAGCGCATCTCGACGCCGAAGGGCCGGGTGCGCGCCGCGCATATCGTCCTTGCCGGCAACGCGCATCTCGGCGCGCTGGTACCCGGCATCGCCGAAACCGTGCTGGCGGTGACCGGCTACGTGGCGGTGACGGCGCCGCTCGGCGAGCGGATCGGGGCGGCGATCGCCTACCACGGTGCGGTGAGCAACTCGCGCCGCGCCAACCACCACTACCGCATCGTCGGCGGCGACCGGTTGATGTGGGCGGGCGCGGCCGGTCTGCTGCCGCGCGGCCCGCAGGCGGCTGCGCGCGGGTTCAAGGCGGCGATCACGCGCACTTTCCCGCAGCTCGGCCCGGTCGAGATCGACCATGCCTGGTCGGGCGTGATGGGCTTTTCGCTCCATCGCATGCCGCAAGTCGGCGAGGTCATTCCCGGCCTGTGGCTCACCGGCGCCTTCGGGGCGCATGGGCTCAATACGAGCGCCATGGCGGGCGAGCTGATCGCCGGCGCGATCACCGAGCATGACGACCGCTGGCGGCTGTTTCTGCCTTATGAGTTGGTATGGGCCGGCGGCCGGCTCGGCCGGCTGGTGCGCCACCTCGGTGCTTGGTCGCTCGGGCGCGGCGAGGACTGGGCCGCGAGCGTTGCGCGGCGGCGCGAGGCCGTGCGGCTCGCGGAGGCGCAAATTCGGCCGGCCGAGACCGAGGAGGAGCCGCCGGAGGCGGCCGCAGAACCGCCGATGGCACCGGCCGAGACCGCCGAGCCTGTGGCCGACGCGCAGACCCAGGCAGTTTCCTCGCTGGTTCCGGAGGTCGAATTGCTCCTTCACCGAGCGGCCGAGCAGGCCAGGCGCGTCGAAAGGGCTGCGAACGCTGCAGAGCTGCCGGCATCTCAGCCTGCGGAGGCGGAAATTCCTCCATTGCGCCGCAATCCACAGGATAACGAATAGGCTGTGCGCGCCGCTGTGGCGTGATGTTCCGGCACCCGACAGGTGGTGGTATTTTAAGTCTGGATTCGGTACATTTGAGTAGCCGTAGGGGGCAGGGGAACTTGATGGCGCGCGCGGTTCGCGCACTCGTGGGATTTTGGCTGCTGGCCATGCTGCCGGCGGCCCCGGCGCGCGCCGCGGACCTCGCTCCCGTGACGCCGGCGCCTGCGCCCGCCTATTCGCAGCCGGCGCCCGCCCTACCGCAATGGACCATCGAGATCGGCGCCGAGGTGCGCTCGCTGCCGCACTGGCAGGGGTCGGACGACTACGGCTACTACCCGTTCCCGCTGTTCGACCTGCGCAATGCCGGAACGCCGCCGCGCTTCCATGCGCCGCGCGACGGGTTCGGCTACGCGGTCTTCGACACCGACACGATCAAGGCAGGGCCGGTCGTGCAAGTCGAGCTCGGCCGCTACGTCAAGCACAACACCGATCTCGCCGGACTCGGCAATGTGGGCCCGGCCGCCGAGGTGGGCGGGTTCGTCGACTACTGGCCGACCCGTTGGCTGCGCGCACGGGTCGAGCTGCGGCAAGGTTTTGGCGGCCATGCCGGCATCGTGTCGGACCAGACGCTCGATGTGGTCGTGCCGGTGACGTCGCAGTGGACCCTGTCGGGCGGACCGCGCCTGACCGAAGCGACGCGGCAGGCGAACGCGCCCTATTTCAGCGTCGACGCCAACCAGTCGGCGGCCTCCGGACTGCCGGTCTACGACGCCGGCGGCGGCATTCGTTCGTACGGCATCGGCACGCAGGCGCGCTACCAGTGGAATCCGCGCTGGGCGAGCCACGCCTTCGTCGAGTATTCGCAACTCACCGACGGGGTCGGCAGTTCGCCGATCGTGACCATGCGCGGCGCGCCCGACCAGGCGATGTTCGGCTTCGGCACGACGTACACGTTCGATATGCCGGCGCTGTGGTGACATGGCCCTCCGGCTAGACTTCGGATCGCGCGCGGTCGCGGCGGGCTGCGTCGAAGCCGCACACATCTGACTGACCGTCTTGCCGCGTCAAGAGACGGCCTGCGGGGAGGACTTGATGAAGCTCATTCGCGCGCTTGCGGTCTTTGCGGCTTGCGTCCTGGCGGGCGGCGCCGCATGGTCGCAGGCCTATCCGAGCCGCCCCATCACGCTGATCGTGCCGTACCCGCCGGGCGGCGCGACCGACACCATCGCGCGCGTGATCCAGGACGCCATGGCGAAGGCGCTCGGCCAGCCGATCGTGGTCGAGAACGTCGGCGGCGCCGGCGGCATGATCGCGGCGGCGCGCGCCGCGCGCGCCGCGCCGGACGGCTACACCATCCTGCTCCACCAGGTCGCGCTCGCCGCCGGCGTGTCGATGTACAAGGATCTGACCTTCGACGCCGTGCGGGATTTCGTCGGCATCGGCCCGATCAACACGGCGGCCTCGACGCTGGCGACGCGCGAGAGCGTGCCGGCGAACAATTTCGTCGAGTTCCTCAAATGGGCGCAGGCACCCGATCGCAACATCAAGATCGGCCACGCGGGCGTCGGCTCGTACGCGCATCTCGCCGGCGTGCTGATCGCGCAGGAGCTCGGCCTCAAGGTCACGCAGGTCGCCTATCGCGGCGCCGGCCCGGCGCTGGTCGATCTCCTGTCCGGCCAGGTCGACCTCGAGTCGCAGTCGGCGGTCGTCTCGGGTGCGCTGGTCAAGTCGGGCAAGCTCAAGGCCTACGCGATCATCGGCCGCAAGCGCTACGGCGGGCTACCCGACCTGCCGACCATGGGCGAGCTCGGCTACAAGAAGCTCGACATCGATTTCTGGCACTGTCTGTACGCGCCCGCCGGCACACCGAAGCCGATCATCGAGAAGCTCAACGCGGCGCTGCGCGTCGCGCTCACCGACCCGCGCGTCAACAAGACCTTCGCGGACGGCGGCATGGACATCTTCGCGAAGGATGACCAGACCCCGCAATATGCCGACGACCTGCTCAAGCGCGAGATCAAGCTGTGGGGCGAGGTGATCCGCGCCAACCACATCTCGATGTAGCAAGCGGACAATTCGTCTTCACATTGACCCTCGAGGATCGCCGCTCAAGCGCGCTCGTCGATCACGTCCTATTTTCTACGGTTCGGCCAGGCGCCGAGCAAAAAGACGACCCTACGCCGCCGTCAGCTGCGTGCTGCCGAGCCCGTCGAGATCGAAGACGAAGCGGTCGCCGGCGCGGATCGGCAGGGTCGGGATCACGCTGCCGGTGATCACCACCATGCCGGCCTCGAGCGTGCGGCCGTGGCCGTTGGCGAGGTTGGCGATCCAGGCGAGCGTCGCCAGCGGATCCTCGGTGCGGCCTTCGCGGCTCTGGCGGCCGTTGATCGAGAGCCGGCCGAGCGTGCCGACCGGCGGCCGGGCGGCATCGAAGGGCGTGTCGGGGCCGATCACGATGCCGGCGTTCCAGCAATTGTCGGCGATCATCGAGAGCGCGCTGGTCGTCTTGTAGTCGGCATTGCGGTCCTCGATCAGCTCGAAGGCGGGCAGGACGGCGGCAACCGCGGGCCTGACGCTCTGCGCCGTGAACGAGCTCGCCGGCCCCGCGAGGTCGCGGCCGAGGCGCAGCGCAAGCTCGCACTCGATCATCACGTTGACGTGGTCGGCGAGCCGGATCGTCGCCGGGGAGGCGTGGATCGTGCGCGCGAAGATCAGCCCGCCGCAGGGATGGTCGATGCCCATCAGCTGCTGCATGACCTTGGTGGTGGTCGCGATCTTGAGGCCGGCGACCGGGCCGAGCTCGGGCGCGCGCAGGCGTTCGAATTCCGCCTGCGCCGCGTAGGCCTCGGCCAACGTGGCGGGCGCGCGGCCGGGCGGCAGGTTGTGATAGGCCGCGCGCGCCCGATGGGCGTCGACGAGGTAGCGGGCCGCAGCGGCCGGATCGAATGTCATCTCATACGCTCGCAACTAGCGCGCGTTCCGTTCCTGCGGAATCGGAACACGCTCGGGCTTCCTTTGTTTGGCGCATGTTCTTGCCGGCGAACCGGCGTCCACCCCCGATCGCGTCGGGGGCAGGCTTTCGCTGGAACATGCGCAGGCCGCGCCCCGCCGTGAATCGCATCAGAGCGACTTGCGCGAGCGTCGCGCGATGTTGCCGGCGCCGCGCTGCATCGTAATCTTGCTCTGGTACTGATGGTAGTCCTGGAAGTCATGCACCGGCGTGACCTCAACGTCCTCGCCGTTGCCGATCGCCATGAAATAGGTGCCGGCGCACAGGCTGCGGAAATAGACTGTTCCGCCGTGGCTCGGCTGGCTGGCGACGACGCGCGAGCTGCCCGGCGTGCCGCGCCGCAATTCCACCGTCACGCCTTCGCCGAAGGTCTCGAGCTGCACCTGCAGGACCGTCGCACAGGCCGCATGCGCCGGCGCGGATCCGAGCAAGCCGCCCGCCGTCAGCAGAGCGAATGAGCAAGCAAGTTTGCGCAACAAAGCCATTTCCACCCCTCCTGCTTTTTCCGTGAAATTTGCCCTTGCGGGCGCATGGTAGCGTTCGCCCAACGGCGGTGAAAGGCACGAGCCGCGTCTGTCCACGCTAACCCCAGGGGCTTGCCGGCATGCAACGTCGCTCGCCGGCGCCATCCGGCGCCGGCGGCCGTAACCATGCGGCGACGGAAGCGGGGTTACCGCACGAAGTTGTACTTGAAGCCGGCGCTATCCGCCTCGATCAGCCCGGTGGTCGGATGCGGGAAATGGATCGGCAGCACGAAGCGGCCGGTGCCGGCGGACTCGGTGAGGAATTTGCGGCGCGACTGCCTCGCCTTTTCCTGGTCCCAGTCGAAGATCGTCGACCAGTCCGGCTCGCGCACCTGCAGCGCATGATGCATCAGGTCGCCGACGATGGTCGCGTTCTGGCCCTTGGAGCGGATGTTCACGCAGCAGTGGCACGGCGAATGGCCGGGCGTCGGGATGAGGGAGATCGTGTCGTCGAGCTGGAAGTCGTCATCGACGAGGAGCGCCTGGCCGGCCTTGACGATCGGCTCGCAGTTGTAGGGCCACACGTTGCCGCCGCCGCCCGGCCGGTTCTCGCCGCGCTTGTTGGACTCTTCCCAGGCCGCGTACTCGCCCTTGTGGAAGATGTATTTCGCCTTCGGGAAGGTCGGCACCCATTTGCCGTCGCGCAGCAGCGTGTTCCAGCCGGTGTGGTCGATGTGCAGGTGGGTGCAGAAGACGTAGTCGATGTCGGTGAAGCGCAGGCCCTCGGCCGCGAAGCCGTCGAGCCACGGCTTCTTGGGAAAATCCATCGGCGGCGGATAGCCCTTGTCCTCGCCCGTGCAGGTGTCGACCAGGATGGTGTGCTTGGGCGTGCGCACCACGTAGGTCTGATACGTGATGACCATCTTGCCGGAGGCGGGATCGAACACGACCGGATCGAGCTCGGCGAGGTGGCGCTTGCCGACCACCGGGTCGTAGGCCGGAAACATCTCCTCCGGTTTGCGCCATGGCCCGTCGCGCTCGATGATGCTGGTGATGGTGACGTCGCCGATGGTGAGTTTTTTCATGGCCGTGGCTGTTGTCCGAACAATGGGCCGAGGAGCGTAGCCCGGATTGAGCGTTTGCGAAATCCGGGGGTTTCTGGTGCCGGAACGGGCCCCGGCTTTCGCTGCGCTCAAGCCGGGCTACGAAGCGGCCACCTTCTCGTTCGTCGTCCCGCTCTCCGGCACCAGCGCGGCGGCCTTGAGGCCCGCCTGCACCTTCGGCACCGTCACGGCGACGTCGGTGATCGGCAGGCCGTGCGTCGGCGCGATCGTCTTCACGCCGAGCCGCGCGATCAGGTGGTCGAGGCGGTCGCAGTAGACGTTCATGTCGGCGAATTTTGTCCAGAACAGCGCGAGGTCCGCAAACGTCGCGGACACGTCCGGCAAGTCGAGCGAGACCGCCTCCTCGGCGACGAGGCCGCAGTGGCCATCCTCGTGGTAGTGGCTGTACGCGAAGCCGTCGCCGGGAAAGAGCACGCGCTCGCGCGTGTCGAAACCCCACCAGGTGGTGCGCAGGTCGCGGATCACCGGCTCGACCGCCATGAAGGTACGGCCGCCGAGGTCGACCTCGTCGCCTTCGTTCATGGCGCGCATGCGGTGCTCGTACTGCGGAAAAGCGAGGTGGTAGTCGCTCACGTCGCCGACCAGCAGTGAATCGGGGAATGTCTTCAGGATGCGACCGAGGCCGCCGCAGTGCGGCGTCTCCTGGTGGGTGACGAAGAGATATTTGAGCGGCGGGACGCCGCGCGCGAACAGCGCGTCGAGATGCCGCTCGATGACGGGAAAGTCCTTCGGGTGACCGGTCTCGACCAGAATGGAGGCGTCGTCGCCCGCGACCAGGAAGGCGGCGTTGTAGCCATGATAGACCTTGCCCTTGTGGCGCTGCAGCAGGCAATCGCCGATCCAAAAGACGCCGGGCGCGATCTCGCGCGGCATGCGCTGCGCCACCGGTACATCGAGCATGCTGTTCGTATGGCTGTGGCCGTGCGGCGTGTCGAGCATGGCTGCCCCTTCTTCCCTGTGACGGATCGGACCGTCTGATCGTTGCGATTCCTACCTTCGAATTGAGACGCTGTCAGTATCCCTTTGAACTGCCATCCGGCGAGGCACTCGGCGAGGCATGTCATCGATGCCGACCTGCCCGGCGCAGGATCGAGAGCCGCCCGGACATCCCGGTGCATCCGGGCCCCGGACGGCCTATGCTGCGAGGCCGCGGCGACGCCGAGCACAATGCGCGCCGCGCACCCGCTTCGACCATAGGGAGGGCGCACATGATCGACTTCAATCGACGCACCATTCTGACGACTGGCGCGGCCGCTGCGGCGGCGGGTGCGGCGCCGCAGGTGTTCGCCCAAACGGCGTCGTCGGCCGTGCCGCAGGGCTTGCCGGCCGGCACCAAGGTCGGGTTCTCCGAAAAGGGCGGGGTGCGTATCCGCTATGCCGAGATCGGCTCGGGCTTCCCGCTGCTGGCGATCCCCGGCGGCGGATTGAACTCGCGTCTCGGCGTCTGGCCGAACGCGGTGATCAACGTCATGGAGGAGTTCAAGAACGACTTCCGCGTGATCAGCATGGACCAGCGCAATGCCACCGGCGGCGAGTTCACCGGCCCGGTCCCGGTCGACGATCCCTGGGGCGCGTTCGCCGACGACCAGCTCGGCGTGATGGACCATCTCGGCATCGACAGGTTCTTTTTCTTCGGCAACTGCATCGGCGGCCCGTTCGGGATGAAGCTGATGCAGCGCGCGCCGCAGCGCGTCGTCGCCGCGCTGCTGAGCCAACCGGTCGGTCATCGGCCGGAGAAGCCGGACTACATGTACGATGCCGGCCACGACGTCTGGGCGAAGGAGCTGCGCACGCGCCGCCCGGACGTGTCGATGGAGACCATCGAGAAATATCTGCACGACCTTTACCGCCTGCAGCCAGACTTCGTGTACAGCATGTCGCGCGATTTCGCGAAGTCCTGCCAGACGCCGATGCTGGTGCTGCCGGACGATGTCGTCGCGCATCCGCTCCGGGTCTCGATCGATATCGCCTCGCTCTGCCCGAATGCGGAGATCACGGTATTCCCGTGGAAGGACCCGCCGGAGCTGAAGGCCCGCACCATCGATCGCGCACGGACCTTCCTGAAGCGGCACCAGACGGCGTAACAGCACCGCCGTACTTCGAACGGCGACGCCGGCCATGACGATGGTCGTTTCGTTGTTGGAGGGTACCATTGAATCTTCAGCAGAATCGGGTTCGTTCTGCCAAAATTCAAAAACGGTTGTGCTTCAACCTAATAGACAATCTTTAGTTGTAAAAAGTCACCGCTCCTCGTCGCGCGTGACGTAGCGCGAGACCATGCGGCTCTTGTCGCTCGCGGCGAGGAACTCGTCGAGCATGCGGTAGTGCCGCTCGACCACACGGCGGCCCGACAGGATGCAGCCGTAGCCGGGCGCGATCGTCTCGATGTCGAACTTGTCGAAGATCGCGTCGATGCCGCGGCGGATGGCATCGGTCGGCGCGCCCTCGAGCCACCAGTAGCGCGTGTTGAGCATGAAGGAGCGGACGTTGCGCAGCGACGTCGGATCGTTGTCGGCCTCGGTGACGATCCACGGGCCGGTCGCCGCGTCGCGCGCGAGGTGCGTAAACATGTCGGAGGAGAACAGCGTGCGGGTCGCGCGATCGTAGAGCCAGCGCGTGGCGATCAGGCGGATCGGCGCCTGCATCACGTCGACGGTGCGGCCGCCCCGGCCGAGGTCGATTGTGTCGGCGCGGGTCACTGCGGTGACCTTCATGGCGTCGAGCACGCCGCGACCGTCCTCGCGCGCGCCGAAATCGAACCACAGGGCCGCGTCGGGATTGCTGGTGTAGCAGGTCTCGACGTTGAAATGCGCCGCGAAGCTCTCGACGTTGTTGATCGACATGAACTCGTTGAGGCGCAGCGGGAACATGGACAGGGGCAGGCCGGGCGCGATCAGGGATTCGATCTGCGCGCGGATCACCGGCTCATCCTTGCCGAAGCCGGTGTCGATCAGCATGGCGGCGTCGGGCTGGGTGAGCAGGTAGCTGTTGGCGACCGAGAAGCCGCGCGCGCTTGCCGGATAGGCGCTCACCCGGCCGTCAAGCCGGAAGGGATTCTGCAGCGCATAGAGGTGGTCGTCAGCGAGCGCCGCGATACCGCCGCGGAAGCCTTGCGGATTGCGGGGCGGCGAGGGTGCTTTCTCGGAGGCGTCTTGGACGGTTATGGGCATGGCGGCCCGACCTTACCGGGCCGCCCGCGCGAAGGGAACAGGGCTCGTAACCATGGCCCGCGCGGATGCTCTGCCTATTTCGCGGGACTGTCAGGTCCGTCTTGATCTCGCAAGGGCGGTTACTCGTGTCGATGCGGCCTGCGTTAATCGTGCGTAACGCACTTAGCAGGCAGCGCTCGGTTCAGGATTGGGTTAAGGTCTCGCCGACGCTCGTCAATCTGTCCGATATTTGTCGAATGCGATGTGTGTAACCGTGTTGATTGTCCTGGCTATACGACCAGTTTAGCGCCCCTCGCGCCGCGCCATGAACGCCAGCCGCTCGAACAGATGCACGTCCTGCTCGTTCTTGATCAGCGCGCCGGCGAGCGGGGGGACGAGCTTCTTCGGGTCGCGCTCGCGCAGGGTTTCTGGGCCGATGTCCTCGACCATCAAGAGCTTGAGCCAGTCGAGCAGCTCGGAGGTTGGCAAAAGGAATATTGCTTAAGCCCGCGAAGCGAGCTAGGAAATGCTCATATTATTTCCAGTAAGCCTCGTAAGACCAAAATAGGTTTCGGTCTTACAGACCTTAATGGTTACTCCCAATCCCTACCCAGGCCTACGCTCGCTAACGCTCGCTCGATTTGGGCTATAATATTGCGAGCCTTCGGCTCTTAGCTCAAAGAAAAGATCTTATATTTTGATTGATATTTCACTTGTCGCTGCACTCCAAAAAAAAGTTAGGGGGAATAATTGATTCCAGCAACATTGTTTTTCTCATTGCGAGAAGGGGCCTCAGGACACAATTTGCAAAAATCATCTTCGGGATTGTAATCAAATATAATTTCCCAGGGCTCATTGCCAATGGCAATTTCTTGACTGGGCAACTTAGAAGAAAAATTCGCAGTTCTCTCTGATTCATCCCTAATAATTGATCAATAAACTGCTCACGCAATAT
>CAVPGG010000188.1:0-30916 GCA_963703755.1 uncultured Pseudomonadota bacterium
GTGCCCCTCGCTGGTGCATATGGGCGCGCATGGCACGCTCGAATGGCTGCCCGGCAAGGCGGTGGCGCTAAGCGCGGCATGCTTTCCCGACGCCGTCGTCGGGCCGCTCCCGGTGTTCTATCCGTTCATCGTCAGCAATCCGGGCGAGGCCGCGCAAGCCAAGCGCCGGCTCGCCGCGGTGACCATCGGCCATCTCCCGCCGCGTCTCGTCGACGCCGGCCTCGCGGGCGAAGCGCGCGAGCTGGAGCGGCTGGTCGACGAATACGCGCAAGCCGACGGTCTTGACCGCCGCCGCCGCGCGCGCCTGGCCGGGCTGATCGTCGAGACCGCGCGGCGCAGCGGGCTCGCGCGCGAGGCTGGCGTCGCGACCGACATCGACCCCGACGAGGCGCTGCGCCGCATCGATGCCTGGCTGTGCGACGTGAAGGACCTGGCGATCAAGGATGGCCTGCATGTGTATGGGCGCTCTTCCCCCTCCCCCCTTCAGGGGGAGAGGGTCGGGGTGAGGGGGCCGCTCCGCGAACTCGGAATCGCGACGGCGCGACTCGCGGTGAGGCCCCCTCACCCCACCCTCTCCCCCTGAAGGGGGAGAGGGAGTGCGATGCCGAGCGTGCGGCCTCAGCCGCCGCCGAACGCGCCGCCCTTCTTGCCGCGCTCGATGGCCGCCGCATTGCGCCCGGCCCTGCCGGCGCACCGCAGCGGGCGCGGCGCGACGTGCTGCCGACCGGGCGCAACCTCTTCACCGCCGATCCGCGCATGCTGCCGACACCGACCGCGATGGATCTGGGCGGTGTCGCGGCCGACGAGGTGATCCGGCTCTGTCTGCAGCAGCACGGCGAGATGCCGCGCGCGCTGGTGATCGACCTGTGGGGCAGCGCGACGCTGCGCACCGGCGGCGAGGAGATCGCGCAGGGGCTGCGCCTCATGGGATGCCGTCCCGTGTGGGATGGCGCGACCGGCCGCGTCACCGGCATCGAGGTGCTGCCCACCGCGACGATCGGCCGGCCGCGCGTCGACGTGACGTGGCGCATCTCCGGACTGTTTCGCGATCTCTTTCCGGCGCAGATCGCCCTGATCGACGCGGCGACGCGCGCGGTCGCGGCACGCGATGAGATGGACGACGAGAACCCGCTCGCCGCCACGCGCCGCGCCACGCCGGACGCAAGCCTCGCGCGCGTCTTCGGCACGGCGCCGGGCGCCTATGGGTCGGGCGTCGAGGACCTCGTCGGCGCCGATGTCGAGCGCGAGGCGATCGGCGCGGCGTATCTCGCGGCCGCCTCGCACGCCTATGCGGGCGCGGACGGCACGGCCGGCGCGCTACCGGGCGGCTTTGCGGCGCGCGTCGCTGCCGCCGACCTGCTGCTGCATGGATCGGACGATCCCGGCCGCGACCTGCTCGAAGGCGACGCCGATGTGAGCCATGTGGGTGGCTTCGCGGCCGCGGCCGCCGCGTTCGGCCGCGCGCCGGACCTCGTGATGCTCGACGCGACCGATCCGCAGCGCCCGCGCGCGCGGCTGCTCGGCCAGGCGCTCGGGCGCCTTGTGCGCGGGCGCGCCATCAACCCGCGCTTCATCGCCGGCCAGATGCGCCACGGCCCGCGCGGCGCCGCGGAGCTCGCCGAGACCGTCGACCGGCTGGTCGGCTTCATGCAGACCACCGACGCGGTGCCGGGCGAACTCATCGATCTCGTGCACGATGCCTACGTGGCGGATCCGACCGTGCGCGCATTCCTCATCGCCGAGAACCCGGCGGCGGCGCGCGCCATCGCGGAGCGGCTCGATTTTGCCCGCCGGCGCGGCCTCTGGCATCCGCGCCGCAACGATATCGATGCCGACCTCGCGGCGCTGCGCGCGGAGGCCGGCGCATGACCGCCGCCCCCGCACCCTTGCGCCGCGGCGCCTGCCCGGGACTCAGCGACCCGATGCCGACCGGCGACGGGTTGCTGGCGCGGCTGATGCCGAGCGGAACGGTTTCGCTCGAAGCGTTGTCCGGCCTGTGCGCCGCGGCGGCGAGCCATGGCAACGGCATCATCGAGATCACGTCGCGCGGCAGCATCCAGGCGCGCGGGCTGCACAACGCCACGGCGTTCGCGAAAGCGGTGGCACAGCTCGGTATCGCGGCCCACCACGGCATTCCGATCATTTGCGGTCCGCTCACGGGCCTCGATCCGGACGAGCTGATCGATGCGAGCGCGCTTGTCGCCGAGCTGCGCGTGGCGCTTGCAACAAAGCTCTTCGCGACCCAGCTGAGCCCGAAGGTCTCGATCGCGCTCGACGGCGGCGGCGCGCTGCATCTCGATGCACTCGCGGCCGATATCCGGCTGCGGGCTCTCAACACGTCCGACGGCCCGCGCCTCGTTGCTGCTCTCGGCGGCGATGCCGCGACCGCCCGTGCGTTCAGCATCGTCGCGCTCGGCGACGCGATCGCCACCATCACGCGATTGCTCGAGGAACTTGCGGCGCTGGGACCGCAAGCGCGGGGGCGCGACCTTGGCGCCTGCCGAGGAACCATCGACTCTCCACCTCCCCGTCCCCCGGTCGAGCCGATCGGCCATCACCGCCTGCGCGACGGTACGGCCGCGCTCGGCGTCGGATTCGCGTTCGGTCACGCCGACGCGGCGACGCTGTCGAACCTCGTCGGCGCTGCGATCGAGGCCGGCGCTGTCGGCGTTCGCACCGCACCCGGACGCGCTTTGCTCATCATCGGCATTGCGACGGACCGCGTTGCAGCCCTCGTCGAGGCCGCGCGCGGCCTCGGCTTCATTGTCGCGCCCGACGATCCGCGCCGGCGGGTCGTCGCCTGCGCCGGGGCGCCGATCTGCGCGGCGGCGGAAATTCCCGCCCGCGCGATCGCGCCGATGATCGCCGCGAGCGCCGCGCCGCTGATGGGCAGCGACGAGGTGATCCACATCTCCGGCTGCGCGAAGCGTTGTGCGCATCACGGCGCAGCCGCGCTCACGGCGATCGGCCGCGCCGGCGCCTGCGATCTCCTCATCGACGACAGGCCGGCCGGGTCGGTCGCGCCCGCGGCGCTGCCGCGGCGCCTGGCCGAGCTCGCGGCCACGCGGAGCGCCCGCCATGGCTGAGCCGCGCACCTATCTCCGCGACGGCGACGCGATCTACGCGCGCTCTTTCGCGATCATCCGCGCCGAGGCCGACCTGTCGCGCCTCTCGGCCGAGGAAGCGGACGTCGCGGTGCGCATGATCCATGCCTGCGGGCAGGTCGAAGCGGCGCAGCACATCGTGTTCAGTCCCGGCCTCGTCGCGGCGGCACGCGCCGCGCTCGGCGCTGGCGCGCCGATCTTGTGCGACGCCGAGATGGTGGCGCATGGCATTACGCGCGCGCGACTGCCGGCCAAGAACGAGGTGGTCTGCACGCTGCGCGACGCGCGCGTGCCGGCGCTCGCCGCAAAGCTCGGCACCACGCGCTCGGCGGCAGCGCTCGATCTATGGGCGGAAAGGCTCGTCGGCAGCGTGGTCGCGATCGGCAACGCGCCGACTGCGCTGTTTCGCCTGCTCGAGCTACTCGCCGCGGGCGCCGCGAGGCCGGCCGCGATCCTCGGCATCCCGGTCGGCTTCGTCGGCGCCGCCGAATCGAAGGAGGCGCTCGCCGCGGGCTCGCACGGCGTCCCCTGGCTCATCGTGCGCGGCCGCATGGGCGGCAGCGCGATTGCCGCCGCAGCCGTCAATGCGCTGGCGAGGGCCGGCCTGTGAGCGAGGAGGAGACCGGCCGTCTGCTCGGCGTCGGCGTCGGCCCGGGCGATCCCGAGCTCGTGACCCTCAAGGCGCTGCGCGCGATCGAGGAGGCCGACGTGGTGGCGCACTTCGCCAAGCAGGGCCATGCGAGCCACGCACGCGCGATCGTCGCGCCGCACCTGCCCGAGGGTATCGACGAGCTGGCGCTGCGCTATCCGGTGACGACCGAAACGCCCAAGGACAAGCCCGCCTATCGCGACGCGATCGCCAAGTTCTACGACGAGGCCGCGGCCGCGGTGGCGCGCCATCTCGAGGCCGACCGCACCGTCGCGGTGATCGCCGAAGGCGATCCGCTGTTCTACGGCTCCTACATGCACCTGCACGTGCGGCTCAGCGTCCGCTATCCGGTCGAGATCATCCCGGGCGTCCCCGGCATGGCGGGCTGCTGGACGGCGGCAGGCACGCCGATCGCACAAGGGGACGACGTGTTCACGGTACTGCCGGCGACGCTGCCGGCAGAAGAGCTCGAGCGGCGCCTCGCCGACAGCGACGCCGCCGTGCTGATGAAGCTCGGCCGGCATCTGCCAAAGGTGCGGCGCGCGCTCGCCAAGACCGGCCAGCTCGCGCGCGCGATCTATGTGGAGCGAGGCACCATGGCGGGCTCGATCATCACGCGGCTTGCCGACAAGAAGGACGACCGCGCGCCCTATTTCGCGGTCGTGCTGGTGCCGGGCTGGGAGTTCGCGAGGAGAGACCCGATGAGCGGCCGCCTCAGCGTGGTTGGTCTCGGCGCCGGCAACGTGCGCTGGCTCACGCCGGAGGCCGCGGACGCGCTCGCGGACGCGGAGGCGCTCTACGGCTATGCGGGCTATCTCGATCGCGTGCCGCCGCGCGCGGGGCAGAGCCGCCACCCGTCCGACAATCGCGAGGAAGGCGCGCGCGCACGGGCCGCGCTCGAGGCGGCCGCCGCCGGCGCGAGGGTCGCGCTGGTCACGGCCGGCGATCCCGGCGTCTTCGCGATGGCAGCCGCGGTGTGCGAGGCGATCGAGCATGGGCCGGCCGCGTGGCGCGCGCTCGACGTGGCCATGATCCCGGGCGTGACCGCCATGCTGGCGGTGGCGGCGCGCGTCGGCGCGCCGCTCGGCCACGATTTCTGCGCGCTCTCGCTGTCGGACAACCTCAAGCCCTGGGAGACGATCGAGCGCCGGCTCGACGCGGCGGCCGGCGCCGGCTTCGTCCTCGCGCTCTACAATCCGCTGTCGCGCGCGCGGCCCTGGCAGCTCGGTGCTGCGTTCGAGCGCCTGCGCCGGCATCTTGCAGGATCGACGCCGGTCGTGTTCGGACGCGCCGTCGGGCGCGCGGACGAGCGGGTGATCGTCACGACTTTCGCGGATGCCGATGCGTCACAGGCCGACATGGCAACATTGGTCATTGTCGGCTCGGCGACGACCCGCGTGATCGCGCGCGACGGCTTGGCGCCGCTCGTCTACACGCCGCGCGCCGGGGAGGTCGGCCCATGATCGAGCCACGCGACCGCCTCATCCACGCATGTCACGGCCGGCACGTCGGGCAGCACGGGCCGGCGCAGCAGGATCACCGCGATGCCGAGCGCGCGGGCGGCCGCGATCTTGCCGTAGGCCGGGGCACCGCCGCTGTTCTTCGAGACGATCACCTCGATCGCGTGCGCGGCGAGCAGCGCGCGATCGTCCTCTTCGCGAAACGGTCCGCGCGCGCGGATGTAGGTTGCGTGCGGCACCGCGAGCGGCGGATCGACCGGATCGACGCTGCGCACCAGATAGCGATGCTGTGGCGCCGCCGCGAAGGCCGCGATCTCGTTGCGGCCGAGCGCGAGGAAGACGTTGCGCGGCGCGGCGCCCAGGGCCTGTGCGGCGGCGCGCGTATCGGCAACCTCGGTCCAGCGATCGCCCGCGACGGCGGTCCACGCGGCGCGGCGCAGTCCGAGCAAGGGCACGCCGGCTGTGGTCGCGGCACGCGCGGCGTTGTCCGACATGGCGGCCGCGTAAGGATGCGTGGCATCGATCAGGCGATCGATGTGCTCGGCGCGCAGATGGGCGACGAGCCCTTCGGCGCCACCGAAACCGCCGATGCGCAGCGGCACCGGATGCGGCACGGGGTTGCTGGTTCGGCCGGCGAGCGACAGCGTCACGACGAGATCGCGACGGATGCTGAGACGCTCGGCGAGCTGCCGCGCCTCGGTGGTGCCGCCGAGAATGAGAACGCGCATGGCCTCCACCGTCATGCCCGGCCTTGTGTCGGGCGTCCACGTCTTTCTTGCGGTACTTCAGCCAGACGTGGATGGCCGGGACAAGCCCGGCCATGACAGAAAAGAGCGCATCACGCCGCTGGCTCGCAGTCGTCGGCATCGGCGAGGACGGCGCCGACGGCTTGGGCCCGGTTGCGCGCGATCTCGTGTCGAACGCCGCGCTCGTGTTCGGCGGCAAGCGGCATCTCGCGCTCGCGCGCGGACTGATCCGCGGCGAGGCACGCGCCTGGCCGAGCCCGTTCGAGCGCGGGATCGACGAGGTGCTGGCGGCCCGCGAAAAGTT
This sequence comes from uncultured Pseudomonadota bacterium, assembly GCA_963703755.1. Classification (GTDB taxonomy): domain Bacteria; phylum Pseudomonadota; class Alphaproteobacteria; order Rhizobiales; family Xanthobacteraceae; genus JAVDCA01. Next base: position 6,264 of record CAVPGG010000188.1, read on the forward strand.
GGTCTGCGTGCTGGCGTCGGGCGACCCGTTCCAGCATGGCGTGGGCGCCGTGCTGGCGCGGCAGGTCGCGCCCGATGAGATGCTGGTCGTGCCGGCGCCATCGGCCTTCAGCCTTGCGGCGGCCCGGCTCGGCTGGGCGCTGGCGGACTGCGCGCCGCTCTCGCTGCACGGCCGCGCGCTCGACCTGGTGCGGCCACATCTGCAGCCGGGCGCACGCGTGCTCGCGCTCACGTCGGACGCGGACGGACCCGCGGCGCTTGCGCGCCTGCTCGCCGAGGCCGGCTTCGGCAGTACGCGCATCACGGTGCTGGAGGCGCTCGGCGGGCCGCGCGAGCGTATCCGCACCGCCGTGGCAGCGCGGTTCGATCTCGGCGACATCGATCCGCTCAACACGGTCACGCTCGAGGTCGTGGCAGCGCCAGGTGCGCGCATCATCGCGCGCGCCGGCGGGCTGCCGGACGACATGTTCGAGCATGATGGCCAGATCACCAAGCGCGAGATCCGCGCCGTCACGCTGTCGGCGCTCGCGCCGCGCCGCGGCGAGTTGCTGTGGGACATCGGCGCCGGCGCCGGCTCGGTCGCGATCGAGTGGATGCTGGCCGATGTTTCGATGCGGGCAGTCGCGATCGAGGCGCGCGAGGATCGCGCGGCCCGGATCGCGCGCAATGCGGCGGCGCTGGGCGTGCCGGGGTTGGAGGTGGTGTGTGGGACGGTGCCAGAGGTTCTCTCCTCCGTCATCGGCCGCGAAAGCGGGCGATCCAGGGCGGCGAATCCCGGGGTTACGGGATGCCCCGCTTTCGCGGGGCATGACACGGGACCTGTGGCGAGGGATTCTTCACCTGACGCGATCTTCATCGGCGGTGGGTGCAACGACGCGGTGCTCAATGTCGCGATCTCGGCGTTGCGGGCCGGCGGACGCCTAGTCGTCAACGCCGTCACGATCGAGACCGAGGCGCTGCTGGTCGCGCGGCAGCAAAAGCTCGGCGGCACGCTGACGCGCATCGCGATCGAGCGCGCCGAGCCGCTCGGCGGCATGACGGCGTGGCGCCCCGCGCTGCCGGTGACGCAGTGGTGCTGGGTCAAGCCGGAGTCTTTGTCGTGACCGTGCACTTCATCGGTGCCGGGCCGGGCGCCGCCGATCTGATCACGCTGCGCGGGCGCGATCTGCTCGCGCGTTGTCCGGTGTGTCTCTATGCGGGCTCGACGGTCGCGCCGGAGCTGCTCAGCCACTGCGCGCCGGGCGCGCGGCTCGTCGACACGGCGCCGCTGTCGCTCGACGCGATCGAGGCCGAGTACGTCGCGGCGCACGTGCAGGGGCTCGACGTGGCCCGGCTGCATTCGGGTGACCTCTCGATCTACAGCGCGCTCGCCGAACAACTGCGCCGACTGGCGCGGCGCGGCATTCCCTACACGCTCACGCCCGGCGTGCCGGCCTTCGCGGCGGCCGCAGCCGTGCTCGGGCGCGAGCTCACCGTGCCGGAAGTGGCGCAGACCGTGGTGCTCACGCGCGTGCCGGGTCGCGCCTCGAAAATGCCGGCCGGCGAAGAACTCGCCGCCTATGCGGCAACCGGCGCAACGCTCGCGATCCATCTCGGCGTGCAGGCGATCGAGGCGACCGTGGCGACGCTCACGCCGCACTATGGTGCCGATTGCCCAGTCGCCGTGATCGCACGGGCGACATGGCCGGACGAGCGCATCGTGCGCGGCACGCTCGGAGACGTCGTACAGAGACTCGCGGCCGCGCCGATCGAGCGCACCGCGCTGGTGCTGGTCGGGCGCGCACTCGCGGCGGAGGGCTTTCGCGAGAGCGCGCTGTATGACGCGGAGTACGTGCGGCGGTTTCGCGGAGGCGCGGAGTGAGCCTGTTGCGGCAAATCTCGCATGCCTCTCCGCTCGCCTCCCCCCGCGAGCGAAGCGAGTGGCCGGAAGGGGTCGAGGGTGGGGGGCGGCGGCAGGCTCAGGGCAAGCGTAGCCCCCCCACCCCGTCCGCGTTCGCTACGCTCACGCGGCCGACCCTCCCCGCCACGAAACCCGGGCCTGCCCGGGTTTCGCAGGAAATAGTGCGCGAGTCGGGCAAGCCCAACTCGCGTGGGCGGGAGGGTAACCGTGCCGCTTCCCGTGCATCACGAACGATCGGCAGAAAAATCCGCGCGTCCGACCAATGCTCCGTCGCGATCGAACACCACAACCTCGATCGCCACGTCCTTTCCCTCCACCACCCGCATCGCCACATCGCGCGCGGCGCGCGCGACCGCATCGCCGAGCGCGATCCCCTCGGCTTGCGCATGCGCGAAAGCCTCGGCAGCGGTGTTGGCCGCGACGATGCGCGCATGCAGCGCCTCGCTGCCGCCCACCGCGTCGGCCAGCGCAGCGAGCGCTTCCAGATCGATGGCGCCGCGCTTGGAATGCAGGTCGAGCAGGCCCTGCGCGAGCTTGGTCATCTTGGCGACGCCGCCCGCGATGGTGACGCGCGGCAGCGGATGGGTGCGGATGTACTTGAGCATGCCGCCGACGAAGTCGCCCATGTCGATCAGCGCCGGCTCGGTGAGGCCATAGAGCTTCTGCGCGGCCGCCTCCGAGGTCGCGCCGGCCGCGCCGGCGATGTGCGCGAGGCCGGTCGCGCGCGCCACGTCGACGCCGCTGCGGATCGACTGGATCCACGACGAGCACGAATACGGCACCACGATGCCGGTGGTGCCGAGGATCGACAGTCCGCCGACGATGCCGAGCCGGCCGTTGAGGGTGCGCGCGGCAAGCATTTCGCCGTCCGGGATCGCGATCTCGATCACGACGTCGCCCGCCGCACCGTGCGCGCGCGCGACCTTGGCGATCACGTCCGTCATCATCCGGCGCGGCACCGGGTTGATGGCCGGCTCGCCGGGCGGGATCGGCAGGCCCGGCCGCGTCACGGTGCCGACGCCTTCGCCGGCGCGGAAGACGACGCCGCTGCCGGGCGCGCCGGGGCGTACGGTCGCGAGCACCAGCGCGCCGTGCGTCACGTCGGGGTCGTCGCCGGCGTCCTTGACGATGCCGGCGGTGGCCGCGCCAGCGTCGTGCCGCGTCATTGCCAGCGCAAAGCTCGGCCGCTGGCCGCGCGGCAGCGTGATCTCGACCGGATCGGGGAACGTGCCGGTGAGCAGCGCCGTGTAGGCCGCCTTGGCGGCCGCGGTCGCGCAGGCGCCGGTGGTCCAGCCGCGGCGGAGCGGTGGCTTTTTCGACATGGCAATGCCTTGCATGTCATTGCGAGCGCAGCGAAGCAATCGCGTTCGACAAGCGCGGCCACGCCATGACGGCCGCCTTGATCATCTCCGCGCCGCGATCGGGAGCGGGCAAGACGACCGTGACGCTGGGATTGCTGGCCGCGTTGCGTCGACGCGGCGTGCGGGTGCGCGCGGCAAAGTCCGGGCCCGATTACATCGACCCGGCGTTCCATGCGGCCGCGACGGACACCGCAAGCCTCAACCTGGACAGCTGGGCGATGCGCCCGGCGCTGCTCGATGCGCTCGTCGCCGACGCGGCGCAGGGGGCCGATCTGCTGATGATCGAGGGTGCCATGGGGCTGTTCGACGGCGTGCCGGGCGAGGCGGCGCGAACGGGCGCCGCGGCCGATCTGGCGGCACGCTTGCGAGTGCCGGTGCTGCTGGTGCTCGACGTGTCCGGGCAGTCGCAATCGGCGGCCGCCATCGTGGCGGGGTTTGCGGCCTACGATCCGGCGGTGCACATCGCCGGCGTCGTGCTCAATCGGGTCGGCAGCGAGCGCCACCGCACGCTGGTCGCGGACGCGATCGCGCGGCGCGGCATTCCCGTGCTCGGCGCAATCTCGCGCGACGAGACGCTGGTGCTGCCGGAGCGGCATCTCGGATTGGTGCAGGCGCAGGAGCATGCGGACTTGGCGGCGCGGCTGGCGCGGCTCGCCGAGGTCGTCGAGCGGCATTGCGATGTCGATGCGATCGTGGCTGCGGCAACTCCGCTGGATGGCTCGTTCAAAACTCATGACGAGGCAAAGATGGCCGCGCTCGCGCCCCCCGGGCAGCGTATCGCACTCGCGTTAGACGCGGCCTTCTCCTTCATCTACCCGCATCTCATCGCAGGCTGGCGGCGGGCGGGCGCCGAGATCGTGACGTTCTCACCGCTCGCCGACGAAGCGCCGCCGCATGACTGCGACGCCTGCTGGCTGCCGGGCGGCTATCCGGAGCTGCACGCGGGCGCGCTCGCGGGCGCGCAAGAATTTCGCGCGGGGCTGGCGCGCTTCGCGCGGACGCGGCCGGTGCATGGCGAATGCGGCGGCTACATGGTGCTCGGCGCCGGGCTCGTCGATGCCGCCGGCACATGCCACACGATGACCGGCCTGCTCGGCCATGCGACGAGCTTTGCGCAGCGCAGGCTGCATCTCGGCTATCGGGTGGCGCGGCTGCTCGCGCCCGGCCCGCTCGGCGCAGCCGGCGCGACGGTGCGCGGGCATGAGTTTCATCATGCGTCACTGATCGAGACGGGGAACGATGCGCCGTTCGCGGCGATCATCGATGCGCAGGGCCGGCCGGTCGCCGAGGCCGGCAGCCGGCGCGGCCAGGTGAGCGGGACGTTCTTCCATGTGATCGCGGGGGAGTAGCTCGTCATTGCGAGGAGCGCGTAGCGCGATGAAGCAACCTCGTTCGGCGAACGCATGCGCAAGCAAAACGAGATTGCTTCGCGGAGCTTATCCTTGGGCTCGCCGAAGGCGAGACCCAAGGGCTCGCAATGACGAGGCTCAACCTTCCTTGTTCGCCACGCCGGCCTCGGCGAACGTCGCCATGCCGGTGTGGCACGCGAGGGCGGCGCGCAGCAGCGGCACCGCGAGGGCGGCGCCGGAGGCTTCGCCGAGGCGCATGCCGAGATCGAGGAGCGGCGCGAGCTTGAGCTCGGCGAGCAGCGCGCGGTGCGCGGCCTCGGCAGAAACATGCGCGGCGAGCGCGTGATCGAGCGCATCGGGGCGCAGGCGGGCAAGCGGCGCCACGGCGGCGGTGGCGACGAAGCCGTCGAGCAGCACCGGGATGCGGCGACCGCGCGCCGCGAGCGTCGCGCCGAGGATGGCGGCGAGCTCGCGCCCGCCGAGCGCGGCGGCCAGCGCCAGCGGATCGCCGAGGAGCGCGTGGTGGCGCGTCAGCGCCGCATCGACGACGGCGCGCTTGTTCGCGAGGCCGGCGTCATCGACGCCGGTGCCGCGGCCGGCCCAGCGCGCACCGCCACCGCCGAACAGCGCGGCCGCGAGCGCGGCCGCCGCCGTGGTGTTGCCGATCCCCATCTCGCCGAGGCAGACGAGATCGGCATCGGACGCGATCGCGTCGTGGCCTGCGGCGACCGCGTCGAGAAACGCAGGTTCGTCCATGGCGGGCGCCGCGGTGAAATCCTGCGTCGGTTGATCGAGCGCGAGCGGGATCACGCGCAGGCTCGCGCCGGCGACGCGGGCAAGCTGGTTGATCGCGGCGCCGCCGGCCGAGAAATTCGCCACCATCTGTGCCGTGACGGCGGGCGGATAGGCGGACACGCCCTGTGCCGTGACGCCGTGATTGCCGGCAAATACCAGCACGTCGACGCGGTCGAGGCGCGGCGCATGATGACGCGCTTGATTCCGTACTTGATTCCGAACTTGGCCCTGCCAGCGCGCCAGCCAGGCGACGAGGTCCTCGAGGCGTCCGAGGCTGCCGGGCGGCTTGGTGAGCTGCGCCTGCCGCGCCGCGACTTGCGCCGCGGCCGCATCGTCGGGCGGCGGCAGGTCGAGGCAGGCGGCGCGGAGCGCGGAGAGGGAGGGGAAGAGGGCGGACAATCGGGCTCCGGGCGTTTCGGAACCTCCCCCGCGAGCGGGAGAGGGAGTGAAAGGCTGTGCCTACACCGTAGCAATCTACCGGTTTTCGATCTTAAATGGCGTATGGCCTTGCGGGAGCACAGCGAGCGGCTGCGCAAGTATCTCGCCGAGCTGCGGCTTGGCGAGATGCGGTTCGCCGACGTGGCGCGGGCGGCGCGCTCCGGCGGGGAGCGCGCGCTGGCGCGGCTCGGTGGGCTCGAGGCGGGCGCGCTGGTGGCCGACCTGCGGGTGGCGCTCGCGTTCTACACGCGGCTGCCGCTGCCGGCGCCGGCGGCCGACGGCGCGGCGCTCGCGCGCGCGAGCTGGTGCTCGCCGCTGATCGGGGCGCTGATCGGCGCGCTGGCGGGGCTCGCCTACTGGATATCGACGCGGCTCAACCTGCCGCAGCTCGTGGCCGCGACGGTCGCGGTCGCGGCATCGATGCTGCTCACCGGCTGCCTGCATGAGGACGGGCTCGCCGACACGGCGGACGGCTTTGGCGGCGGCACCACGCGCGAGCGCATTCTCGAGATCATGCACGACGGCCGCATCGGCGCGTTCGGGGCCTGCGCGCTGCTGGTCTCGTTCGTGCTGCGCGTCGGCGCGATTGCCGACCTGCCGAGCGCCGGGCTCGTCGCCTGGGCGCTCGTCGGCGCCCACGCGGCCGCGCGCGGCGGCCTGCCGCTGGTGATGCGCGCCCTGCCGCCGGCGCGGACCGACGGGCTCTCGGCCCAGGCCGGCGCACCCTCGCCCGCGCGCGCCTGGACGGCGGCGCTGATCGGGTTCGCGATCCTGTGGATCGCGCTGGGGACGAAGGCGGCTTTCATCGCGCTCGCCTTCACGCTGGTGGGCATCGCGGTGGTCGCGCTGGTCAGCCGCCGCAAGATCGGCGGGCAGACCGGCGATGTGCTCGGCACCGTCGAGCAGGTCGGCGAGTGCGTGGTGCTGATGACCACGGCGGGGCGGTTCTAGGCAGCAAAAACACGATGCCCGGGCGCGACTGGCCCGGGCATCGCGACGCGTACGCTACGTCGCCGTGAAAGGCTGGAATTGGATGTTACGAGCGGCGCTCGGCGGTCCAGGTGCCGGCGCAGCTGCCGCCCGACCAATGACCGGTACCCGAGGTGCCGGACAGGCGGCCGGAGCCCTGCGCGCTCTTCTGGCCGTAGCTGATGCGCACCGCGACGGCGCCGTCCGTATGCACCTTGCCGGAGATGTCGAAGGCGGTGTCGCCGGCGTTGACCAGGGTCTCGCCGCGGATGGCGATCGGGTAGCGGTAGGCGCGGTCGCAGTCGCCCTTGGTGGTGACGACCACCACGCTCCACTTGCCGTCGAAGCTGCCGGTCGCCTGGGCGGGGACCGCGGCGGCCGCGAGGCCGAGGCCCAGGAGGGCCGCGAGGGCGATCTTGGTGGCGGAAATCGTCATTTTTGGCTCCCTGTCTCGGTCAGGCGGGGGGACGGTATACGAGGACCATAAAGTTTCGGTTCCCCCGAGCGCCCGTTTCGCTTGGTATGTCTGGTCCGGCGGCCGAAAGGTTCACGCGATCTACGCAAAAGGTTCACCCCGGGTTTCAGGACATAGGTGGTGGGAGGTTGCCGGGATGGGTAGAAATTTAGGGGTCGATCCCGGAGATGTGAGCGGGGCGTGAGCAGGGGGCGGTCCCTTCGCCCCCAAGGGACTGCGGTCGCGCTCCTTCTCCCCCTTCAGGGGGAGAAGGTCGGGTTAAGGGGGTCTATCCGCGAGTCCTTGCATCGAGGATAGTCAGCGCCCCCCACCCCGACCCTCTCCCCGCTCCGCTTCGCTGCGCAGGGCGAGGGAGCCCAACCGCCCTGCCCCGTGAACAGAGCCAAATGCCCCCCATGAACAATGCCGACCTGATCGTTGCGACGCTGCGGGCGGCCGGGATCCGGCGCGGGTTCGGGATTCCGAGCGGGAACGTGCTGCCGCTCATGGACGCGATGCGGCGCGGTGGGGTCGAATTCGTGCTCACCGCGCATGAGGGCTCGGCCGGGTTCGCGGCGGATGTCAGCGGACGGATGACGGGCGCCCCGGGCCTCGCCATCGCGACGCTCGGACCGGGCGCGACCAACCTCACGACCGGCGTCGGCTGCGCGTTCCTCGACCGCTCGCCCATGATCGCGATCACCTGCAACCTGGTGACCGAGCAGCTCGGCCGGCGCATCCAAATGTGGATCGACCACCACCAGCTGTTTGCGCCGATCACCAAGGCGACGTTCCGGCTCGAGCGCGGCAAGGTCGGCGAGACAGTCGCCATGGCGATCCGCATCGCGATGAGCGAGCCGCGCGGGCCGGTGCATCTCGACCTGCCGGAGGACGTCGCGCTTGCCATCGCGCAAGAGGCGATCCCGGCGATTTCCTCCCCGGTCAACATCGCGCCGGCGTCTGCCGAAGCATTGGCGAAGGCCCTCGAGCTGATCGGCAACGCGCGGCAGCCGATCGCCGTGATCGGCGCCTCGGCGATGCGGCTCGCGAATCCCGACCTGCTGCGCGCCGTGGTGGAGCGGCATGGGCTGCCATTCACCACCACCACGATGGCGAAGGGGATGATCGACGACGATCATCCGCTCGCGCTCGGCTGCATCGAGCGGGCGTGCCGGCAGGTGCAGCGCAAGCTTCTCCGCTCCGCCGACCTGATCGTCGGCCTGGGCTACGACACGATCGAGGTCGAGTACGAGGCGTGGATCGGCGACGTGCCGCTGGTCGCGATCGACATCGAGCCCGCCGATGTGGCGCCCTCCGTGCGGCTCGTGCATCAGGCGGTGGGCGATCTCGACCGCTCGCTCGCGTGGCTCGCGCGCCAGCCGCACGGCTCAACGGCGTGGAGCCTCGACGATCTTGCGGTCCACCGCCGCGCATTCCAGGCGGCGCTGCGGCCGGCCACCAACACGTTTTCCGCGCATGCCGCAATCGATGCGGTGCGGCGCGCGCTGCCGCGCGAGGGCGTGCTGGCGTTCGACGTGGGCGCGCACACGCACCAGATCGGGGCGCAATGGAGCGCGCATGCGCGGCACGATTTCCAGATCACCAACGGCTGGTCGTCGATGGGTTTCGGCCTGCCGGCGGCGATCGCGGCGAAACTCGCGCGGCCCGAGCTGCCGGTGGTGTGCCTGATCGGCGACGGCTGCTTCCAGATGACCTGCGGCGAGGTCGGTGTGGCCAAGCGCCTCGGCATCACGCTGCCGATCGTCGTGCTCGACGACCGCTGGCTCGCGCTGATCAAGGTGAAGCAGATTCGCCGCCAGTTGCCGCTCTACGGCACCGAGCTGCAGGCGGAAGAGTATCGCGAGCCGCCGGCGCACTACTTCGGCGTCCCGGCGCACGGCGTGCGCGACGCGGCGGCGCTGGAGGCCGCGGTGCGCGCGGCGCTTGGCCAGCGGGGACCGACCGTGATTGAGGCGGTGGTCGATTCGGAGCACTATGTGGATACGGTTTATGATTGACGCCGTCTTCGGCGTCGTTGCGAGGAGCCGAAGGCGACGAAGCGAGCTCGATCGACAAGCGCATGCGCCCGTGGAGCGAGATTGCTTCGGGCGCTACGCGCCCTCGCAATGACAGTGAGGAGAGCCCCATGCCCCAGCCCATCGAATATGCCGCCGCATCGCCCGACGTGCGTACGGTGTTCGACGACATCAAGACGACCCGCCGTGTCGCGGACGTGAACAATTTCTGGAAGTACCTCGCCAACGATCCGGTGACGCTCAAGCGCACCTGGGAGAGCATCAAGCAGGTGATGGCGCCGGGCGCGCTCGACGCGCTGGCGAAGGAGATGGTCTATCTCGCGGTCAGCGTCTCCAATGGTTGTGGCTACTGCATCGCCAGCCACGGCGCCGCGGCGCGCAAGGCCGGGATGAGCGAGGCGATGTTCGGCGAGCTGATGGCGGTCGTCGGCATGGCCAACGAGACCAACCGGCTGGTGCATGGATATCGGGTGCCGATCGACGCGGCGTATGAGTGGTAGCCGCTCGTGCCACCAAGCACTGCGCGAGCGCCCTCTCCCCCGCTTGCGGGGGAGAGTTGGAGAGGGGGAAGCCACATGCGCATGAGCAAGCTGCGCCCCCTCCCCACCCTCCCCCGCAAGCGGGAGAGGGAGTGAGAGGCCTGCGCCCGGCGCCGCGGCTTATCCCTTCGAGAACTTCTTGCCCTGGCCGACCAGCCTACGCTGCGGGATGCGCACCTTCTTGTCCGCATCGGCGACGGCGTGGCCGATCACCTGGGCGGTGCGGCCGTGTGCTTTCAGGATCGACAGCGTGAGATCCGCGTCATCGGGCGCGACCACGTAGCAGAAGCCGATGCCCATGTTGAAGACCTCGTACATCTCGGCGTCGTCGACGCGGGCGTGCGACTGGATCAGCGAAAAGATCGGCTGCGGCTCGATCAGGCGGTCGATGACGAAGCCGACGGGAGCATCGACGCGCACGAGGTTCAAGAGCCCGTCGCTCGTCATGTTCGCGAGCGCCTTGACGTTCGGCACGCGCGCGAAGATCTCGAGCGCTTCCGGGACGTAGATGTCGGTGGGCTTGAGCAGCTCCTCGCCGAGCGTCACGTCGAGGTCGGCGAACTTGTGGTCGACGCGGTAGTGGTTTGGCCCGCCGAAAAAGGCGCGGCGCGCGAGCGTGAGGCCGTTCGAGTGCACGCCATTGGAGCGCACGCCGATCACCACGTCGCCTTCGACGACGCCGCGGCCCGAAATCACCTTGTCGAGCGGCACGCGGCCGACCGCCATCCCCACCAGATCGAAGCCGGTGACGATGTCCTTGAGCTGCGCCGTCTCGCCGCCCGAGATCGAGACGCGCGCCTGGCGGGCGCCCTCGCAGAGGCCGACCGCGACCGCGTCGAGCATCGCGGCGTCAGTGTCGTGCAGCGCGATGTAGTCGACGAGCGAGAGCGGCTCGGCGCCGACGCAGATCATGTCGTTGACGTTCATCGCGACGCAGTCGATGCCGATGGTGTCGTACTTCTTCATCATGTCCGCGATGATCGTCTTCGAGCCGACGCCGTCGGTGCAGATCGCGATCCCGACCCCGTCCATCTCGATGACGTTGGCGAAGTAGCCGATCGGCAGGATCACCCGCCCGCGCCCGTGCGCCGGCCAGGTGCCCTGCACGCGGCGGATGATGTTCTTGAGGCCGGAGTTGGCTTCGGCGGTATCAACGCCGGCGTCGCGGTAGATCTCGGCGCGCGCCGCGGAGGGGCTGTCGGATGCTGCCATGCGCGCGTTGTGGAGGAGTTTGGAAAGCAGGTCAATCAGCGGGGCGCGGCGATCAACAGGGGATGGCGGGGGTTTCGCTCACGGGAAGGCAGCACTGAAATCATTGCTGTTATCCCAGTTAGGATGTTCTGCCAAAATGCCCCTTGCGGCTTGCACACTGGCCGAACAGCGACGGCTTCTAAATCGGCCCACTGAAATGGTTGGATTTTCTAGCTTCGTTTTGCGCGCGAGCGGCAGAAAATGCATGTTGGGTATTATAGTACCTAAGAACTCACTACCCCGCCGCGATCCCGACCAGCTTCGCGATCGCGGGCCAGGCGAGCCAGACGGCGGCGGCGGCGAGCGCCAGCACCGCGAGGACGCCGAGCACTGTGCGGCGGCGCAGCTTCGCGGCGAGCGTCGCGTTGGCGGCGCGCAGGCGGGCGAGCTCGACGGATTGGGCGTGCGCCTCGACTTCGCGGCGGTCGAGGCGGTCGGCGAGGTCGGCAAGCACGTGCTCGTGGCGGCCGAGGTCGCCGCGCTGGCGGTCGAGATTGTCCTGCAAGGACGGGAGGCGGTCATTGAGGATGCCGGCGACCTCGCCGCGCGCGGTGTGCGCCTTGCCGGCGGCCTCGACCACGGTCGCCTCGGCGGCCTCCAGGCGCTGCGGGACGTTGCGCACCGCAATCTGCGCGACGGTCGCGGCCCGCTCGGCATTCTCGGCGACGCGCGCGGTCTCGTCGATGCGGCGCATCAGCGGGGCGACGTGCTGCTCGACGCCGTCGTGGATGGATTTGCCCCACAGCGTGAAGGCGTCGGCGAGCGTGCGCAGCGGCGTCTCGAGGGCGGCGCCGTTGGTGGCCGGGGCGAGCGGAGCGGCCGTGAACCCGGGCGCGCGCACCGGCGCGGGCGCGGGCGGCGGCGCGGGGCCGTCGTCGCGCGGTTCCGTCCGGGCCGCGTAGGTCGCCGCCAGCTTGCTGGGGAGAACATCGATCACGCGCGGGCGATCCGCGCCACCGTTGTCGAACCCATCACCCATGACCATCTCCTGGCCGTCCGTCTGCTGGGCCGTCTCCTGCCGACAGGTACGCGCAACCGGATAGCCTGCCAGCGTCCGCAATCGGGGGTGCGGTGTCAAACCGGACGCAGCCCACCGTAAGTGTGAATTGCGGGGATCGTGTGGAGGGAAATACCACCTGCCGCAAGAAGGTCACACGCGGATCATGGTCGCAGGGGCCGGCGTTCAGACCATGTCGCAAGGCTGCAGGCCAAGGTATCGGCTTGCCGCCATCACACCGGAGCCGCAATTGTGCGATGTTTGCGCGGCCAAGACTGGGCGGAAGCACTACGGAACGGAGCAAGGCGTGATCATGCGTGTCGGCGGACTTCTCATCATCGGGCTGATAACCGGGCCCATCACCGCAACCCTGGCAACCATCTCGGCGGCGCACGCGCAGGACGCGGCCGCGCAAGACAAGATGCTCATGGGCTCGTACCTGCAGAACCAGGTGTGCAAGGGCGACGGCAGCGATCCGGCCAAGAAGCTCGTGACCATCGGCGAGAAGCAGGTCGACTCGAATTTCGGGCCGTGCACGTTCGCCGCGAAGACGTGGGCCGGCAAGGTGCTCAAGGCACCGGCGACGTGCAAGAACAAGGCGGGCAGCGCGTTCGACGTGAGCCTCATGTTCACGCTCAACGACAACAACACGGTCGACTTCGTCGAGGAAGGCAGCCAGTACAAGTCGGTGCTGTATCGCTGCCCGAGCGGGGCTGCGAAGTAGCGCGAAGACGCGAGGCAATGAGTTGGCGCGCCTTATCCGCGCTTGCGGGGAGAGGGAGAGCGGGCGCTTTGCGCGCGGACATGAAAAATCGGTGACGCGCCGCGTGGGAAAGACGCGCAGGTACTCTTTTCCGCCGCATGAATTGGATCACTCGCCGCGCCGGTGCGCGGCGAAAATATTTCGGGCGACAACGCGCATGCCGCGGCTTGCCGGTAAAAAACAAATCGCGGATCGTGCGGGCGGGCGGTTGGTCATCTGAGGAATCCCGGGTCTCGCCGCACGACGACATCGCGTCAGAAAAAACGCCTCGAGCGGTCCATGTCGGGCCCGGCTTCGTAATCCGACAGCGTTCCGGTCTCTTACCCTTCGCAGCACGGGAGCTTCGCGATGATCAAACGCATGCTTTTTGCGTCCGTATTCGCTTTTGCGGCCGGCACGGCCGCGCACGCCCAATCGTCCAACACGAATTCGCCGGGACCGAGCGCCAACATGCAGCTCGATCTCATCAACCAGGATATCTCGTCGGACCGCCGGGACATCCGCCACGACGCACGCGACCTGCGCAAGGACGAGGCGGCGTTGCGCAGCGACCTCGCCGCGCTCGCGCAGGCGATCAAGAACGGCGCGCCGCAGGCGACGATCGATGCGCTCAAGGCGACGATCGCGGCGGAGCGCAAGGACGTCCGGCGCGACAGGGCCGACATCCGCCATGACAGGCGCGACCTCGCGGTCGACCGGCTCAAGCAGGACATCGCCAAGGACAAGCGGGATCTCAAACGCGACCGTGCCGACATCCGCCGCGACAAGGCCGACCTCGCGCATGACAGGGCGACGCTCAAGCAGGACGTCGCGAGCGGCGCACCGGCCGCGACGATCGCGGCGCTCAAGGCCGGTATCCGGCACGACAGGGCTGGCCTGCGCCGCGACATCGCCGGCGCGCGGCACGACAAGGCGGATGTCCATCACGATTTCAGCGTGCTGCTCGATACCAAGCACGACGTCGCCGACATCCGCCGCGATGCCGCCGACCTGCGGCACGACCGCGCCGCGCTGCGCACGGATGTCAAGGACGGCGCGAGCGCGGCGGAGATCGCCAAGCTGCGCACCGACGTCCGGCGCGACGTCGCCGACCTGCGGCACGACCGCGCGGATTTGCACAGCGACCTGCATCACAAGTGATGCCGTTCCCCGGGCGCGGTGCAGCGCGCAAGCGGTGCCCCGCAGACCCGGGGCCGAGATGCAATCCGCGTGGCATGGGTCCCGGTTCAGCAGCGCAACGCTTCACGTTGCGCTGCGCCCGGGACACGCGGCCTCGAAGCGATCCCGGATGGAGCACATGACGAAGCTCTCATGGTGCCTGCGCTCGGCACTCGTCGCGCTCGCGCTCGCCACGGCGGCGCGCGGCGAGGAGCTGCCGCTCACGGTGCTGCTGAGCATTCCGTTCACGGCCGGCATCGTGCAGTCGCCGTCGAGCCGCACCTATGCGTGGATCGACGCGTCGTATCAGTCGGCCAACATTCCGGTCGTGAACCCGGGCCAGTCGGCGGCGCTCACGATCGCGGCGCCGGCCTACGCGCCGCTGCGCGCGACCGACCCGTTCCCGAACGGTGCCGGCATGCGCGGCGCGGTCGGCATCATCCTGCCGAGCGACACGTTCACGGCCGCGTTCGGCGCTGACGCGCGCATCGAGCTCGCGGCGAGCTACACCGACATCGGCGCGCTGATGCGCGAGTCGCCGCTGAACCTGGGCGAGCCGCAGCTGTTCAACGGCGCGAGCTCGCTGATCGGCTGCACCGCGATCGTCAACTGCCTGCCGGCCGCGATGTCGCCGACGAGCTACCAGACGCTGCAGGTCGACCTGCGCGCGGCGAGCGACTTCCATCTCGGGCCAGTCGTGGTCACGCCGTCGCTCACGCTGTTCAGCAAGGACGCGCGCGGAACGCAGAGCTTCTACGCGGCGAGCGGCACCTCGTCATGGCGCGAGTGGGGCGCGCGCTTCGGGCTCGACTCGACGCTCGCCCTCGATGCGCGCCAATCGGTCGGCTTGCGCGCGAGCGTCGGCGGCTCCTACCGCGCGGCGAATTTCGCCGCGAGCGAGGCGGATTTCGCCGACGCCGGGGCCCCACCGCTGCTGACGTCGGGTCACTGGAACGCGATTCCATTCACCAGCAGCGCCGAGGCGAGCTACCTGCTGCGGCCCGCGCCGGGCTACCTGCTGCGCGCCTTCGTCGGGCTCTCCTACGACAGCCGCATGCCGGTGTCCGCCGAGTCGATCGGCCTCGACCCGACCATCTCGGGCGCGATCAGCTACCAGGCGCTGATGACCTACTACTATGGCATCGGGCTGAAGGTGCACTTCGACTGAGCGCGGCATGTCTCCAACGAGACAAGCACGGTGGTCGCCGCTCCCCTCCCCCCGCGAGCGAAGCGAGTGGTGGGGAGGGGTCGGGGGGCGCCCCAAGCACTGAGCGCGCGCCGGACCTAAAACGATCGAATGAGCAAGCGTAGTCCCCCCACCCCGTCCGCCGTCGCTCGCGCGACGGCGGCCGACCCTCCCCGCCAACGGGCGGGAGGGTAGCCGCGTGGCGCTTCAGTGCTCAGAATGATCTTTGCCTACGCCGCGCTGCTCTTGCGGGCCGGCGCGGCGAACAGCGCGTCGATCTCCTCGAGCGGGCGGGCGGGGCTGTAGAGGAAGCCCTGCATCTGGGTGACGCCGGCGGCGCGGATGATGTCGAGCTGCTCGACGGTCTCGACGCCCTCGGCCGTGGTGGTGACGTCGAGGGCGCGGGCGAGGCGCACCACCGCCTCGACGATCACGGCCGAGAGGCTGCCGTCGACCGCGAGGTCGCGCACGAAGGAGCGGTCGATCTTGATCTTGTCGAAGCGGAAGCGGCGCAGGTAGTTGAGCGACGAGTAGCCGGTGCCGAAGTCGTCCATGACGATCTTCACGCCGAGATGGCGCAGCTGGTCGAGGGTGGCGAGCACGTCCTTGGTGGCGGCGAGGAAGGCGGCCTCGGTCACCTCGAGCTCGAGCCGCGAGGGCGCGACGCGCGCCGCCGCGCAGGCCGCGATCACGGTCTGGGCGAGCGCGCGGCTGCGGAACTGCACCGGCGAGAGGTTGACGGCGATGCGTATGTGCTCGGGCCAGCGGGCCGCGTCGGCGAGCGCGCGGCGCAGCACCCATTCGCCGAGCGGGATGATGAGCCCGCTCTCCTCGGCGATGGGAATGAACTCTGCCGGCGGCACCATGCCGCGCGTCGCATGCGGCCAGCGCAGCAGCGCCTCGATGCCGGCGACCTCGCCGGAGGCGACGTCGACCACCGGCTGGTAGTGCAGGCGGAAACCGCCCGCCGCGATGGCATCGCGCAGGTCCTGCTCGATCTCGTGGCGCAGCCGCATGCGCGCGTCCATCTCGGGCTGGAAGAAACGATAGACGCCGCGCCCCTCGGCCTTGGCGCCGTAGAGCGCCATGTCGGCCTGCTTGAGCAGCGCCTCGGGCTCGGTGGCGTCGCTCGGCGCGACCGCGATGCCGATCGAGGCATTGACCACCGCCTGCACGCCGCCGAGATCGAACGGCTTGCCGATCTCGTCGCGGATGTGCTGGGCGAGCCGCGCCGCGTCGGCCGGATCCTCGATCGGGCTCTGGATCACGGCGAACTCGTCGCCGCCGAGGCGGGCGATCGTCCCCTCGTCGCGCAGGCAGCCGCGCAGCCGGTCGGCGACCGACTTGAGCAGCTCGTCGCCGATCGCGTGGCCGAGCGCATCGTTGATGTTCTTGAAGTTGTCGAGATCGAGGCAGTGCACGGCGAGCTTCTCGCCGCGGTCGACGACGCGGACGAGCGCCTCGCGCAGCCGCGTCTGGAAATGGGTGCGGTTGGGCAGGTCGGTGAGCGCGTCATGCAACGCCATGTGCACGACCCGCTTCTCGGCCTCGCGGCGGTCGGTGACGTCCTCGAACACGGTGATCAAATGGCCGGGCGTGCCGTCCTCGCCGCGCACGACGAGGCGCAGCGTATTGATAATGCGCTCGCCGCGCGGCGTCATCGCCGGGAACTCGGCCTTGATGATGCCGGTGCCGCTGCGCGCCGCCTGGGCGGCCGCGTTGTCGTGGTCGACCACGTGCTGGGCGTGCTCGCGCGGATAGAGATCGTAGACGGTGCCGCCGATGATCTGGGCGCGCGGCCGGCCAATGAACTCCTCGTAGGCCTGGTTGACGAAGGTGAACTTCTGCGTCTGCGGATCCTTGACGACCAGCGGCATCGGAATGTTCTCGATGATCGTATCGAGGAAGTTCTTGGTGCTGCGCAGCTCGCGCTCGGCCTGCTGGCGCTGGGTGATGTTCTCGTGGGTGGCGACGAAGCCGCCGTCCGGGAGCGGCAGGCAGGTCATGCTGATGGTGCGCCCGTCGGCGAGCTTGCTCTGGGTCACCAGCGGGACGCCGGGCGCGAGCCGCTCCAGCAGCTCGCGGGCGCGCATCGCGGGATCGCTCGGGTCGCCCTCGAGCTTGAGGCGTAGAGCGATCAGCGCCGCCAGCGGCGTGCCGAGCCGCGCCAGCTCGGGCGGCACGCCGTACATGTCGGTATAGCGGCTGTTCGAGACGACGAAGCGACCCTCCGCGTCGTACATGCTGACGCCATGCGGCATGTTGTTGAGCGCCGCATGGAAGCGCGCGTTCTGCAGGCGCTGCTCCTCGGCGGCGCGGCCGAGCCGCAGCGCCCCGTTGATGCTCTGGCCGATGGCGGCGAGGATGAGGGCGGTGAGGATCGCCGCGATGGTGTTGTACGAGCGCTGCTTGGCGGTGACGGCCGCGAAGATCTCCTGCGAGGAACGCGCGATCGCGACGACGAGCGGGAAATCCTTGACGGTGCGGTAGACGACGAGGCGGCGGATTCCGTCGATGCTCGGGCTGTCGCTGTAGAACCAGCCGTCCGGCTCGGTCTTGAGCACCTTGAACAGATGCGAGGTGGCGAGGTTGCGTCCCGGCTCCTCCTGCACGCTGCCGCCGGCCGCGCGGATGATGCCGTCGGTGCCGACCACGTGGATGTAGCCGTCGGCGCCGACCGCGACCGAATCATAAAGGTGGGCGAAATAGGAAGGATCGAGGCTCGCCGTGATGACGCCGTCGAAGGTGCCGTCGGCGCGCTCGATGCGGCGCGAGAGCTGGATCGTGGAGCGGTGCGTCATGCGCCCGATCACCGGCTTGCTGATGAAGAGCCGGTCCTCGCGGCTCGCCGCCAGCGCGCGGAAATGCTCGCGGTCGCCGACATAGACGGGCTGCCAGTTCGGGTTGCTCGACGCCTTTATGCGGCCGTCCGCCCCGACGATCGAGATCTGCATCATCTCGCGGCCGAGGCCATGCAGGCCGTCGTTCCACACCTTGAGGTCGAAATGCTCCCGGTCGCGCAGGTAGTAGGCGCGCATCACGGCGAGCGTGCGGCTGATGTCGGCGAGGGACTGGGAGAGATGGGCGTCGAAGGCGCGCGCGAGGTTGCGCGAGTTCTCGATGGCGGCCTGCTCGGCGGTGTCGCGCTCGATCTCGACGTGGAAGGCGAGGCTCATCCAGATGAGCCCGATCATGGCGAGGCCGAGCAGCGTGGAGCTTTGCGCAATCGCGAAAAGCCACCGCAGGAATGTCTGTTGCGCTGTCCCCGGCTGCTGTGACGGTTGCGTCATCGGCGGGCGACCTCCCGTTCGCCCGCGCTGACGTTATGCAACTTCACCTAGCGGCTGGTTGCCGCGGAGGCATTTGTGCGCGGTGTGGATAAGGGGAGGTTACCGGGAGGTGAAGGGAGGGTTGATGCGGGGGGCGGGATCGAGGGGAAGCGCGCAAGGGGGCGTTAAGGATGACGGAGCGATTTTTGAGCGCTGGTGCCGCAAGAGGGATTCGAACCCCCGACCCCATCATTACGAATGATGTGCTCTACCGACTGAGCTATTGCGGCGACCGGAATCGCGGCCCGAGGGCCGGCGGGCGCTCTCTTAGAACGAACCGGGGCCCGACGCAACGTGAGCAAAGGCAGATAAATGGACGCCGGATTGCCATGAACGTCCAATGGAATGGCTGAGAAGTCCGAAGTTTCCGCCTCCGGCAGGCGGCGCCATCTTTGCGCGAGCGATCGTTTCCCGCAAGGGGTGAAGTACGCAGCAGCCCCGGAGGGTGGACCGGGTGTTGCGGCTTGCCGGCGACGCCCGCACGCGCTTCGCGCATGTGCTGCTGGTGGTGGTAGGCAACCATGATCACTATGGCGGCCTTTTCGCCGAGACGGCGGCGCGGCTGCGCGCTGGCCTGCCCGGGGTCACGGTGCTCGACAACGAGACGGTCGAGATCGACGGCGTGCGCTCCTTCGGCGGGACGCTGTGGGCGGATTTCGAAGGACGCAGCAAGCTCGACGCGGTACGCCGGCGCTGTGGCGAGTTCTTCTTCGTCAAGGTGCGCGAGGCCGACGGGAGCCTGCGCAAGTTCCGGCCCGAGGACGCGCTCGCGGCGTTCGACGCGACGCGCGCGGCGCTCACGGCATCGCTCGCGGCGGCGAACGGCAAGCGCACGGTGGTGATCACGCATCATGCGCCGAGCCGCCAGGGGCTCAATCCGCACCATGTCGGCGAGGAGCTCAACGGCGCCTATGCGAGCGACCTCGACAACTGGATCGCGGAGCTCAGGGCGTGCCGGTGTGGGTGCATGGGCATACGCACATGCGGCGCCTCTACCGGATCGGCGCGACCGACGTGCGCACCGACGCGCGCGGGTTCGACGGGCGGGATCTGTCCTCGCGCGGATTCAAGGGGCAATCGGGTTTCGAGGTTTGAGCGCGTGTAAGGCGAGCACGCCGCCCGCTCTCCTTCTCCCCGCGTGCACCGAAATCGGGCTTGCCCGATTTCGACACCCTTGGACTGGCCGAAGTCGGATAAATCCGACTTCGGCTGGGAAGGTCGGGATGAGGGGGCGTCTCCGCGGGTCGTTACGAATGCTGTCTTTCGCGGCGACTCAGCGCCCCCCACCCCCGACCCCTCCCCACCACTCGCTTCGCTCGCGGGGGGAGGGGAGCCGTTCGCCGTGTTCGCCTGACTTCAGCTGCTGCTCCAGCGCGTGAATAGCGACGTCGACAGCAGCCGCTGTCCGCCTTCCTCCGCTATCGCGACCTCGCCGCTGTCGAAGCTGCCGCCGCGGCCGGCGAGCGACTCGCGAGTCAGCAGGTCGATCGACAGGGCCGAGGCGCGGATCGCGTAGACCGTCAGGATGAGGAAGGCGTTGGCGGGATCGAGCAGCTGCGCCAGCGTACGCATGAGATCGGGGAGGTGGTCGAAGATCTCCCACACCTCCTTGTTGGGGCCGCGGCCGAATTTGGGTGGGTCGACCAGGATGCCGTGATAGGTGCGGCCGCGCCGCAGCTCGCGCGCCGCGAACTTGCGGGCGTCGTCGAGCATCCAGCGGACCGGCGCGTTGCCGAGGCCAGAGGCGGCCTGGTTCTCCTTGGCCCAGTCGATCGCGCGCTTCGAGGCGTCGACATGCGTGACCTGTGCGCCGGCGGCGGCGGCCAGCAGCGACGCCACGCCCGTGTAGGCGAAGAGATTCAGCAGCCGCGGCGGCTCAGTGCCGGCAGCCGGCAGCTTCGCCAGCATCCATTCCCATAGCGGCAGCTGCTCGGGGAAGACGCCGAGGTGGCGGAAGTTGCCGAAGCGGCAGGTGGCGGTGACGCCCTTGATCCGCATCGGCCAGCTCGCGGGCGGATTGCCCTGCAGGCGCCAACGGCCGTCCTCGCCCTCGGCGTCGCCGGCGAAGACGCCGTCGGCGCGCGCCCAGTCTGCCTCGCCGAGGCGGCGCGACCACATGGCCTGCGGCTCGGGGCGATCGACCGTGACGGCGCCGAAGCGCTCGAGCTTGCGGCCGTTGCCGGAGTCGAGCAGGGCGTAGTCGAGCACGTCGCGCGCGACCGCGAGGGTGATGTGCGGGGGTGACGGGTCGGGACGGTCGTTCGTCGCTGCGGTTCTAGCATCATCCGAAGCGACTCTGGGTCCCGGGTCTGCGGTGCAGCACTTCGTGCCGCACCGCGCCCGGGACACGAGGGTCTTGCGATGGCAAGCGTAGTGTCCTCGTATGCCGGGCGTGGCGAGACAACCAAAGGATTTAGACGTGCCCGAAAGGCTGGCGATCGAAGTCGGTGGCGCGCGGCCCGAACGGCAGCATGGCGCGGGCGGGCGTGCTGCGCACGAGCCGCGGCGACATCCATACGCCGGCCTTCATGCCGGTGGGCACGCACGGCGCCGTCAACGCCATGCTGCCGAGCCAGCTCGAAGCGCATGGCGCCGAGATCATCGTCTGCAACGCGTTCCATCTCGCGCGCGCGCCGGGCCGCTCGGTGCTGCGCGGCTACGAGAGCCTGCACAAGTTCATGGGCTGGCCGCGCGCGATCCTCACCGACAGCGGCGGCTTCCAGGTGTACCGGCTGGAGAACCGGGTGGTGCGCGACGAGGGCGTCGAGTTCCAGGACGCCGGCACCAAGGTGCTGTGGCGGCCCGAGGACGCGATCGACATCCAGGCGGTGCTGGGCAGCGATTTCGTGATGCCGCTCGACGAATGCATCGCGCTGCCGGCCCCCAAGGAGAAGGCGCGCGCCGCGCTCGAGCGCACGCTCGCCTGGGCGCGCCGCTCGCTCGATGCCGCCAAGGACCTGCGTGCCGGGCAGACGCTGTTCGGCATTGTGCAGGGCGGCACCTATCCGGAGCTGCGCGAGCAGTCGATCCGCGCGCTCGACCGCCTCGGCTTTCCCGCCTTCGCGATCGGCGGCCTCAACGTCGGCGAGAGCGAGGAGGAATTCCGCGAGACGCTCGACTTCACGGTGCGCCACCTTCCGGACGAGCGGCCGCGCTACCTCATGGGCGTCGGCCGCCCGGCCGCCATGCTCGACGCGGTCGCGGCCGGCGTCGATCTGATGGATTCGATCATCCCGGTGCGCTACGCGCGCGAGGGCTCGCTGCTCACCTATCGCGGGCTGCTCTACATCCAGAAGCCGCGCTACGCCAAGGACCGCATCGCGGTCGATACCAGCTGCGACTGCTACACCTGCAAGCACGTGAGCCGCGGCTACCTGCATCACCTGTTCGCGGCGACGCGCACCACGGCGCAGATGTTCGCCACCATCCACAACGTGAACTTCTGCCTGCGCATCATGCGCGATGCGCGCGCGGCGCTGATCGCGGGGCGGTTCGACGCGATTTCAGCCGCGAGTTCATGCAGGCGTATCGGCGGGAGAAAGGTAGCCCGGATGAAGGCGCGTCAGCGCCGTAATCCGGGGAAGGGCTTTCCCCGCATTGAACGAACCCGCTGCGCGGGAGTTGTGGCGCGTGCGGCGCGCGATGGAGGCCTGCTGATCTGAAGTCTCCTGCCTGAGAGGATGTGGCTGTTCACACCCCTCCCTCTCAGGACAGGAGTTTCAGATGGCTATAAGCCCTCTTCGCGAGCGGATGATCGAGGATATGAGGATCCGCAACCTATCCGGCTCGACCCAGGAATCCTACATCCGCGCTGTCGTAAAGTTTAGTGCCCATTTCAAGCGAGCGCCGGATCGGCTGGGACCGGAGGAGGTCCGCGCCTATCAGCTTCATCTGATCGGCCAGAAGTACTCCTGGACGCATATCAACCAAGTCTCGTGCGCGCTGCGGTTCTTCTACGGCGTGACGCTTGATCGAGCGGAAGCCTTCCAGCGAATCGTCACCGGCAAGCAGCCGGAGAAGCTGCCGCCGGTTCTCAGCGGCGAAGAGATCGAGCGCTTTCTGGCGGCGATTGTGGGTGTGCGCAACAGAGTTGTGCTGGCGACCACCTATGCGGCGGGTTTGCGCATTGGAGAGACGGTGCGCCTGACGGTTGCCTCGGTCGACAGCCGGCGGATGCTTCTGCATATCGCAGAGCCCAAGGGCGGCAAAGATCGTTACGCGATGCTGTCGCCGCGCCTCCTGGAGATTCTCCGGATCTATTGGAAGCGGGCGCGGCCCAGCTCATGGCTGTTCCCGGGCCAGGAGCCCGGCAGCCATGTCAGCGTCGCGGCGATCCAATCGGCGTGTCGTGCCGCAAGGCGGCGGGCGCGGATCGGCAAGCCTGTGACACCGCACGTGCTTCGGCACAGCTTCGCGACCCACCTTCTGGAGGGCGGCACCGACATCCGGATCATTCAGGTCCTGCTCGGTCACCGCCAGTTGGAGACGACGGCACGCTACGCTCAGGTCGCCACCAGCCTGATCGCTGGCGACACCGAGCCCGTTCGATCGGCTTTCGCTCGAGGTGGTTCCTCCCGCGTAGCGCAGCCCCGATGCGCCCCGCGCTGGAAGTGGCGGACATCTTCCGCCGCCACGGCGATGCGTTCCGTGCCGCGCAAGGCGGTCGGCTCTCGTCCGACCAGCGCCGCGTCATGGCCGCCATCGAGGTCTGCCGCACCGCCGCGCTCGGCGGCCATGTCGAGCGGTGCGTCGACTGCGGCCTCGTGCGCATCGCCTACAATAGCTGCCGCGACCGGCACTGCCCGAAGTGCCAGGGTCTGGCATGCGCCCAATGGGTGGCCGATCGCCGCGCCGACCTGTTGCCGGTGCCGTACTTCCATGTCGTGTTCACCGTGCCGGCGCCGGTCGCCGCCATCGCGTTGCAGAACAAGGCGGTCGTCTACGACATCCTGCTCAAGGCGGCGGCCGAGACGATCCGCCTCATCGGCGCCGATCCGCAGCACCTGGGCGCCGAGACCGGCATGATCGCGGTCCTGCACACCTGGGGGCAGACCCTCACCCATCACCCGCATGCCCATTGCGTCGTGCCGGGCGGCGGCCTCGCACCCGACGGCCGCTGGGTCGGCTGTCGGCCCAACTTCTTCCTCCCCGTCCGCGTTCTCGCGCGGCTCTATCGGCGTCTGTTCCTCCAGCGCCTGCAGGCGGCTTTCGACGGCGGCAGGCTGGCGTTCTTCGGCGCTCTCGCCCGCCTGCGCGAACCAGCCACTTTCGCCCACCATCTCCAGACGCTCCGCGATGTCGATTGGATCGTCTACGCCAAACGTCCCTTCGCCGGGCCGCAGCAGGTCCTCGACTATCTCGGGCGCTACACCCATCGCGTCGCCATCAGCAACGGTCGGCTCCTGGCCTGCGAGAACGGCCAAGTCCGCTTCCGCTGGAAGGATTATCGCGCCAACGGCAAGTCCAAGGCGATGACGCTCGACACCGACGAGTTCATCCGTCGCTTCCTGCTCCACATCCTGCCGAAGGGCTTTCGCCGCATCCGTCACTTCGGATTCCTGGCAAACGCCTGCCGCGCCGCCAAGCTCACTCGCATTCGCGCCGCTCTCGATGCGCCCAAACCAGCGCCAGCCAGCGAGCCCGCCGACTATCGTGAGCGCTACGCCATCCTTACCGGCCACCGCATCGACCGGTGCCCGGTCTGCTCAGGCCGCATGGTCGAGATCGGTCTCTCGCCGCGCCAGCCGCACCCGCCCCCGCGCTGCGACACCTCATGACGCTCGAAGCCGTTTCCGCTCCACTATTCCGGCTCTCGTCGCGCCGATCTCGTCTCAGCGCAACGACCCGTTGCGTCCATAGCGGCGGGCCAAAGGGTTGCCATTGCTCACGAAGCGCCGCCATTACTCACCACTGGACGACGACCCCACACTCACGGCCCACCCGCCAGCCTGGTCAGCACACCAGCTTCGCGCTATCGATCCCCCGCGCCACCCACCTGCAGCCTTCCTTCGCACACCTGCCCGGTTGAAACACCCATAGGCCGCGCCCACAATACGCGGCTTCGTTCAATCCGGCTTCAAGTTGGTCCCGCCCCGAGCTCGCGGCCACGGCTGTCATGCTGGGACCAAC
>CAVPGG010000189.1:0-4696 GCA_963703755.1 uncultured Pseudomonadota bacterium
CGCGAGACACGTATTGCGGTGATCGGAGCCGGGCTCGGCGGCGCGACCGTCGCATCGTTGCTGCAGCGCGAGGGCTTTCCGGTCCGGGTCTACGAGCAGGCACGCACCTTCGAGCGGATCGGCGCCGGCATTCATGTCTCGGCGAACGTCATGAAGGTGCTGCGCCACCTGGATGCCGAGCGTCGGCTCAGCCAGATCGGCATTCACCCGGACACCTTCACCAGCCGACAATGGAACTCGGGCGAAATCCTGTTCGAGTTGCCTCTCGGAAATTCAGGCGAGCGTGCTTACGGCGCCAGCTACATCACGGTTCACCGCCACGATCTGCACGCAGCGATCCTGGACAGGGTCCAGCCGGGGACGATCGAATTCGGGCGGCGGCTCAACGATGTCAGATTGGACCGTGACGTCGCTCACCTGAGCTTCGCGGATGGGTCGGCGGCCGATGCCGATGTGGCGATCGGCGCGGACGGGGTGAACTCAAGGCTGCGCGAGGCGGTCGTCGGGCCGAGCAAAGCGCGTTTCACCGGCGCGGTCGCTCACCGGGCGATCTATCCCGCGGCGCTGCTCGGCGGCATGGAGGTGCGCAATTGCACCAAGTGGTGGGGACCGAAGAGCCACATCCTGATCTACTACATCGAGCAAGCGCGCAATGAGATCTATCTGGTGACGAGCGCCAAAGGCGAATGGCATTCGCAGGCCTCGTGGGAGTTCTGCACCCGGGAAGAGGTCGCACGTGCATTCGAAGGCTTCCACCCGGAAGTCCGCAAGGTGATCGAAACGGCACCGCAAGCGACCAAATGGCCGATCCTGGATACCGCGCCGATCGATACGTGGAGCAAAGGCCGCCTGGTGCTGCTGGGGGACGCCTGCCACGCCATGACGCCCTATATGGCCTCGGGCGCCGCCATGGCGATCGAGGACGCCGCCGTGCTGGCCCGGTGTCTCGCGGCGTCGGACGATCACGCCGCTGCCTTTGCGCTCTATCAGGCGAGCCGCATGCCGCGCGTCGGCAAGGTGCAACGGATCTCCGCCGAGAACAGCTTCCTGCGCACTCCGACCGATCCTGCCTGGGTCTTCGGCTACGACGCGGTCAACGTTGCGCTGGGACCGATGCAGCGATAATTGCCGCCGGCGCGCTCACTTCGGCTCCGCCAGGTCCGGTGGTGTCCCGGGCGCCAGCAGCACGCAGGCCGAGGCGGCGAGGATCAGCGCGAAGCCGACGACGTCGGACAAAGTCGGACGTTCGCCGAGGATCACCACCGAGCTCAGCACGCCGACCGCTGGCGCGCTCAGCACGCCGAGCGATGCCGTCATGGCGGAGAGCCGGCGCACGACCTCGAACCAGAGGAAGTAGGCGATCCCGGAGCCGACCAGCCCGGCGAACATGAGCGCGCCGAACGTCGAGGCGCGGATCGGCCAGAGATGCAGGCGACCTTCGAACAGCGGCTGGCAAACCGCGATGACGACGAACCCGACGATGAGCTGCCAGAACGTCACCGCCATCGGCTCTTCGCGGATGTGCGCCCATTTCAGGTAGATGGTGCCGGCCGCCCAGCCCACCGCGGCGCCGAGCGCCAGCAGGATGCCGGCCGGGATTCCGGCGCCCGCGAGCGGGGAGATCAGCACCACGAGACCGGCAACGCACAGCGCGAACGCGACCGCCCGCATCCCGGTGATGCGCTCGCCCAGCACGACCCGCGCCATCAGGGTCGCCCAGATCGGCATGCTGTAGACCACGATGCTGACGCGCGAGGTCGCCGCGTAAAGCTGCGCGAACGGCGTCAGGATCGTGAACGACACGACGTTGAACAGCCCAGCCACCACGACGTGAACGGCCGCCACCCGGCTGTGCAGCGCGAAGCTGCGGCGGCGCACCGCGGTAAGCACGCCGAGCGTGACGGCGCCGATGAGCATGGTGGCGACCCGCATGCTGAACGGCGGCACCTCGTCGAGCGCGATGCGCATCATCGGCCAGCTCATGCCCCAGCCGAGGCTGAGCAGCACCAGCATCAGCCGCGCGGTCGCGTCCGGGGATGCGGCGCCGGGCTGTGCCATCAGGGTTTCTCCCGGGGCGCTCACGCGGACACGCCGCGGTACCGGGTGAGCCGGACGCCGATCACCGTTGTCACCACGGCGCAGATCGCGAGCGGCACGAAAGCGGTCCATGCGGCGCCGCTGAGATCCCAGAGCGCACCGCAGATCACCGGGACGACGACGGCGAGCCCGTAGCTGATGGTGAACATGCCGGCGGCCGTGCGATGGACATCGTTCGGCGCGCTCAGCGCCGGCGGCAGTGCGAGGATCAGCACGAACGGCACCGCCGCCGAGAGGCCGAGGATCGCGGAAGCCAGCACGATCCAGTCACCGCCGAGCCAGACGAACGCCGCGAAGGCGGCAACGCACAGCGGCCCGAACACCAAATACGGCCATGCACGACGTTGCACACGGCCGGCGAGCCAGAGCAGGCCGAACGAGGCGAAAAGCTGCGCGCCGTTGAGCCAGCCGAGCGCCGCGCCGGTGAGATCGGGGCGACCGAGTGTGACCAGGTAGTCGGGCAGAAACGCGTTGGCGCCGAAGTAGGCCGTATTGGTCGCGCCGAAGCCGATGCCGAGCAACCAGATCAACGGATCCTTCCAGTTCGGCCACCAGCGATTCGGCGCCGCCACGGCGCTCGCAGGCGCCACGGCGGTACGCGGCCCGAACGTCGCGAACAGGGCCGCGATGATGCCGATCAACGCCGACCAGAAGACCAGATCGAGCCGCCAGCTTCCGCCGACCCAGGGGAGCACGAACGGAATGGTGAAAGCCGGCCCCGAGGTCGCGCCCGACACCATGCCGTTGGTGTAGACCGCGGTGCCGAGCGGCACGCGCGCCGGCACCCAGCCGCGCACCAGCGAGGGCAGCGCCGGCTGCATCACGGCAACCGCAAAGCCGGTCAGCGCGGTCGCGGCGAACAGAGTCAGCGCATCGATGCTCGCGCTGCGCGCTGCCGACGCGGCGGCGGTGAGCAGCAGCCCATACAGCATCGTGCGGCGCACGCCGAGGCGCGCCACGAACAGTGAGCCCGGGACTGCCGCCAGCGCGAACATGCCGAGCGGCAGGCCGACCAGGAACCCGACCTCGGTCTCTGACAAATGCAGGTCGTCGTGGATGAGCGGAATGACCGGCGGAATCGCCAGGATCGGCATGCGCGACGCGACGCCGCCGAGCCACAGCAGGGCGAACAGGTGCGCGAGCCCAGCCTTCGGCGGGTCGGAAGATGGCAGAGGCGGCATCCGGCATGCTCGCACGTGGCAGGGACCCGCCTCATAGGCGAAACCGGCGGCGGATGAAACCTTCCCCATGCGTTTTCGGCATGGACGATTGCATAGGCGCGGCCCGGTTTTGCTAAACTCGCTGCCTGTCCATCCGTCAACCGAAAGCCGACCGCCCATGGCCGACCTGGCCGCCGCGCAAAGCCTGCTGCACAGCGTGTTCGGCTTCGCGTCGTTCCGGCCTGGGCAGGCCGAGATCATCGGCACGATCCTCGACGGGCGCGACGTGCTCGCCGTCATGCCGACCGGCAGCGGCAAGTCGCTGTGCTACCAGCTGCCGGCCGTGATGCGGAACGGGCTCACGGTGGTGGTCTCGCCGTTGATCGCGCTGATGCGCAACCAGGTCGCGCAGCTGCGCGGCTACGGGGTCGCGGCCGCGAGCCTCAATTCGTCGAACCATTTCCAGGAGAACCAGCTCATCCTCGACCGGATCGAGCGCGGCGAGCTGCGGCTCGCCTATATCGCGCCCGAGCGGCTCGCGCGGCCCGACACGATCGAGCTGCTCCGCCGCGCCAAGATCGCGCTGCTCGCGGTCGACGAGGCGCACTGCATCTCGCAATGGGGCCACGACTTCCGCCCCGAGTATCTCACGCTCGGGGCGCTGCGCGAGCAGCTCGGCGGCGTGCAGATCGTCGCCTTCACGGCGACGGCCGATGCGGCGACGCGCAGCGACATCGAGGCACGGCTGTTTCCGGGGCCGCCGCAGGTGTTCGTGCACGGCTTCGACCGACCCAATCTGCGGCTCGCCATGAGCCCGCGCACGGGCTCCAAGCAGATCGCGCAGTTCGTCGCCGCGCATCCCGACCAGAGCGGCATCGTCTATTGCGGCTCGCGCCGGCGCACCGAGGAGCTGGCCGAGCTCCTGCGCGGCGCGGGCGTCAAGGCGCTGCCCTACCACGCCGGCATGGAGGCGGCGGCCCGCTCGCGCCACCAGGACGTCTTCCTGCAGGAGGACGGCATCGTGATGGTGGCGACGATCGCGTTCGGCATGGGCATCGACAAGCCGGACGTGCGCTTCGTCTGCCACGCCAACCTGCCGAACAACATCGAGAGCTACTACCAGGAGATCGGCCGCGCCGGCCGCGACGGGCTGCCGGCCGACACGCTCACCCTCTACGCGACGAGCGATATCGCGCTGCGCCGCCGCCAGATCGAGGAGAATCAATCCTCCGACGAGCAGAAGCGGATCGACCGGCTGCGCCTCAATGCGCTGGTCGCGCTATGCGAGGCGCCGCGCTGCCGGCGCCAGACATTGCTGGGCTATTTCGGCGAGACGCACGAGCCGTGCGGCAATTGCGACGTGTGCGACGGCGGCGTCACGGTGATCGACGGCACGGTGCTCGCCCAGAAGGCGATGTCGGCGATCCTGCGCACGGGCG
>CAVPGG010000190.1:0-5492 GCA_963703755.1 uncultured Pseudomonadota bacterium
CAACCATATTGCCATGGTGAGCGTCGCCGATCCGCGCGAGTACGGGGTCGTGCTGCACGACGGCGAGGGCCGGATCAGCGAGCTTCCAGGAGAAGCCCGAGCCGCAGGACGCGCGCTCCTATCTCGGCAGCTGCGGGATCTACTGCCTCGAGCCCGCGATCTTCGACTACTTCCCGCCGACGCCGTTCGTCGACTGGGCGCAGGACGTCTTCCCGGCGTTGCTCGCTGCGAGCGTGCCGTTCTTCGTCCACCAAATCAACGAGTACTGGAACGGCATCGGCTCGCTCGCCGAGCTGCGCCAGGGAACCTTCGACGCGCTCGCCGGCGAGCTGCGCGTCGAGATCACCGGAACCCGGGTGGCCGCCGGCATCACGGTCGGCGAGGGCTCGACGCTCGACGGCGCGCAGACGCTCGACGGCAGATCGATCTGGGTCGGCCGCGACGTCTCGATCGGCGCCGGCGCCCGGCTCGTCGGCCCACTGGCGGTGATCGGGGACGGCGCGCGGATCGGCGACGGCGCGGCGCTGCGCGAATCGATCGTCTTTCCGGGCACCGAGGCCGGCATCTGAAGCGATCCTGATCTGCGTGATCGCCGGTGAGACGGCATTGCTGCTCGATTGATGGATCTGCTTGTTGTAGTATTTCTTAAAGAGAAAATCTCAGTATGACGCCCACGGAATACAAGAGAACTTCGACAGGAATAAGAGCTGTAGGGAGGCCGCCACAGTCCGACTCATTAGGAGCGGAGAGATTCTTCAAGCGAAGTATTTTCGCAATGGAAGGCAGTTCGATGGGCTCGAGCCAGATCTGTGCCTCGAAGTCCTCAACCTTCTCATTGAGCATGACCTCCTTAGGCAGGCGAGGCAGCACTATGCGGCTGGTCGTGCGAGGCCGATGAGATCGCACGCGCCGGTCGCTACTGCTTCTTCCATAGCGCCTCGGGTGCGAAATCCGCCTGTGACCATGAGCACGAGGTCGGGGAACTGTTCTCGGATGATTTTGGCGAAGTCGAGGAAGAATGCTTCCCGTTGGATGGTCGAGGCCTTTTTTAGGGGCGCATAAACTGCCTTTTGGAGCATCTAGTAGACCGTGTGAGGTGAATGCATCTGTGATACATATAGCTTCTTCGCCCTGATAAAGGTGGCGCTCAGCCGAGGCATCAGCGCCCGGAGGTACAGATCGTTGGCGCGCTCTTCGACTTCCTGAATCGCCGCCGATTCCCCGCCGGTACATGTTCAGCAGTTTATCGGTGCCGATCCCGGCGCCGCGCCGCCGCCGCGTCCCAGGTCGACGCCGGCGCAGAACGCGTCGCGCCCGGCGCCGCGCAGCACGAGGGCGCCGTATGCCGGGGCGCGCCTTCGCCGCGGCGACGGCCGCCGGCGGCGAGCCCCGCCGCCACCGCATCGTCCATCGCGTTGAGGCGCCCGTTAATCTGTTCTCGATCGTCATCAGCGCGATGGCATCGACGAATTCGAGCGCGCCGCCGAGCGCGCGCGCAAGGCAGGCTATCGCGAGCTCGATGCCTTCACCCCGTTTCCAGTCTACCAGCTCAACGGCATCCTTGGCCTGCGCGACCGTCGCGTGCTCTGGCTTGGCCTCGCCGGCGGCATATTCGGGTTCGCCCTTGCGCTCGGGATGCAGCTCTTCACCAATTTCGACTATCCGATCAATGTCGGCGGCCGACCTCTCTATGCGCTTTCGGCCTTCATGGTGGTGTGCTTCGAGCTCACCGTGCTGTTCGCAGCACTGACGCCGGCAATCGGCATGCTGGTGCTCAACGGCCTGCCGCGGCTCAACCATCCGGTCTTTGCGGCACCGGCGTTCTATCGCGCCTCACGCGACCGCTTTTTTCTGTGCGTGCTCGCGTCCGATGCGCAGTTCGACGCGGAAAGAACGCGGCAGTTCCTGCGCGGCCTCGAGCCCAACTCGATCGAGCTGGTGGAGGCGTGATGGCGCGGCCGCTCACCATCATGGTGCTATTTCTGGCTCTCGCCGGTTGCACCCGCTCGAACATGGATTCGCAGCCGAAGTATCATGAGTACGCGCCGGGCGCGCTGTTTCGCGACGGACGCGTTCTGCAGGCGCCTGTTGCAGGTACGGTATCGCGCGAGGATCTTGCCTGGGCGGAAGAAGCACGCAGCCGGCCCGCGTTGACAATGCAGCTGCTGGCGCGCGGGCGCGAGCAGTTCGATGTCTACTGCGCGCCTTGCCACGACCGCGCCGGCAGCGGTCGCGGCATTGTCGTGCAGCGAGGCATGCCGCAGCCGCCGAATTTCACCGGGCAACGGCTGCTCGATGCCGACGATCAGCACCTCTATGACATCATCTCCAACGGGTTCGGCGCCATGTATGCGCATGCGGATCGCATCCGGCCGCGCGACCGGTGGGCGATCGTCGCCTATATCCGCGCGTTGCAGCTGAGCCAGCACGCCAAATTCACCGAATTGCCGCCGGATCTGCAGTCGCGTCTGACGGCGGAGAAGTTGCCATGATGACATCGCGCAGGCTGACGTTGATCGGCGTCGCCGTCGGATTGGTCGAGCTGTTGATCGGTCTGCTGCTCGACCCGAAATCAGCGTTGTTGAGCTACCTTGTAGCCTGGACGGCGGTGAGTGCCATTCCGATCGGCGCCTTGGCGGTTTTGTTCACCACCTATCTGGTGCGCGGCGGATGGACCCGGGTATCTGCGCGGAGTGCTGTCGAGCGCGGTGCTTACCATGCCGGTAGTTGCGCTGCTTTTCATTCCTGTTGCGGCGGGGATGGCCCAGCTCTACCCCTGGGTCTCGGATCAGGCCAATCTCCCTCCGTTCAAGGCGGCGTACCTGAGGCCGTGGTTCTTCATTTTGCGGGCAGCCATCTATTTTGCCCTCTTTACCGCCCTGGCCCTTTGGGGCGTGCGCGCCGGTGGCGAAGACGCCGCGATGAAGCGCTCGGCATCTGTCGAACTCATCGTCTGGGCCTTGACGTCGTCATGGGCGGCCATCGATTGGCTCGAATTGCTCGAGCCCGACTTCCATTCGTCGATCTATGGCCTGCTGGCGATCGGCTTTTACCTGCTGGCCGGGTTAGGCTTTGCGGTCGGAGCTTTGTTGCTGACCCGCCGTTCGCGCCGGATGAGCAATGCAGCCTATTCGGGCACGTTTCTGTCGGTGCTCCTGCTGTGGGCCTACTTGCACGCCATGCAATACATCATCATCTGGGCCGGCAACATTCCCGATGAGGTCGTCTGGTATCTCAAGCGGCTCGAAGGCGGCTGGAGCGTCGCATTATGGGCGCTCTTCATCTTTCAGTTCATCGTGCCGTTCTTCGCGCTGCTCTCCGAACCGGTGCGCAGGAGCACGCGCGCACTGCTGTGGCTCGCCGGGGCGACGTTGATGTTGCGCTATCTCGAGGCCGCCGTCCTCATTCTTCCGCCGTTTCATCGGGGGGCGCTCGCCCTATGGCTCGACCTGCCGGCCGCCATCCTGCTAACCGGCGCGATCTGGCTGCTGGCGTGGCAATGGGCGGGCCAATGGGGCCCGCGCATGTTCGCGGATCGCGGCGGCCTGGCAACCGAAACGTGAGCTCGGGTCCGTCGGGCGAAGCCGCGTTCAACCGCGCGACACATGAAAATCAGCCACAGCGATCTCGGAAGCCGCGGGCGTCCGTTCGGCGAGCCTCAGGGCAGCGTCCTGCGCCGCCCCTTCGCGACCATGAGGGCAATCGAGCCCGCAAGCGCCGCGACCGTCGCGAGTGCGCCCACCTCGAGGAAGAGGGTGATGCGCTCAGTGTAGATGCCGCGCACCGGGTCGTAAGCATAGCAAAGAAGCCGGATGCGGTCGGCGAAGCTGCCGACATGGCCGCCGCCGGCAGCGACGAGCGCCAGCCGCATGTCGGCGCCGCTCAGACCGAGGCCCGACAGCACGCGGGCGACGGCGCCGCGTGCGTCGATCACATAGGCGGCGACCGGATGCGCGTACTGGTCACGCGCTGCATCGTAGGCGTAGCGATAGCCCAACGCAGTCGTCGCCGCATCGATCGCCGCAACGTCGCCGGTCAGGAACACGGCCGCTGGCGCGATCGGGTCATCGCGGCCGAGCCGCGTCGCCCGCATCGCGCGCGCGGCGCCGATGCCGTCCTTAGGGTCGATGCCGATGACGATCAGGCGAAAGTCGGCGCCGGGCCGCAGGCCCGACTGGCGCAGCGCCGCCGCGGCGAAATCAAGGATTGGTCCGCACAGCGTGTGGCAGGTGTAATCGGCGAAGATCAGCACGGACGGCTTACCGCCGAGCGCGTCCGCGAGAGTGCGGGTGCGCCCGGCGTCGTCGCGGAACGTCAGCGTCAGCGGCAGCGCCGCGTTCGGCCGCGGAGCCGCCGCAATGGCCGCCAGATCGGCGGCGCTCAATCCGGCGCACGCCTCGCTGGCGAGCCCGACGAGCAACGCCAGGATCGCCACCAAGCGGATCAAGGCGGCGGCTCCGTCGGGCCGGGTTGCGCCGGGCGGCTGCCCGTTCGTCGCGACTACGGCGCCCTGCCTTGTGGTGGCGCCGGACATGGCATCACCGGCGATTGTATTGTCTTCACGTGGAGTGGCCATCCGGAATTCGGCCTCGCAGGCGCGTCAACACCAGCCAGCCGGTGAAACCATCGTGCCGGCTGAGGAGAAACGCGAGCGGCGAGGCGTGATTCGGCTGCGACAGCTCGTGCATGACCAACATCACCCAGACCCAGCCGGCGTGCACGCCCATTCCCGCCGCGATGTTGCCGGTGATCGAGCGTATGAGCGCGAGCACGACCCCGACGGCCGTCAGACAGAGAAAAGCATCCGCGATGCCGAGAGGGTGGTCGAAAGCTTGCAGCGTGCCGTGCAGGAGCGCCACGCCGCCTCCGGCCGAGACCTGCGCGGCTGGAATGTGGTAGCTGCCGAGAAAATGCGTGAAGGCGTACACGATCGCGGTCAGCACGACCGCGGCGATGGTGCCGGATTCCCGCTGGATGCCTGTGAACATCGCGCCGCGCAGCGCCGTCTCCTCGATGAGGGCGACGGCTAGACCGCTCGCGAGCCGCTTCGCGACCAGCGCGGTGAGCGCGCCGGCGCCGTAGCCCGCGGCCTTGCGGAAATCGAGCAGCCCCAGGGCCGCCATCGAGGCCGCCACGCCCGCCATGGTGATCACGCCGAGCGCGAGCCCGAGCAGGAGCTTGCGCAGAAAGATGCCGCCAGGCGCTGCGTACCCGAGGCTGGCGCGGTCCGCCAGGCGCAAACGGCCCGCAACCAGCAAAAATCCCACGGACCCGCACCCTCTTTCGCGTTTTCGCGCGCAAGGCGTGCTTTCTAACATGCCGCAGTTTGCGAAAGCCTTTTCCTGCAAGGACGGTGATCCCATGGTGCGGCCGGCGGAAGAGCGTTGCCGAATCTGGTAGCGGCAATAAAAGGAATATCCGCATTTCGTAGAAGGTGCGCGCGAGATGGCTCACGCATTTGGACCCTGGGAGGCGGAATGAGAAAACCGGTT
>CAVPGG010000191.1:0-3493 GCA_963703755.1 uncultured Pseudomonadota bacterium
GTTCCTTCCGGCGCTACGCGTTGCCCTATTACGGGCTGCTCAACGACAAGAACTTCGACCGGGCGCTGCGGGCCGAATACGGCAGCACGACCGCGATTGAGGATCTGTGGAAGCCGTTCTTTGCGGTGTCGACCAATCTCAGCCGCAACGAGATCATGCTGCATCGCCGGGGTCCGCTGTGGGAGGCGGTGCGCGCCTCCGGCTCGATCCCGGCGCTGCTGCCGCCGTTCTTCACGCGCGCCGGCGAGATGCTGGTCGACGGCGGGATCGTCGACAACGTGCCACTTGCGCCGATGCGGATGCTCAAGTCGGGGCCGAACGTTGTCGTGGCGTTGCGCCCGCCGGCCCGGACTACCTATGCGGTCGACTACGAGTTGATCCCGGGTCCGCGCGAGTCGCTCCTCGCCGCGCTCAATCCTTTCAGGCGGCGCCCGCGGCTGCCGGTGCCCGGTATCCTGCAGATCGTCATGCTCAGCATGGTGGCGAACCGCCGGCAGGACTTGGCGCTCACCGACACCGATCTGCTGATCGAGCCGGTCCTGCCTGAAGGCATGCAGGCGATTCGATGGGAACGTCACACCGAGGTGTTCATGTGCGCCTACCGCGCAGCCGCCGCGACGCTGCGCCGGCAGGTCACCGACGCGGACCCGCGCCTCGCCGCGATCCTGGAGTCGGCCAGGGCCGGCTGAAGCGAATTCCTCGCCGCGCGCATCGCCGAATTCGCCGATTTCAGGGGCTCTTTCCGAGCTCCTTCACGATCTCGCCGGCCTCGCGGAAGGCGTGATTGCCGGCGGGCGCGCCGCAATAGGCGGTCTGCTGCAGGATGATCTCCTTGATGTCGTCCGCCGTGAGCGCGCCCTGGCTCAGCGCCGCGCGCACGTGCAGGCGGAATTCGTCCCAGGTGCCGAGCGCCATCATGGTGCCGATGACGAGAATGCGCCGCGTGCGCTCGTCGAAATGCGGCCGCGTCCACACCTCGCCCCAGACATTGCGGGTGATCAGGTCCTGAAAGTCGGAATTGAACGCGGTCTTGCCGGCGGTCTGCTTGTCGACATGCGCGGCGCCCAGCACCTTGCGGCGCACGCTCATGCCGGCGGAATAACGCTCTTTGTCGTCCATGATGGTGTCCTCCCACGCACTCGTCATGCGCGGGCTGTTCCGCGCATCCGTGTCTTCCTTGGAAGTGAACAAGACGTGGATGCCCGGCACAAGGCCAAGCATGACCGATGAAATTGGCTATGCCTTCAGAAATCCGAGCACGGTCTCGATGTAGGTCTGCGGCTGCTCGAGGTTGGAAATGTGCGCAGCGTCGAGCGCCGCGAGCTTGGCGCCCCTGATGCGCTTCTGGATCTCCTCGCCGGCCGCCGGCGGGGTCGCGGGGTCCTTGCTGCCGACGATCACCAGGGTCGGCGCGGTGATGCGTTCGTGCATGGGCCGCAGATCCATGTCGCGGATGGCGGCGCAGCAACCGAGAAAGCCTTCGACCGGCGTCTTGAGAAACATGTCGCGCATCATCGCGATCTTGTCGGGCGCGCGCTCGCGGAATTCCTTGGTGAACCAGCGCTCCATGGTGCCGTCGACCGCGCCGGCGAGGCCCCTCTCGCGTACGCCATTGATGCGGTCTGCCCACATCTGCTTGTCCGGATAGTAGCTGTGGGTGTTGGAGAGAATGAGCTTGTCGATGCGCTCGGGCGCGTTGGCACCGAGCCATTGGCCAACCATCCCGCCCATCGAGAGGCCGCACCAGTTGACCTTCCTGAGGCCGAGCCCATCCATCACGGCGAGTGCGTCGTGTCCGAGCATCTCCATCGAATAGGGACCTTTCGGCGCGGCCGACTTGCCGTGGCCGCGCCGGTCGTAGCGCACCAGGCGGAAGTGCTTGGCGAAGGCAGCCGCCTGCGGATCCCACATGTGCAGGTCGGTGCCGAGCGAATTCGACAGCATCAATGCGGGCGCATCGCCCGGTCCCTCGATCTCGGCATTGATGAGGCAGCCCTGCGATTGGATCATCGGCATTTTCAATTCCCTCCCTGACGCTCTCTTTTTGTACGCCTAGCGCCGCGGCACGCGCGACTGGGCCGAGGCGACAAGCCGCTCGATGAACGTCTGCGCCACGCCCTGATAGGACAGCGGCTCGAACAGGCGGGCGATCTCGCCGGGATTCATCATCAGGGTCACGCGTTCGTCCTCACCCAGGATGTCGCGCAGGTGGCGCTTCTCGGCGATCGTCTTCTGGATCGCTTCCTCCATCACCTGGTCGGCGATGGATTTGCCGAGCTTGCCCACCAGCGTCGCGGCGACGGCTTCGGCCATGATGAGCCCGTTGGTGGCGTCGAAATTGACGCGCATGCGCTCGTTGTCGACCTTGAGCCGCTCGCTGAGGTCGGCGACGCCGGCGAGCGCGCCGGACACCGCGAGCAGGAGGGCCGGGAAGGTGGTCCACTCCGCCTGCCAGGCGCCGGCGGCGCGCTCGTGCTCGTGCGCCTCGGCGCTCATGATGGCGGCGGCGAGCGGCGCCGCCATGGCGGCGCAGGCGAGCACCGTCGCGGCGGCGATCGGCTGGCGCTGGTGTGGCTTCGTGGCGCCGTTGCCGGCTGGGGCCGACTCGAAGGCCTCGGCGACCTCCGTCTGCATCAGCAGCGCCACATCGCGCGCGATCTTTGCGCAGGTTCCGGCCAGGATCGCGAGCGCGGCCGCGACCTCGACGAGGCGATCGCGATGGCTGTGCCAGGGCGCGTCAGGCAGCGGCAGGTCGAGGAGGGCGGCGAGCCGCTCATAGACGTTGAAGCCGCGCTCGCCGAGCGACGCGAGCGTGCCGGCGTCGCCGCCGAACTGCATGATCAGCGCCTCGCGGCGCAGCCGTTTGAGGCGCTCGCGCGCGCGCCCGAGCGCGCCCGCATAGCCTGCCACCTTGAGGCCGAACGGCATGGGCAGCGCGTGCTGCAGGCCCGTGCGCGCAACCGTCGGAGTACGACGGTAGCGTCCCGCGAGCGTCACGAAGCCGGCGATCGCGCGATCGAGATCGGCGAGCAGGGCATCGATGCCGGCGCGCAGCTCGAGGACGAGCGCGGTGCGCGCCGCCTGGCTTCTTTTTGGCTGCCAACGGAACGTCATCATCGGAGTTGGATCGGCAGCCTTTTTGGAAACCTTTTGACGCTTGGCCTTGTGAAAGTGTCAGCATAGTGTTGCTGGTCTTGAAAGTGACTGTAAAGCAGGATTTGGAATCAAAATGACACGTATTCCAGTAAGGTGCTTACCAATGGAATTGCATCCTCTTCACTTTCGCTGTCGGCATATTTCGGAGCTTTTGATGTGCTGGTACGAGCCTTGCGCTTCGCATGGCCATTCGTCGCTGGCTGATCAAAATCCATCTTGTCTTCCACTACAGGGCCATTCCGGACCGCGACTCCTGCTGGGACATGATTAAACTTTGCGTCAGCCTTGTCCATGGCTCTGTCCACGTCCTTCGAGATGCGTGCTTGGGAAACTGGAG
>CAVPGG010000192.1:0-60423 GCA_963703755.1 uncultured Pseudomonadota bacterium
GCCACACCAACGCGGTACACGTGCGCCTGACGCAGCACGGCTATCACATCGATCACGTGGTGAAGGGCGACACCATCAAGGAATCCTCAGCTACGTGCAATACTCCAGCGAAGATCTGATCGAGCGCATCCGCAGCGCACGAGCGCGCCCTCGAGGAGCAGCGCTCACGCTGTCGGAATCGCGCAAGCTGATGCAGAATTACGAGGGGAGCCTGCGCGCCTACACCTACCTCAGCCGGGAGCGATCGACTAGACCCGATGCGCGTTCGTCCCGCCGCAACATTGACGCTGGACCGAGCGAGTGAACAGACTACCAGTTGATGGCGTCGAGGGCGGCTTTGGCGGTCTGGAAGCGTTGTCGCGATCCTGGGAGAGGAGGCGATTGAGCCATTCCTCAAGACCGGGGGGGAGGTCGTTGCGGAAACTGGAGATGGGGGTCAAGGTGCCGGCGGACGAGGCGGAGGAGCATGTCGCTGACGGTGGGGGCTTCGAAGGGAGCTGGCCGGAGAGCAGCTCGTAGAAGATGAGGCCGATGTTGAAGAGATCAGTGCGATGGTCAACGTTGCGGGTGTCGAGAACCTGCTCGGGGGAGATGAATCAGGGGTACCCAGAGCGCTACCCGTCGCGGTGAGGGACTTCAGGCGGGCCTTGCGAGCGATGCCGAAGTCCATGATCTTGAGGGCCCCCTCCTGGGTGAGGAAGACATTGCCCGGCTTGAGATCGCGGTCGATCACCGGCCTGCGTGGATGGCGCCGATACCCTGGAGAATCTGCACGATGATGGCTTGGCGACCCCGACCAAGACGGGCGCCATGCCGGCGATGAAGTCCACCAGCACTCCACCTCAAGCAGCTCCATGACGATGTAAGGGGTTTTGTCCTGCTCAATCCCCGGTCCCCATCAAGCGACGTTGGGGTGGCGCAGCTTCATGCGAATCGCGATTTCGCGCTTGAAGCGCTCGTAAACCTCGCTGTCCCCGTCTTCCATGGTGATGAGGGTTTTCGGCGCATACCCGATCCGGCTCCGCGCTGGGATTCTCATCATCAAAGTCGACCAGATAGACCCACGCCATCCCGCCCTGGCCCAGAATGCTGCGAATGCGGTAGCGGCCAATGCGCTCTGGAAGCCGCGGTGCGGACGCTTAAAGCCGCCCGGATACGCCGTCTGCGACAGGGTCCTGGGGTTCAAAGCGAGCCGGCCCTCGCGTCGGGGCGGACGGCAGGGGGCAAATCGGCAGGGGGCGTATTTGCGGCACCGCATTGACGTTCTGCGAGGTCTGGCCTTTGGCTCTCTTGAACCAGTCGAGCGTTCCCGTCAGCCTTCGATGGCCGCCGCGTGCGTCCCTGCTCAGACCGCCGCGGCAACCAACAAACGTGCGGGAGCCAGTATCAGCTCCGAGAACAGTGACCGCCAATCCACCGCGAGAACCACTGGAAGACTTCTTCCGGGCGCACTTTATGGCGGCCCCAGAGTCGCTTCCATCAGCAGCACCCAGCGAGCGGCCGGAGACCAGGCCGTTGAGCAGAGCCGGGTATTCGGCGGCACTGAGCGGCATGCGCCACATCCCAAATCCGATCCGCCACACCACGACTAGGTGGTGCGCCGGGCGGTTGACGGCAGCGGCTCTTCGGTTCACGGCTTCGAAATACTCATTGACGGGATAGGCAAACTGTAACAGCCGCATCGCCTCGACCGGTCGAGCCGCCGTGGCCCACGCTCTTCGGGCACCGCCACGCGACTTGCTGTTGGTCAGCGCGGTCGACGGCCGGCACACAAAGACCACGCACGCGCGTGCTCCAGGCGGCGCCATGTCATGCGCAAACGCCTGCCGCCGCAACGCAGGACGCTTGCGCCACGAAGTCCGGCAGATGGTCCGACAGCCGGCGAGGTTCAGCTCTTGCTGGGATACCATTCGACGTATTGCGACACCAGGTTCCAGAACCCGTGATGGCCGAGGAAATGGCGCGAGGCCGGATAGTCGGCGCTCAGCGCTTCCTGCGCCATGCCGAGCCAGGTACTGATCCCGATAGACGTTCAGCCGCTCCACCGGATCCAGCGAGTGCGACGGCTTGATCAGCTTCGCCGCGTGCGTCTTTGCGCTCTCGCCACCCGTGTCGTCGTCCCCCGGATCGACGATGTAGTCTGAAAGAACGCTTCAGATACGTGCGAGATCAGACATGGCTCACCGCCTCCCGATACTGCCCGCCTTGAGCACTTCGGCATGCACCACGTCAAATTCCAGGATGTTGATCCATTCCCACCAACGTCGTCCGCCCGCCGCTCCGCTTGTGGAACCGCTCGTAGAGCCGCCGCACCGGATCGATCACGTAGTCGTTGTGCGTGTCGATGATGTGTGTGCCTTTGTTGGTGTGGCCCGCCAGATGATGATAGGCAGCTGGGTCGGATCAATGGCATCGATGTCGCATTCGTCGGCATTGAAACCGTGATTGAAGCTGCTCACGTAGACGTTGTTGAGATCAAGCAGCATGCCACAATCCGTCTCTTGCATCAGACGGCCCAGGAACTCCGACTCGTCATGGTGGAGCGGGTGAACTCGACGTAGCTCGACGGATTTTCCAGGAACAACGGGCGCTCCAGAAACTGCTGGACGGTGCGCACCCGCTCTGCGACGTGCTTGAGCGTCGGCTGGTCAGAGGCACCGGCAGAAGAGGTCATGCACGTTGCGCCCAAGCACGCAGGGTGAAACAGAGGTGATCCGATACGATGGTGCCTTGATGCGATCGGCGAGCGCTTTGATGCGCAGATATTCCATGTCGAGCGGGTCGGTGCTGCCGATGGACATGAAGACGCCGTACATGATGACGGGATACCGTCGGCCACCTGATCCAGCACCCACATGGGCCGTCCGTGCGTATCCATGAAGTTCTCCGAGACAATCTCGAAGAGTCGACCTCGGCCAATCTCCAGAATGTGGGGAAAGTGCGTGGTGCGAAGCCCGACGCCCAGCCCCAATCCCCAATGTTCATCGATTCGCGCTCATAACTGATGCCCTCGCTTAGCCTGGACGCGGGAAGACCACAGAAGCGATTTGCCGCTGCGGTCTTCACCTCAAGAGAATGGACTACTTCGCCTTTGCAGGAACGGGCAGCCGCCCTTGCCTTTGCAGGTGTTCTTGCCCTTGCAGCCCTTGTCGCCGGTCTTGCAGCCGCCCTGGCCCTTGCAGGAATTGTGGGCCTTGCACTCGTGCTTCGCAGTGGCGCAGCCGCCCTTGCCTTTGCAGGTGTTCTTGCCCTTGCAGCCCTTGTCACCGGTTTTACACTGGCCCTTGCCCTTACAAGCATTGAGGCCCTTGCAGGCGTGCGCATTGACACCCTTTGCATCTTCCGCGAATGCCTGGGATAGCCTTCGAACCGACCATCAGACCGGGAACGGCGGCAGCCATCAGCTTGGTGAACCTCTACGATCGATCTGTGAGTTCCTCCACTTGGTTTTGTTATTGACGAGATGGTCGTGGGCCGTGCCCGCTTCCTTCTACAAGGACCTACGATCGGTGAATCCTATTCTACCTCTCGCTTGGGAGCCGATATTTCGACTGTGTCCGATATCACCTCCTGCCTTGTAGAAGAAAAAATCCTGAGTTTGTGGGCTTAGTGAGCGATCCGATCCGCAATAGCCTTGAGCGTGTCAGGAGTAAACGCTGGCCGAGAGCAGCGATTGTCGCTACATACAAAGGCTGCGGCACGTTCCATGTCAGGATATTGAACGTCAGCGTTGGGAAGCGGCCCTTCCTGGCGATCCACGACTCTACCCGCTTATAGGCCCCGGGGAAGCCAAGAGCCGTTACCAGCAGGGCGTGGGCGTTCGCGTCGCCCTTACGGGCGACGATGGTCAGGTGGGTGGGATCGCTATGCAGTTCGGTGTCGGCCAGCAGGATGCCCGACGCACTGTAAACCTCCGCAATCTCGGGCGCCGCCAGGTAACGCATGGCTCGATCGGCAAGCTTTCGATACTCCTGTTTGCCGGTGTAGCGGGACAGGAGGTTTGCAAAGCGCACCGCAGCAACGTTCTCATCAGCCTGGGGGTGCAACCGGTTGAACCTGCTTTTCGAGACTGCAGTGACCAGCCCGGGAGTTCCCACAGTGGAAAAATTTTTGCCAATGAAGTCTGCCACGGCCTGGGCAGCGGCAAGATCAGTACGCTCCGCGTGACCGTAGAGCGACAACCACGCCTCTCCCATCGCTAACGTGTCGCCCAGGTAGGGGCCCGCGACGTCTTGCGTGTCGTGGCTGTAGCCGCCGTCCGGCAGGCCGCGATGCGCTTCAATCCAGGCGGCCGCCTGCTGGGCGTCGGCCAGCACCGATGCATCGCCGGTCACTGCGTAGAAGCGCGCAGAGCGCTTGGATCGCCCAGCCGTTTCGCGGGCGTAGACGTGCGGGTCGACCCGCGGCACGCCGAGCTTGCGGCGAGCCGCATCGTCGAGCTTGTAGTACTCGCCGCTATGCTCACGGGCTTGAGATCGGCGTCCTGGCTGACGTAGAACGCGCCCTCCGGACTGGTCAGGAAGTTCTTCAGATAGCCGCGAATCTTTTGCGCCGCAGCGAGATAGCGCGGATCGTGATACTTCGCGTAGGCCAGCGCATAAATGCGCAGGTCGTTCGCCTGGAACTGCATGATCTTCTCAAAGTGCGGGTGGTTCCAGTCGCCGCTGTCGGAGTATTGATCGACGCCGCCCCACACCGGATAGATCAGCTTGAATTGCAGATCGAGCGTCTGGCGTGCCATCTTCTGATCGTGGGCGTCGCGCTGCGTCATGCACCATTCCACGTTGTCCCAGTTGAGGAACTTCTGCGCGTCCCCCCAGCCGCCCAGCTTGTTGTCGTAGCGCTGGTTGAGGAGGCGCTCAAGCTTCTGCCGCTCGACGTCGCTGAGGGCGCCGTGGGTGGGCAGGGTGACCTTCTCCTGCGTACCGGTGACCAAGGGCCGGGCGAGGATCGTCGATACGCCCTGCAAGAGCGCTGCCATGCGAGGCGGCGGGATGTAGCTGGTGAACTTCACCAGCTCCTGGCCGTTCCCGTTGAAGATAGCGGTGGCCGGCCAGCCGTAGTCCTCATAGCGATTG
The DNA here is from genome assembly GCA_963703755.1 of uncultured Pseudomonadota bacterium. Taxonomy (GTDB): domain Bacteria; phylum Pseudomonadota; class Alphaproteobacteria; order Rhizobiales; family Xanthobacteraceae; genus JAVDCA01. The sequence goes on from CAVPGG010000192.1 coordinate 5,079, forward strand.
GAGAGGTCGGGACGGCTGTCTTGATCGACCCTTACCGCAATGTAGTGGGAGTTGATGAGCGAGACGACCTTCGGATCGTGATAGGTTGTCTCGTTCTGCACGTGGCACCAGTGGCACCATACCGCTTCCAGGTCCAGCACCACGAACTTGTGGTCCTGGCGCGCCTGGGTGAAAACGTCGTCAGAGAGAGGGCTGCCAGGCGATCGTTTCGCCGGAGCCGACCAGGTGGGAAGGGCTGCCAGCAGTAGAGGGCGGCGGCCCACACCAGCATGCGTCGCATTGAAGCGTCGCTCCTTTCGTTGCCTTGACTATAGATCTGGGCGATGCCGATGCGCCAGCTGACTTCCTGCTCATTGCGGACCCGCTCGGTATCCGAACAAGAGGTGGACAGCAGGGTTTGGTGGGGGTCCGGATTGCGGAACAGTGAAAGCACCCATGATTCGGCCGAGATTGCCTGTATCCGACGCACGGGGAACTCCGCGAGGTCGTTGGGGTTGTTGCCATGCGGGTGGAGTGATATCGTTGCTTGTTCCGCGCTCTGCGTTATGCGATCCGGAAGAGTTTAAGGCGCCGCCGCTATCTTCAACCGCATGCCTGCGGGATACGGCCTTGCTCGATCAGCTTGGCCTGTCCGTTTCCGTCAAAGCATTGGGAGCGCCGCTGGATTATCACGAAGTGTCAAGCCTACCCCGAAGGGGTCACGCTTATCTTGCCGAGTACGGACGAGCCCTGCTGCTTGCCGTCCGTGAGGTCCCCCAGGTCGCTCCCGAGTCGGATCGACTGCACGCGTGCTCGCCCTCTATCAAGGTTTCCTGGCTGCAGCTTAGACCTCGTCCTGGACGGCTGGCTGGCCGGAATGTCCCCGAGCTCGCCGCAAGCCAACGAGCCAGCGTACCGCTGGGCGAGGTCGTGGCCGCCATGGCCGGCGCGGAGCGGCTCTTCGCTGCGGAACGAACTGGAACGGCGGATGGCGGGGCTCCACTTCACGGCCCGGGATCGCCACCTGCTCGGCGATGCCACCACACGACTGCGAGCTGCCTATGCCCCTTTCGAGGCGTTCTTCTACGCCAGCCTGTTCCTGTTCGATGACGATGCCTGGGTGCTGCAGCGCCTCAACAAGGTGAAGCCGCGTGGTTCTGGAGATGCTGGCGGGTCCGCACGGCTGGGAGTTTGCGCTGAGCCGGTTGCGCCTGGGTGCCATCCATCAGGAGATGGTGTGTTGCCGTGCTGGCACGTCATGGCCCACTCCAAGTTCCTCTGCGGCGTGCTGCCGCCGTTGTGGCGCGATGAGCTCGAGCTGGTGGAGGCGCTTCTCAAGATCAGCCTGCTCATCTCGGCCTCGCGGTGAACGCCTGGTTGACCTATCGCGGGCCAGCAGTGAGACGGTGGAGCGCCGCGGCGGAATGCTGGTGGTGGACCGCAATCTGACGGTGCGGGAGGCCCTGCGTGCACCTTTTGCGCCCGGGCCAACTGGTTGCCGTTGCCGTTGGCCGCCCTGTGCCAGAACGCGCCCGTGGACGGCGAGGTGGGCACCTGGCGCGCTCCGTGCGGCCTTTGCCGGGCGCGCCGTCTACGGCGTTACCCTGGAAGAGCGGGAACTGCGCGCTCTTGATGGCGATCTTCTGGCCGTCGTATGGGAGGCCGATGTCACCACGTGGCAGTTCTCCTTTGTCAGCCGGGATGCCCAGGCGGTGTCGGAGATCCGATCGAGGAGTGGCTTTCGCATCGGCGGGTTCGGTGGCGACGCATCACCCCGAGGACCGCGAGCGGGTGGCGCAGGCGTGCCGCGCGGTAGGTACCGGTGTCCAGGTTCGCTACGAGTATCGGGCGCATTGCCGGGACGGATCGTGGCGCTGGCTGCGCGATATTCTACACCCCGTCTTCGACGGCAGCGTAGGGCCGCGGAAGCTGCGGGGGATTTCGCTGGACGTCACCGATCAGAAGGCTGTGGAAGGGCGCCGCCGTGCCGAGCACGCGGTTACCCATCTGCTGTCACGCTCTGCGACATGCGGCCCCATGCCGGAAGCTCTGGCGCAGGCCCTGGATTGGAGCTGGGCCGCTTTGTGGCTGATCGACCCCTAGCCGGCGTGCTGCGTCTGGAGGATGCGCGGAGTCGCACGCCGCTGCCCGAGCTGTGGAAAGCCAGCCGCCGCGCCAGCCGCCCGGTCAGGATTTGCCTGGCCAGACCGGTTGGCCAGCAAGGCGAGGCAGGCCACGCCGCGCTCCCCGCGCGGCCGGGATGGACGCGCCGTGCTTCTGCCCATCATGGCCGACCGACTGCCGCTCGGCGTGCTTGAACTGATGCGTGAATCTCCGCATACGGTGGGTGCCGCGGACATTGAGATGCTGTCCATGGCGGCGATGCAGCTCGGGCAGTTCCTCGCCCACCATCGTGTGGTGGAGGAACGCGACTGGTTCTTCAACCTCTCCACCGACCTGCTCGGCATCGCCGGTTTTGACGGCATTTTGGCGTGACGTCAATCCGGCCTGGAGCGCGGCGTTCGAAGGCGGCCGGGGTCGCGGTCCCTCGACCTCGTTTCGGGCGACACGGCCTCTGGTGCGTGACGCCCTGCTGCGCTTGACCGTGCCGCACGAGGCGGTCTCATTCGAGGCCCGCATGGAAAGTCCGAACGGCTTGCGCAGCTTCGCCTGGAGCGCGGTGCCGGGCCGGAAGCAGGAGACAATCCACCTGGTGGGCCACGATACGACCGCCCGCAAACAGGCCGAGACGGATCTGGCCCTGGCCCGCGACCAGGCCGAGGCGGCCAATCGTGCCAAGACAGAGTTTCTTGGCGAATATGAGCGACCAGATCCGACCCCGATGAATGCCGATCATGGGGCTGACCGAGCTGGCGGGTCGACTGGACCGCTGGATCCGGAGCAGCGCGATTATCTCACCGTGGTCAAGCGGTCTGGTGAAGCTCTTTTGGACCTGCTCGACGACATCCTCGATCTGCGGACATTCGAGTCCTCACCCCGAGCTGCACCCGGCGCCTTTCGTCTTGCGCGACACCGTGGAGGACGTCGTGCGCGTGCTGGCCGTGCGGGCGTCGGCCAAAGGCCTTCGAGCTCGACGTGTCGCATCATCCCGCGCCGCCGGGGCTGCTGCAGGGAGACAAACGCTCTGCTGCGCCAGATTTTGATGAATCTGCTGGGCAATGCCATCAAGTTCACCGATCGTGGCGAAGTCGGCGTGGAGGCGTCCGGCGATCCCGGATGCCGCACCTTGTCATACGTGATACCGGAATCGGCATTGCCGAGGACAAGCTGGAGCAGGTGTTCCAGGCGTTCGTGCAAGCGGATGCGTCCACCGTGCGACGCTTCGGGGGGACCCGGGGCCCGGGCTTGCCATCTCGAGCCGCCTGGCGAAGATGATGGGCGGCCGCATTGGGGTCGAGAGCAAGCTGGGCGAAGGCAGCACGTTCCACGTTCTGCTACGTCTGGCCCGCGACGCGGCGAAAGCGCGATCGCAGCAGACGGGACTCTGTCGGGTCAGCGTGTGCTGATCGCCGATGACAATGCGACGGTGCGCCGTGCTCGAAGGGAAGATGGCGAGCGGCTGGCACATGCCCGGCTCGTGGCGAACAGCGGCGACGCGGCCTGGCGGTTGCTGCAGCAGGCGTGGCAGGAAGAGGATCCATTCGCCTTCGCGCTGCTCGATGCGCGGTATGCCGGAAGGTTCTCCGGCCTGATGCGGCGCGGTGCGTCGGCGATCCCGATGTGGCCCCCGGGGATCGTTCTGCTCGGTGACGCCGGGCAGCGGCCTGGAGAGCGAGGCGCGGGCATTGGGCGCGATGCTGCAGAAGCCAGTGCGGCGCAACGAGCTGTTGGAAGCGCTGCTCGCCGGTGTCGGCGACGGCGTGGGTGCGGCCAAGCCGTCCTCCATGTCGGTGTGGGACGAGGGGGTGGATCGTCCGCTGCGGCTGCTGGGCGTTGAAGACAACGTCATCAATTAACCTCGCCGTAGACATGCCGGAGCGGCGCGGGCACCGGGAGCGAGACTGCCGAGGACGGCCAGGCCGCGGTGCAGCGGTGCGCGGCGCAGCGCTTTGACGTGGTGCTCATGGACATCCACATGCCGGAGATGGACGGCGAATACTGCCACGTGAGCGCTGCGCGACCGCCGGTTATAGCCTGCCCATCGTCGCCATGACCGCGGTGAGGCCATGGCGGGTGATCGCGAGCGCTGCCTGGATGCCGGCACTAACGCCTACGTCAGCAAGCCGCTACAGGCCCCGAGCTGTTCGACACGGTGGAGCGGCGCGGGCGAACCGCGGCAGCTCCCGGAGAACCGGGGCTGGTCGACGTCGGCGCGGCGCCGCCGCGGACTGCCTGCACCAACTGGTGCAGAGCTTCCTCGACCTTGCCGTATCTGCTGGAGCGACTGCACGCGGCCGCCGCTTCCCAGGATCCGCACGCCCTTGCCGTGGCCGCCCACGCGCTGCTGGGTCCTCTGCAAAATCTCTGTGCTTGCCGCTGCGCCGACAGCGTACTGCAACTGGGGCGCCTGGCGGAGGAAGGCAAAATCAGCGCCGCCACCGCCGTGCTCGAACTGGTGTGCGCCGAGCTGGAGCGATTGACCACGGCGCTGGCCAGTCTAGCCTAGCTGCTCAAGCAACGCCTGCGCCGGATGCAAGGCGGCGATGCCGAGTGTGCGTCTGTACCTGAATGGCGGCACGAGAAGCCGGTGACCAGGTCGCGTCGGTCGTGGAATTTTTCGTGCCAGGAGAGATTGAAAATTCCCATCGATTCATCGCGATGGGTCGCTTCCAATCCGAACACACCGCACATGCCACAGCAGCCGGTTCTTGACCGGGTCTCAGGCTAGGCCGAGCTGCTCGACGCGCGCCCAGAGGCCCGGCGGGCGTGACCAGCGCCTGCTCCGTGCAATGCGAGAAGAGACGGAACGCGGGCGGGCCTACCTGCCCGTTTCTCAAACGTCTGGTCGGCGAGCCATTCCTGGATCCAGACTAACGCGGAAACCGGGATCCCGTTTGAGCACTTTCGGATACTCATCGCGGTAGGTGAGCGTGACGGCCGGTTGATTACGAAGCAAGGGGAGACCGAATTCCGCGGCCTGCTGGAGCCGCGTGCTGCAGCTTTCGCTACCGTGCTAACTCTTCGCAGGTAACCTTTGATGTGACGTGCCTTCCCGTTCTCAAACCACGGCAGCACCAGCGGCTCAAAACCGAGCGTGCGCAGGAGCAGACAGCACGCTTCCAAGACCGCCGGTTCGTAGAACGTGGTGAAGGCGTCCTGCACCACAATCACTGTGGTCTTCCGCGTCCGCCGGTCCTCCGACGTGGATCCGGTGCTGGCGCAAGCGGCGCCATGCAGTGTGCGGATCCAGCGGCGGCGTGTCGATGATGCCCACCAGCCGGGAGATCCCATGGAGCGATTCACCGGTGCGTGGTAATCGGCCATCAACGGCAAGACCTGCTCCAGCCTGGCTGTGAAGAAGTCACCGATCGGCCGCGTGTACTGTCGATGCATATAGCTCCAGAAACTGGGCGTGGAAGTCGGGCATGTCCACTCGCACCTGGGCACTGCGTCGCGAGGCTTTGCAGGCGAGACAGCCGGCGCATGGCATCGTAGACTTCGTGTGAAAAATCCTGCGGCGGAGATGGCACGGGCCGGGGGAATGATTTTACACGATTTAATTCCCGGTGTTGCAGAAACACCTTCGTTGGACAGCAGGCGCAACTCACCGCGCATAAAGGTCGCCCGTCCCTTGGGCAAATCAAGTGCGATCCCGGTGATTTTCGAGGACGGGCAGATGATGGTGTCGACGCCGTGGTCAAAACACTGCCCGTTACCGTTGCAATGGATCACCGGGCCCATCTTGATCTCGGTCTTCTTTCGCGTACTGGGTGATCGCGCGCGCCGCGGGTCGGACCGTCGATGCGGGTCAGCGGCTGCGTCGTTCCCGCGGCCGTGGCAATCTTCCCGGAGATTGAGCCTGTTCGCGCGGGTCGAACAGCGCTTTAATGCGCTGCAGCTCCGGTAGACAGCACGGGCCCGAAGTGAGCGCCACGCAGTCGGAGCGGTACCCTTGCTGTTTGCCCCAGAGGAGGCCGCCATACCGCGTCACCAGCGCGGTGACCGTCATCTGTAATGCTTCGCACCAGCGCCTCGTCGGCAGATCCTTGAGGTCGAGCGCCGGACGCACGTGCAGACATCCGACGTCGACGTGACCGAACATTCCGTAGTGCAGCCCGGCGGAGTGGAAGGAGCTTGCGAAATTCGCGCACATACGCATAGAGATGCCCGGGGGGACAACGGTGTCCTCGACGAACGGCGCCGGCTTGCGCACACCAGGCGGCGTTGCCGAGCAGCCCCACGCCTTTCTTGCGGAGATCCCCAGAGTGCTGGATCTCGTCGGATTTCCACGACAAGGTGTTGGGGATGTCACGCTGCTTGCAAATCTCGCGCAGCCGCGTCAACTGCTCTTTGGACCGCGATCAAATCGTCGCCACGATATCCACCAGGTTGATGGCGAAGCATCGCCCCGAATTCGCGCCCGGATGAAGATGGCGTCGCCGCACGCCAGAGTGAGGACGGTCTCATCCACCGTCTCCACCGACGCGGGATCCGTGGCCACCAGCCACTCTGCGCTGGCCAGGGCGGCATAAAGGTGGGATAGTGCAGGACGAAGAGCGCGTGATGCTCTCGCGACGTGTCAGCTTCAAACGTGGCCTCGGTCACGATGCCGAGCGTGCCCTCGCTACCAGCAAAAAGGCGCGTCAGATCGACCGTTGTTCCGTCCGACATGTGTGCGAGATTGTAACCGGTCATGTAACGGAGGAGCGGCGGAAACGTGCGCGCGATCTTGTCGCGGCGGGTCTCTGCAATCTCGCGTACGAACCGATAATCTTGCCGACGCGGCCCTTTTCATCGAAATCCCGCGTCTGGCTGAGCGCGATGCACGGTACCGTCCAGCAGCACCACTTCCAACTCTTGTAAATGCTCCCGGTCTTCCCATATTTGCGCGATCCTTCGCCGCTGGCGTCGGTCGCAATCATGCCTCCGATCGTGGCACGGTACGATGGCGACAGGCGGGCGCAAAGAACACGCCGTGCGGCTTCAGGTAGTTGTTCAGATCGTCGAGCACCACGCCGGGTTGTACCGTGACGGTCTGGTCGTCCAGGGCGAGGATGCGGGCCATGTGGCGCGACAGGTCGATGACGACGCCTGTAGTGAGCGTCTGCCCGTTGGTGCCAGTGCCGCCACCGCGAGGCGTCAGGGAGACGGTGTGAAAAGGGGGGGCGTCGAGCAGGCGCATGGCGGCCACGACGTCGGCCGTGCTGCGCGGGAAAATCACCGCGGCCGGCAGCACCTGATAAATGCTGTTGTCCGTGGCGGCGGTCAGACGCTGTTCGCGTAGTCGGTGCGGATGTCGCCGCTAAAGGTCGGCCGCAGATGGTCGAGATAGCGGACGACGTCAGGCGCAACCGTGGCTTGAGGATCCAGGCGGGGAATCATGCTGCGTGGGTTTCTGTCCCGCCCTCCAGGCGTCCTGGCGGGAAAGGGATCCCGTGCGGCGAATGGGGGCGGCCATGGCTGAGCAGCTTTCATATCCCAAGAGCAAAATGCAGATCGTCCTGGCGGAGAAGGTGCACGCCTCTGCGGCGGAGTGCTTTCGGAGGCCGGTTATGAGGTGCAGTCGCTGGCCAACGCTTTGGACGACGCGGAGGTCGCGGCGGTCATCGTTAAAGCGCACGTGCTGGGCGTACGGTCCCGCACCAAGGTGCGCGCCCACCATCTGGCGGCGGCAAAGCGACTGCTGGCGGTCGGCTGCTTCTCCATCGGCACCGATCAGGTGGACCTCGACGCCGCAACCAGCCACGCCGTGCCGGTCTTCAACGCCCCGTTCAGCAGCACGCGCAGCGTGGCGGAGATCACCATCGCCAACGTCATCAACCTGGCTCGGCGGGTGCCGGAGCGCGACATGCGGATGCACCAGGGGCGCTGGGAGAAGACGGTGGAAGGGTCCGTCGAGGTGCGCGACAAGACGCTCGGCATCATCGGCTACGGCCATATCGGTCAGCAGGTCGGACTGCTCGGCGACATGCTGGGGATGAACGTGCTCTTCTACGACGTGGAGCGGAAACTGGCGCTGGGGCGGGCGCGGGCGGTGCCGCGGCTGGCCGATCTGCTGGACACCGCCGACTTCGTCACACTCCACGTGCCGGGCGGGGCCTCCACCATCATCTGATCGGGCAGGCCGAAATGGCCGCCATGAAGCGCCGCGCCTCGCTGCTCAACCTGAGCCGCGGCACCGTCGTCGACCTCGACGCCTTGCGCGCATCCTTGCAGTCCGGCCACCTCGCCGGCGCGGCCCTGGACGTCTATCCGGAAGAGCCGGTGGAGGGGAAGGCGTCCTGGACCTCGCCCATGCAGGGGCTCGAGAACGTCATTCTGACCCCCCACATCGGCGGCAGCACGGAAGAGGCGCAGCGCAGCATCGGCGTGGAGGTTGCGTCCGCGCTGATTGCGTTTCTGGACAGCGGCTCCAGCCAGGGCGCGGTCAACTTCCCCACCGTCCATCTGCCCTCGTTCCCCAATGCGCATGGCATCCTCAACGTGCACAAGAACGTGCCCGGCGCACTCAGCGAGATCAACCGCGTCATCTTCGACGTCGGCGCCAACGTAGATGCGCAGGTGCTCAGCACGCACAAGGACATTGGCTATCTCATCGCGGACATCAACAAAGAAGTCTCCGATGAGGTGAAGCAGCGGATCCGCGATCTGCCTCAAAGCATCCGGACGAGAGTCCTGCATTAGGAGGGTTGACTCGCGGGGATCCTACATCTACACTTCGCGGCCACGCAGAGTGGGCAGGAAGTTCTTTTTTCCTGAGGGGAGATGTAGACGTGAGCCTGGAGAAAGCTGTTCTCAAGCAGCGGCGTGAAGTCCACGTCCCGGCGGCCGTGGAGCGCGCATGGCTGATGCACGCGCCGAATGAACAAGAGCCGATCAACCTCGACAACGTCTGGCTCGGGGGGCCAAGGTGACCGGGTTGCGGCGGCCCATGCGCCCTATTCAGAGTACGTGCTGATGTTGGAAGACACGCCATTCCGCATGCGCTGTTGCTGGAGCCGACCCGCCCGCTATCAGAACGGCTTTGTGGCTGGCTGCGTGGTGGTCAATGCCGATCACGGACGGCCGTGGTCGCAAACCTGGGCGGAGTTCCTCAACCGCCACGGCAATACCGACGTCATTCACACCCGCCAGCGGCGCTCTTCCATCCGCATCGTGCGGCCGTATCGGATTCTCTTCAAACTGGAAGAGCGGCTGTATGTGGGCTGGACCCGCAACTTCTGCCTCAAGGGCGCCAGTCTGCCTTACCCCGAGAGGTGCCAGAAGAGGGCATCGGCAACCTGCAGATCCGCCTCCACACGGAGCGGATCAGCATCGACGAAGCGTACGTGATCCGCTGCACACCAGAAAAGGACGGCTCCTGGGCAGTGGCGGTGCGCTTCGACGCCCTGCCCGCCGGACCAGGAGACCGCACTGATCCGCCTCATCGCACGTCTCAAGCAAGACTGGGCAGACGGCTCTACTGACTAGTTCCTGGAGCCCGTCCTCTCACGGTTTCCATGTGGCCGAGTGCCACATGAGTGTCACGCTCGCGTGGGCGAACGCGTAATCACCGGTGACGGTAATCCAGTTGCCTACGGTGTCCTTGTAACGCTCCTGGGTGCTCCCTCTACCAGGCTATAACCGGCGCGTGTCACCTGGACCTGACGTGTCAAGAGGACACTCTCCATGGGCGATGAGCCCGGTACCACCAATTCGAGCATCACCTGCTGATCGCCAGGCTCGTCGCTGAGCACAGCACGGGCAGTTTCTCCAGGTTCTCGTAGAGCGTCGCCAGCTTCGGGTCGGCAAAGCCCGCATGCGTGAGGTCGGCCAGGGTCGGGAGCGGCTCTCGAGGCGGTAATCCAGCACGCTGTACAGAAAGCCAACGCCACCCTGGCCAGTGGCCACTGCCACCGCGTGCTCCGTTTTTGAGTCGGTCTTCCCCTTCCGGGCACTTCCGCGCCCGCAAGATCTATCAAGTCGATCCGCAGACCGGAACGATCCTGCGCACCATCGAGACCAACCGCTTCGTCACCGGCGTGACCTGGGTCGACGGCGAGCTCTGGCACGCCACCTGGGAAGACGAGGCGAGCGACGTGCGGCGCATCGATCCCGGCACCGGCGAGGTCCTGGAGCAGATCGAGATGCCGGCCGGCATTGCCGTGTCGGGCCTCGAGTCCGACGGCGGCGACCGATTCTTCTGCGGCGGCGGCAGCAGCGGCAAGGTGCGGGCGATCCGCCGACCCCGCCACGGTTCCGGCGGAGGGCGGCGCAATTGATCGGCCGACTGGTGTAGAACTCCCGGCTACGGGCGTCATTTCGTCAGCGAGGGAATCCATGACCGGCCAAGTCCATCAAGCCCTACCGACCTACACCGCGATCGTCACGCTGCTCGCCATCGCGCTCTATTTCTTCCTGGCGACGCGCGTCGCGGTCGCGCGCGTCAAGTTCGATGTGAAGCTCCCGGCGACGTCCGGCCATCCGGATTTCGAGCGTATCTTCCGCGTGCACCAGAATACGCTCGAATGGATGCCAACCTTCCTGGCGCCGCTGTGGCTCTGCGCCATCTTTCTGAGCGATCTCGGCGCCGCGGCGCTCGGCTTCGTCTGGATCGCGGGACGGATCGCGTACTTCGTGGGGTATCGCGCGGCCGTGGCGAAGCGGCTGCCCGGGTTCTTCATCCAGGGGATCGTGTGCATATTGCTGTTCATCGGCGCGGCCGTGGGCATCGGCATGCGGCTGGCCGGCGGTTGACGCGAAACACCGAGGCCATTCGTCCGAAAATAATGTGCGGTGGCCTGTCGGCACGGCCGACCCCGCCACGTCCTTGAGCCATCGCAACCGCATCAATGTGAGAACGACCATGCGCCAGATCCTTGCCTCTGCGTTCATCAGCCTCGACGGCGTCATGCAGGCGCCGGGCGGACCCAGCGAAGACCCGACCGGCGGCTTCACGTTCGGCGGCTGGACGTTTCCGCATTTCGACGGCGAGCTCGGCGGCGCCATGGGCGAGATTTTTGGCCGCCCCTTCGACCTGCTGCTCGGCCGCAAGACTTACGACATCTTCGCGGCGCACTGGCCGCACGTCACCGATCCGAACGACCCGATCGCCGGTCTGTTCAACCGCGTGACCAAGTACGTCGCGTCGCGGTCGCAGCCGACGCTCGCCTGGCAGAACAGCCAATGGCTCGGCGCGGACACCGTCGCGTCGCTCAAGAAGCTCAAGGCCGGGGAGGGGCCCGATCTCCTCGTCCAGGGGTCGAGCGATTTCCTCCAGACGCTGTGGCAGAACGGCTTGGTGGACGAGCTCTGCGTGCTGACCTTCCCGGTGGTGCTCGGCCAGGGCAAGCGCCTGTTCGGCGACGGCACGACGCCGTCCGGGCTCAAGCTCGTGAAGTCGAAATCGTACGGAACGGGCGTGATCGTCGCCAGCTACCGGCCCGACGGCGCGGTGAAGACGGGAAGCTTCCAGGCGGCCGAGCCGAGCGCGGCCGAGATCGAGCGGCGGCGCACGTTGACCTGAGCGGCGCGGCGCGCATCGGAACGGCCGATGGGACCTATCGGGGCCCCCCATAGCCCGGATGGAGCGAAAGCGAAATTCGGGATCGGTGTTGCAACACGTATGACGGTCCCGGATCGCGCTTCGCTCCATCCGGGCTACTCGAGCGCGGTCGGATGCCAGCGCGGCTCATAGCCTGCTGACAGCACCGCGAGGATCGCGGGCGGCGTCAGCACGTCGACACTGCCTCCGCGCGGCCGCTTGCGGCGCGTGGCATAGCCGTGCGGCGTCCAGTGCAGCAGCGCGTCGCCGCGCACCGCGAAAGGTTCGCCGTCGAGCACGACGAAGGCGCCGTCGGGCAGCGCGTCGATCGTGCCGCGATGGCGCCGCTTGGCGCGGCCGTGCAGGCGCTCGGCGTGCAGCACGTCGTCCATCTGGTCGGCCGAGGGCCGGACGCGGAGCCGGCGCGCCTTGCGCCACAGCTCGGCAAAGGCCTGCGCGTCCTGGCGGCGGCACTCGAAGCAGGGCCGATGGCCGGCCGCGAGTGCGGTCGGGTCGTCGAGGAAGAACAGCTCCGTGTAGTAGCGGCCCCAGACATCGCGCTGGCGGCCCTTGAAGTCGAGCACGCAGCAGATCCATCGCCGCGACACCCAGCGCCGCGTCCGCAGCGACTGCGCATCGGTGTGGAAGCGTCCGCCGCGGTTGCCGAACAGCGTGCCGCGCGCCGGCACGGCCAGCAGATCGCCGAACGGATCGACACGGTTTTGCAGCGGCATGGATGGGAAGACTAGGCGCGCGCGGAAATCAGTGAAAGCCTCTTGTGTCGTCGACCCCGCCGGTTGTGCGGAGCCTCAGGTCGGGTGCCGGAAAAGAATTCGGAACGCCAGTCCGTGGGTGATCAGCAGCAGCGGTACCACGAACGTCGGAATGAAGTAGGCGGCGCCCAGCTGGCCCGCCTGGAGGCCGGCGTGATTGGCCTGATAGAAGGCGTTCAGCAGGTCGGCCGTGCCCCAGAGATTGAAGATCCAGGCGATGGCGATGCCCGCGCCACGCGGCTGCATGAGCAGCGACAGCAACGCAAGCGCGGCCGCGATGATGTCGCCATAAGCGGCGGACTGCGCGAAGGCGGCGGGCAGACCGGGCGCGACGACGCCCGGCACCAGAAAGGCGAGCCCCACGAAGCGGAAGGCATGCAGCGTGAGCAGCGGCCGCAGGGCCTCGGCGCGCGGCTTGGCAAGAAGCGCGGGCCACATATAGCGGCCGGCGACGAAACCCCACGCGACGAGGCCGAAGCCGATGCTGACGAAGAAGCAGATCTGCGCGAGCGTGACGGGGTCGATGTGCAACATGGATCTCTCCTCCGTCTCAAGCCGGCATGCGGCGGGTGAAGGCGAGATGAGCCGCGTCGTCGGCGGGCGGCGCGAGCGGGGCGGCATCCGCGCGGGCGTGCTCGTTGCGCCAGACCGCGGAGTCGGGCGCGTGCAACGGTGCCGACGGGAACGGGCGCCGCAGCTCGCGGTCGTAGCGGTCGAGAGCGTAGGTGGGGCTGAGCGGCGTCACGATAAACTGCGCGAGCTGGCGCAGCCAGTTGCCGAGCGTGCGCCGGTTCGCCGGCAGCGCCGCGTAACGGCGCGCGATCGTCTCGAAATCCTCGGCGGGGCGGCCGGTGACGTTGAGCACGTCGCTCGTCGGCGCGCCGAGCGCGAAGGCGCCGCGCTGGTGATCGCCGATGTAGTAGCGAATGCCGGCGACGAGATCGATCGGCAAGCCGGCAAGCCACACGGTCTTCATGAACATCCAGGCCGGCGCCGGCACCACCCGGACGGATCGCCCGACCGCCCGGCCGATCGCCGCGGCCATCTCCGACGCGCCGAGCAACTGCGGTCCGGTGGGGCGGTAGCACTTGCCGGCGTGCCGGGCGGGATCCATCAGCGCGGCGGCTGCGACGCGACCGATGTCCTCGTTGGACGGCGGCGCATCGCGGCCCGCGCCGAAAATCCACGGGTAGATGCCGAGGTGCGCCGCAATCCCGGTCAACATCAGGTAGCCGTCGGCGAAGAAGCCTGGTCGCACGATCGTGTGCCCGATGCCGGGCAGCATCGCGAACAGTCGGTCGACCAGCCAGCTCTGGCGCGTCATCAGCGCGGGATGCGACGGGCTCGCGAGCCACTGGGTCATCCCGACGATGTGCTCGAGCCCGGCATCCTTGGCGGCGACCGCAAAAGCCGCCGCGCCCTGGATCATGTACGGATCGAACGGCGGGCAGAAATAGGCGCGCTGAACGTCCTCGAGCGCGTCGGCGACGCGCTCGACGTTGCGCAGGTCGGCGACCGCGATTTCGGCTCCCTGCGCGCGCAGCCGTGCGCTGCGGCCATCTTCCTGATGCACCATGGCGCGGACCGGATAGCCGGCGCGCAACAGCTCGCTCACGACGACGCTGCCGGTCTTGCCGGTGGCGCCGGTCACGATGATCCTGGGCTTGGTCATGCTCGTCTCCTTGATGTGTCTCTCGACGTACACCGGATATACGGCGCTTTCGGCGCGTAACTATTAGCGATAATGCCGATAGGCCGTGAAGCAGGGCTTCACAGAGCGGCGGGGCTGACATGCAAACGCCCGGCGCTTGGGGCGCCGGGCGCAAATCTACGAGCCGTCACTCGAACCAGTAATCCAGCGTCCCGTCCGATCCTTTGCCGAACTCGCCCGCGAAGCCGCCTTCGCCGCGCAGCCCGACGAGGGCGCCGGTGCCCGATCCCGGAACGACGAACCAGGTCGCCTTGATCCTGCCGGCCTCGACGGTTTCGGCGCCTTGCAGCACGAAGGTGCCCTCGCGTCCGCCCAACCGTCCGCGAAATCGCTGCACGCTGACGAGACTGGCGGATCGGTCGTCGCGCATGACCTGCAAGGCCCGGACGGGTGATTCGCCTTCGATGTCTCCCGCGAAGGTTTCGATCAGATTGATCTCAACCAGGGCCGGCCCGATCGTTTGGTCATACGGCTTGGCTTCGGCACCGCGAACAGTGATTTTTGCCACCGCATGCGTACGCGCACGCGGCTGCGTCGAGGTCTGCGCCGTAGTCATATTCGTCTCCTCACGAGAGCGTCAGCAATGGGGGCTCCGCGATGTCGCGCGGCATTCCTGTTGTATTAGGCGTCGTGCAGGCCGGCTGGCAGCGGTCGGCCGTCGCCGCGAAGACCCCACAGGATGATCGCGAACGATGGGATCCCGGTCGGCGCGGACGAGTAGGCGATCGCCGCAATGACGAACTCCTGCAATGGAGTTCCCATGGGAGCGCCCGCCAACGGTATGGTCGATTTGCCGGCGCCCCAGATCGCGGCAATCAGGAACGCGGCCGTGATGGCAAGGCCCGAGTAGATCAGAAACCAGAACGCAACTCGGGAAGCCGCGGGACCGAGGGTGAGCCGCGGCCACAACAGGCCGAGCGCAATCAGCATCACCCCGAGCATGGCGCTCAAGGAATGAGCTGACCGGCCGACCAGGGGAACCGCGAGGAAGGGAATCGCAAATCCCTCGAACGATGTGAACAGGAACAGGGCGACGCCGATCTGCAGCAGACGATGGCCCTGACGGATCGTAAGAAGATTTCGGTGTGTTCATGTCGTGTTCTCAAGTTGTAGCGACGTGCCGAGCCGCGTCTCCCGGATGGTCCGAAATCGCCTCGTGCATCTCTTACCTCTCTGACGATCGGGAACCGGAAAATGTGACTGGTCGAGCCCAGGAAAATCGACGATTTCCACGCAGACGCGGGCATTTCGCGCGCGCCGCATACCACGGCGGCAGCGCGCGCGATTCAGATGCACACTGATCAACAACGAAGATCTCGCATGACGACGGTCATCGTTCGCTTCCTTGCTCGGCAGGCGTGCGATCCGCGGCGGCACGCTGGCGAAACGCCGCCTCGCCGGCGTCGGACACCGCGACCCAGGTCGGATCGGGCGCGGCATCGGGCACGTAAGCGTCGTGCCAGTTCCACCACTTGTACGGCCGGCTCTGCGGGTATCCCGCGGGCGAATCCTCCCACGCTTCCTGGCGCCCGAGCGCCGTCATGTCGAGGTAGCTCCACACGGTGCCCATCGCCTCGTCGCCGCGGCTGTTGATGAAGTAGGTGCGATAGATGCGCTCGCCGTCGCGGATGAAAGCGTTGTGGCCGTGCCATTCGTTGACGCCGAAGTCGGCATCGAAGCTGTCCGTGATGGTGTACCAGGGCATGTCCCAGCCCATCCGCGCCTTCAGGCGGGAGATGTCGGCCTGCGGTGCACGCGAGGCGTAGACCAGGGTCGTGTCGCGTGCGTTGAGGTGGGCGAGGTGGCCAACCTGGTCGGCACCAAGCGAACATCCGATGCACGCATGCTCCGGCCAGCCGTGTACGCCGGGCTCGAAGAAGGCGCGGTAGACGATCAGCTGACGGCGGCCCGCGAACAGGCCGAGCAGGCTCGTTTTGCCGTTCGGTCCCTCGAAATCATAGGCCTTCTCGACGGCCATCCAAGGCATGCGCCGGCGCTCGGCGGCCAGCGCGTCGCGCTGGCGGGTGAGGGCCTTCTCCTTGACGAGAAGCTGCGCGCGCGCAGCCTCCCACGCCTGCGGTGAAACGATCGGGGGCGTGTTCATGGCGCGTTGTCCTTTGGGGTCCTGCGTGTCGCTCGCATCGTTCCTGTTCATATGTCTCTCCTATCCCGATTGGTTCCTGCGCTGCCTCTGCTGCCCGCGCTGTCCCGGAGATAGCGAGCGCATGTCCAACCGTGGGAGTGACAAGTGTGGCGGGATTCACGCCGGAACCACCGCCCGCACGGCGGCAAATGGGGAGTTCCAAGGTCAGGCGGAGATCAGCCCATGCTCGAATTCGCCGCCAAGGGCGTAACCTTCGAGCGCCCGATCATGACCTACACGACACTGTAGGAATTGCCGCGCGAGACTCGAATTCCGCGCGAAATGACATAGACCGACCGAGACGGGGATTTATTCCAGCGCGCATCGAAAATGTGTGCGAGCACTTGGCAACATCAATCCAACCGTGCGGCTCGACCTCGCGCAGGCTCGTTTCGACGAAAAGTTAAGCGAAGATTGACCACGCTATTCCACCCTGCATCGGGGTCGTGGTGAGACATATGCGCATTCCTCAATTTCGTTTTCGCATCGGCGGCAAGCTCGCGATCATCACCGGAATGGCCGTGGTGCTCGTCGCCGGCATGACGGCCAATCAGCTCATCAGCAACAATTCGGTCGATCGGCTCGGCGCGGATGCCGCGTTCCGGCGGGCGATCGTCGACGATCTGCACGCGGCGCATCTCGACCTGCAGCGCGCCCAGCTGGCGGTGCGCGACATGCGCCTTGCCGACGCGTCCGACGCGATCAAGGCGGCCTATGGGCTCGCGCAGCAGCGGCAGAAAACGATCGCCGAGCACCTCGACGCGGCGCTCCGGCTGGTCGATCGCGCCGAAAACCGCGAGCGGATGCAGAAGGTGCTCGATCTCAACGGCGCCTATGGGCAGGCTGTCAGCGATCTCTACAAAGCGAGCGAGGAATTTGCCGCGCTGCTCGACAAGCGCCATGACGCCACGGTGGCGTTCACCAAGGCGCTCGAGGAGGTGCTCGCGTCGCCGGCGCTGGCGAGTCTCCGCCAACCGCCAGGATGTCGAACGGGCGCTGCGGACCATCGAGACCAAGATCGAAGCCGCGCACGGCGCAAGCTGGCGCTATGCGGCCAAGCATGAGCCCGCCCAGCAGCAAGTGGTCGCCACCCGGAACGCCGAGATCGTCGACCTCGTCGCGCGCGTACGTGGTCTCGTCGGCGACAAGGCCCTATTGAGCGGGATCGATTCGCTGAACGCGCTCGCCGCCACGCTCGCGAAGCTCCATCAGGACATCTCCGCCAACATCAGCCTGCGCGCCGACATCGGCGCGCAACGCGCGGTGCCGATCTCTCAGCAAGCCGACGAGATCCTGACCAAGGCGATCGAGATGGCGCGCAAACTGAGCGAGGCCTCCGATGCGCGGGCTGGATCGGAGCGCACGGCGGCGGGCCGCCTCGGCATCGGGCTCGGCTTCATCGTCATCCTGATCCTGATCGGCTCGACCGTGTTCTCGATGCTCGACATTGCGCGGCCGGTGCGCCGCATCGGCGAGGTGCTGGTCGCGATCGCGAACGGCAACAAGGCGATCGACATCCCGTATGCGCACCGCGGCGACGAGGTGGGCGACAATGCCCGCGCGGCCGTGAAGTTCAAGGACAACCTCGTGCAGATCGAGCGGATGGAGGCCGAGAAGCAGCAGTCGGAGGCGGAGCGCACGGCGCGCCGGCGCGAGGAGATGCGGCGGCTCGCCGACGGATTCCAGTCAGCGGTCGGCAAGATCGTCGACACCGTGTCGACGGCCGCGAGCGGGCTCGAGGCCGCCGCCGGCACGCTGACGCAGACCGCCGACAGCACGCAGCAGCGCACGACCGCGGTCTCTTCGGCATCCAGCGAAGCCTTGAGCAACGTGAACTCGGTCGCCGCGGCGGCCGAGGAGCTCGCCGCCTCGGTCAGCGAGATCGGCCGGCAGGTCAATGAGTTCGAGCCGGATCGCCGGCGAGGCGGTGACGCAGGCGGCTGAGACCGACGGGCGGGTCGCGGCGCTGTCGCAGGCGGCCGGACGCATCGGCGACGTGGTCAAGCTCATCACCGCGATCGCCGAGCAGACCAACCTGCTCGCCCTCAACGCGACCATCGAGGCGGCCCGCGCGGGCGTCGCCGGCAAGGGGTTCGCGGTGGTCGCGCAGGAGGTCAAGGCGCTCGCGGCGCAGACCGCGAAGGCGACCGACGAGATCGGCACCCAGATCAGCGCGATGCAGGGCGCGACGCAGGATTCGGTCGCGGCCATTCGCGCGATCGGCGGCACCATCACGCGCGTCTCCGAGATCGCCGCCGCGATCGCCACCGCCGTCGAGGAGCAGGGCGCCGCGACACAGGAGATCGCGCGCAACGTCCAAGAGGCCGCGCGTGGCAGCGCCAAGGTCGCCGAGAACATCGTCTCGGTGAGCCGCGACGCGACCGAGACCGGCGCCGCCTCGGTCCAGGTGCTCGGCTCGGCCCGCGCGCTCGCCAGCGAGAGCAGCCAGCTCAAGCTGGAGGTGGAGAAGTTCTTGGCGACCGTGCGGGCCGCGTAGGTCGCACGCGATTGCCCGGCGCCACGCGCCACGTGTAACGGAATTCCGTCAGCCCGATTGATCGCTGCCGCTTGTGTCGTACCCGATCGCGACCGTCGCATGGCGGATGCGGTAGCTTGTCCTCGCTGCGGCGCGCCGGACGACCCGCACGGCGCCGCGGTCCCCTCAGCCGTGAGGCGCAGCTACCTTGCTGCGGCGTCGGGCCGGATCGGCTATCATTGCAACGAACAACTCCAACGGGAGGCAAGATTGACGAACCGGACATTCGACCGACGCGACGTGGTGAAGTGCATGGCGGCCGCTGGCGCCACGGGCGTCGCGGCGGGCGCGATATGGCCCTGCGCCGGGCATGCGGCCGGCGCAGCAGCCTACAATCCCACCGCCAAATTCGAGCTCAACGTCACCGAGGCCGAATTCCGCCGCAACAGCGCGGGCCGGATGCTGATGGCCCGGATCTACCAGCCGAAGGGACCCGGACCTTTTCCCGCCGTTCTCGACCTGCACGGCGGCGCATGGAATAACAAGGACCGTCACGCCGAGGAGCCGATGGACCGCGCGCTCGCGGCAAGCGGCCTCCTGGTCGTCGCCATCGACATGACGCTGGCGCCGCAGGCGCCGTACCCGGCCTGCGTCCAGGATGCGAACTACGGTGTGCGCTGGCTCAAACAGAAGGCCGCGGCGTGGAACGGCGACGCCCGCAAACTCGGCATCTACGGCTCGTCGAGCGGCGGCCACGTGGCGGAGCTGCTGGCGATGCGGCCGCACGATCCACGCTACAACGCGATCCCGCTCGCGGGCGCGGCGAACGTCGACGCCACCGTCGCCTGGGTCGCGACGCGCTCGCCGATCAGCAACACCTTTGCGCGCTATCAGAATGCGGAGAACCGCCACCGCGAAGGCATGATCAAGAACAACAAGACGTTCTTCGTTCCGTGGGAGACGATCCACGAAGCCAATCCGCAGGAGATTCTCGAGCGCGACGAGAAGGTCACGCTGGTGCCGTTCCTCATCATGCAGGGCGCGCTCGACGATAACGTGCTGCCGCCCGTGCAGGAGAAATTCGTCCAGACCTACAAGGCCGCCGGCGGCAATGTCGAGTTTCACCTGTTCGAGAATTCTGTGCACGAATGGGTCGCCGAGCCCGGCCCGCAGACCGACAAGGCACGCGAGACCGTCAAGGCGTTCATCGCCCGGCAGTTGAAGGCCTGATCTCCAACGCGCCGTCATTGCGAGCGAAGCGAAGCAATCTCTCTTCACTTGCTCATGAGCCCGCGGCGGAGATTGCTTCGTCGCTACGCTCCTCGCAATGACGCCGAGGACTCGCATTTCTGAGGATCGTCATGGCATCGACCATCTTCACCGGCATGATTCCGGCCCTGATGACGCCGTGCACGGCGCGGCGCGAGCCGGACTTCGACGCCTTGGTGCGCAAGGGGACGGAGCTCGTCGGCCTCGGCATGTCGGCCGTCGTCTATTGCGGCTCCATGGGCGACTGGCCGCTGCTGTCCGATGCGCAGCGCAAGGAGGGCGTCGAGCGGCTCGTGCAGGCCGGGCTGCCCGTCATCGTCGGCACCGGCGCGCAGAGCCCGATGAGCGCCGCAGCGTTTGCGGCGCATGGCAAAAAGGTCGGCGCCAAGGGGTTGATGATCATCCCGCGCGTGCTGTCGCGCGGCTCGTCGGCCGCCGCGCAGCGCGCCCATTTTGAGGCCGTGCTGGAGGTGGCGGACGGCCTGCCGTCGGTCATCTACAACAGCCACTATTACGGCTTCGAGACCAGGGCCGACCTGTTCTTCGAGCTGCGGCGAAAATACAAACATCTCGTCGGCTTCAAGGAATTCGGCGGCGCCGCACCGCTGCGCTACGCGGCCGAGCATATCCGCGGCGCCGATCCCGACGTGATGCTGACGATCGGCGTCGACACGCAGGTGGTGCATGGCTACGTGAACTGCGGCGCCGTCGGCGCCATCACGGGCGTCGGCAACGTGCTGCCGCGGGAAGTGCTGCGGCTCGAAGCGCTGTGCCGGAAAGCCGCGACCGGAGACGTGAAAGCACGGCAGCAGGCCGAAGAGCTCGAGCGCGCGCTCGCGATCCTGTCCTCGTTCGATGAGGGACCCGACCTCGTGCTTTTCTACAAGTATTTGATGGTGCTCGAACGCAATCCCGAATACGAGCTGCATTTCTGCGCGACCGACGCATTGTCGGCGAGCCAGAAGCGCTACGCCGAGGATCAGCTCAAGCTGTTCAAGGCCTGGTACAGCGCCTGGTCGAAGACGGTCGGATGATGCAGCCATGCGCGTGATCGACAGCCACACCGAAGGCGAGCCGACACGGGTGATCGTCGACGGCGGCCCGCCGCTGGGAGCCGGGCCGCTCGTAGAGCGACGCCGGCGCTTCGCCAAAGAGTTCGACCGCTATCGCGGTTTCGCCGTGAACGAGCCGCGCGGCTATGACGCCATCGTGGGCGCGCTGCTGTGCGAGCCCGAGGACAAAAGCTGCGCCGCGGGTGTCATCTTCTTCAACAACGTCGGCTACATCGGCATGTGCGGCCACGGCACCATCGGGCTCGCGGTCACGCTCGCGCACATGGGCCGGATCGGGCCGGGCACGCACCGGATCGAGACACCCGTCGGCATCGTCAGCGTCGAGCTGACATCCCGCAATGAGGCGACGATCGAGAACGTCGCGAGCTATCGCCTGCGCGATGGCGTGTCCGTCGACGTGCCCGGTGCCGGCCGATTCGCGGGCGACGTGGCCTGGGGCGGCAACTGGTTCTTCTGCGTGCGCGAGGTGCCGTTCGCGCTCACCATGGCCAATATCGGCGCGCTCACGCGCACGGCCGAGGCCATCAAGGATGCCCTCATGCGGCAAGGCACAACGGGCGCGGACGGCGCGCCGGTCGACCACATCGAATTCCATGGTCCGCCGACCCTGCCGGGCGCGCACAGCCGCAACTTCGTGCTCTGCCCGGGCGGCGCCTACGACCGCTCGCCCTGCGGCACCGGCACCAGCGCCAAGATCGCGTGCCTCGCGGCGGCCGGCAAGCTCGCGCCGGGCGAGGCCTGGGTGCAGGAAAGCATCATCGGCAGCGTGTTCACGGCGCGCTACCGGCGCGATGCGGCCGGCGCGATCATCCCGAGCATCACGGGCCGCGCCTATGTGACGGGCGAGGCGACGCTCCACCGCGACCCGGATGACCCGTTTGGCGATGGCGTGCGTGCGATGTGAACGGTCGTCAGCGCCGGAAACGCCGCTGGACCAGGATGTTTCCCGTCGCCGTCAGGCCGAGCGTTGCGGTCATCAGGATGAACGCGGCCGAGGCGCCGAACGGCCAGTTGTTGAGCTGGAACTGTCCGTAGACCAGGGGGGCCATCATCTTGAACGTGGGGCCGCCGAGCAGAACCGGCGTCGCATAGGCATTCATGCTGAGAATGAAGGTCAGGATGGTGCCGGCCAGGATGCCCGGCAGCGCGAGCGGCAGGAGCACGCGACGAAACATCGTCATCGGCCCCGCGCCGAGACTGAAGGCGGCTTCCTCCAGGCTGCGGTCGATGCCTTCGATGACGCTCTGCAGGGTCAGCACCATGTAGGACAGGTTGATGGCGACGATGCCGGCAACGACCGCGGTCTCGGTGTACATGATCTGCAGCGGCTGCGTGATCGCGCCGAGCTGCATCAAGGTGACGTTGAGAAAGCCCCTGGAGCCGAACAGGACCATCCAGCCGGCCGCACGCACCGCATTGCCGACGAACAGCGGCAGCACGACCAGCATGATCAGCACGTTCTTGTATCGCGTCCGGGTCCGGGCCAACACATAGGCGAGCGGCATCGCCATCACGAGGCAGACGGCCGTGCACAGGGTCGCGACGCGCAACGTCGTCCACAGCACCCCAGTGTAGTAAGGGTCGGAGAAGAACTTCACATAGTTCTCGGGCGTGAACGTCTCCACCATCATGCGATGCGTGTCGACACCGTTGAAGCTGTAGCGGAGCAGGATCACCATCGGCAGTAACACGCCGACGGCCACGTACACGGTCGCCGGCCCCACCAGCGTCGAGGCCGAGAGCAAAGACGTCGGCTTCTCGTCGGTGTGGAATTGGGCGCGAATGGTCGCGGCCATCCGTTATTTTCCTGTTTCTGACCCACCTCGTCATGGCCGGGCTCGTCCCGGCCATCCACGTCTTTCTTGCCCGGAGCGAAGACGTGGATGCCCGGCACAAGGCGCACAAGGCCGGGCATGACGCTGAATTTGTCTCACCCCTTCAACACCTTGTCCCACCATTCCTTGAAGGCGACGTTGTTCTTGGTCATGTACTCGTAGTCGAGGTTGACGAGCTTCTTGATCTCGGCCGGGGTGAAGCCGATGCGCTTGTTGAGATCGGGTGCGACCACGGCGTTGGTCACGGTCGGGTTGTAGCCCATGTCGACCGCAAAGGCTTCCTGCGCGCTCTTGTCCAGCATGGCGTCCAGATAGGCGTAGGCGCCGTCCTTGTTCGGTGCGTTCTTCGGGACGACGAAGCCCGATACGTAGGCGAGGGCGCCTTCCGACGGCGTGAACGCATTGACCGGAATCTTCGCGTTCTGCCATTGCACGACGCGCGCCTTCCACATGACGCCGATGCCGAACTCCTCCGCCTTCAGGCCTTCCGCGAACGCCTCGTTGGTCGGATAGATGCGCATACCGGCCTTGCGGCATTCCAGCAGCAGCTTCTTGCCGGGCTCGATGTCGCTGACCTTGCCGCCGGCCGCGAGCGCGGCCGCGACCAGGGTGTACTGGTACTGGATGTCGATGATGGCGAGCTTGTTGCCGTGCTTGGGATCGAACACGTCCTTGTAGCTCGCGAGCTCGGAAAACATCTTCGGATTATAGACGCCGACCTTGCCCGAATAGATGTGGCCGACGCCGTAGGGATACTTCATCGACGCGAGCAGGTTGGGCGCGTTCTTGAGCTTGGCGTAGTCGATCGGTTGGACCACGCCGGCATCGTGCATCTGAAACATGTTGAGCGCCGAGAGGCCCTGCACGTCGGAGGTGCCGCGCGGCAGCCGCCGCTCGGCCAGCATTTTCGAGCGCCGTTCCGGATCGCCGGCCTGGTCCTGCACGACCTCCCAGCCCTCCTTGATGAGGATCGGCACCTCGATGTTCTTGTGCAGCAGACGCGCGTAGTCGCCGCCCCAGGTGCCGACGACGATGCGGCCCTTGGACTGCGCCGATGCGGCGCGCGGAAGACCGGCCGTGCCGGCGAGCGCGGCTGCGCCGAGCAGAACCTCACGGCGGGAACTTGATCGGGTCATGATCGCCTCCGGGCGTTGGTCAGATGGCAAGGATAGCAGTGATGCTACGACGGAAATACGCGACCTGTCGATTTGCTCCAGCCGACATGGACCTGGCTCCCGAGCACGGGAAGCGGCCGGTCGGGCCGGTTCTGGATCTGCACGATCACGCGTTCCAGCGGCGTGAGACGCACGTGCAGGTCTACTTGCGAGCCGAGATAGGAGATGAACTCCACGGTGCCGGGAAAGCTGTTGTCCATCGCGGGTGCGGTACCCGGCATCAGGGCGAGACGTTCGGGGCGCAGCGCGAGCGAGGCCGGACCGGATGTTTGGCCCGTTCCGGCGGCTTCGCACGCCACGACGAGGCCGCCGGCCGAGACGAAGCGCCCGGGTCCGTCCATGCGGCCGTCAATGAAGCTCGAGCGCCCGACGAAGTCCGCGACGAACTTCTCCGCCGGCCGCTCGTAGAGATCCTGCTGCGTGCCGATCTGGCGAATGCGTCCCTCGCTCATGACGACGAGGCGGTCCGCCATGGTCAGCGCCTCCTCCTGGTCGTGCGTGACCATCACGGTGGTCAAGCCGAGCTTGCGCTGCAGCTCGCGGATTTCGACGCGCACGTCCGCCCGCAGCTTGGCATCAAGATTGGACAGCGGCTCGTCGAGCAGCAGCACGTCGGGATGGAAGACAAGCGCACGGGCGAGCGCCACGCGCTGCTGCTGGCCGCCCGACAATTGCCGCGGCAGCCGGTCGCCGAGATGATCGAGCCGCACGAGGCGCAAGGCTTCGGCAATTTTCGGCGCCATGTCCGCCCTTGGCACCTTGCGCATTTCGAGGCCGAACGCGATGTTCTCGGCCACCGTGACGTGGGGAAACAGCGCATAGCTCTGGAACACGAGGCCGGCATTGCGCTTCCACGGCGGCAGCGTGGTGATGTCGCGTCCACCCAGGCACACGCTGCCGGACGTCGGCTCGACGAAACCTGCAACGATGCGCAGCGTCGTGGTCTTGCCGCAGCCGGACGGCCCGAGCAGGACGACGAACTCGCCATCGGCAACGTCGAGGACAAGATCATCGGCGGCCTTGAAGTCGCCGTAGCGCTTGGTGATGCCGATGAGCTGCAGCCGAGCCATGCTCAGACCACGCGGCCGATTCTGACGAAACGATCGGTCAGCAGCATCACGGCGCCGATGAACAGGATCTGCAGCACCGATACGGCCGCGATCGTCGGGTCGATCTTCCATTCGAGATATTGGAGGATCGCGATCGGCAGCGTGGTGCGGCCGGGGCCGACGAGAAACAGGCTCATCTCCAGATTTCCGAACGAGGCGATGAAGCCGAACAAGGCTGCCGCGACGATGCCCGGCAGGATAGCGGGCAAAGTGACGCGCCGGAACGTCGTCAGGCGATTGGCGCCGAGGCTTTGCGCGGCTTCCTCGACGGTGCGATCCATGCCGACGAGGCTCGCCGTGATGAGGCGCACCGTCCACGGTATGGCGATCAGCACATGCGCGGTGATCAGGCCCGCCAGCGAGCCGAGGATCGGCAGGTCGGTCGCGATCTCGGTCTCGACTTGGAAGACATAAATCGCGAGCCCGAGCACGATGCCCGGCACGATCAGCGGCATCAGCAGCAGGCTGTTCAACGCCTCGCGCCCGACAAAGCGCGCGCGCGCCAGGCACATCGCCGCTGGAATGCCGATGGCCAGCCCTATCGCGGTTGCGAGCACGGCGACCTGCAGGCTGAGCAGAAAGCCGGTGACGAACCTGTCGTTGCCCGGAATGGCGCGAAACCATTTCAGCGAATAGCCTTCCGGCGGGAACGACGGAATTTCCTGGGCGAAGAACGCGAGCCAGATCACGAAGACGATCGGCAGCAGGATGTAGGCGAGCGACAGCCCCGCCGCGGCTTTGAGCGCCAGGCGGCCGACGAAGCGCGATGAGGTCCATCCTGCCAAGACGCCACGATCCCTTCGTCGTCACACGCCGTCATGGCCGGGCTTGTCCCGGCCATCCACGTCTTGCTTGCGGCAAAGACGTGGATGCCCGCATTCGCGGGCATGACGGGGTTATTCTCGTCAGTTCAGCCGGTTCTTGTGCAGGCTCCCGCCCTTCATGATCAGCGAGAGATGTTTCCCCTGATCGCCGAGCAGCGCAAGGTTCTTCAGCGGATTGCCGTCGACCACGATGACGTCCGCGAAGGCGCCCGGCTGCAGCGTGCCCACCTTGCCGGGCATGCGCAGGACCTCGGCGCCGATCGTGGTGGCCGAGCGGATGATCTCGATCGGCGGGACAACCTCCGCCCGGATGACGAACTCCCGCGATTGGTCCCAGTGCAGCTCGCCCAGGAGATCGCTGCCATAGGCGACCGGGATGCCGTGGCGCTTGCAGACCTCCAGCGACTGCAGGCCGCCCTGCAGCACGATGTCGTTCTTGGCGAGGCTCTCGCCCGTCATGCCCAGTGAGGCGGCCCGTTCCTTCATGGCGTAGTAGGTGACGAGGTTCGCGACGAGGTACATTCCCTTCGCCGCCATTGCGCGCGCGCTCTCGTCATCGATGAGGTTGCCATGCTCGATGGTGCGGACGCCGAGGCGCGCGGCGCGCTTGATCGAACTCGGCCGTGTAGGCATGGGCGCAGACGTAGCGCCCGAAGGCGGCGGCCTCTTCCACCGCGGCGCTCACCTCCCCATCGGAGAATTGCGGGCTGTCGAGCGGATCGTACGGCGACGCGACGCCGCCGGACATCATGATCTTCACGTGGTCGGCGCCCTGGCGCATCTGCTCGCGCGCCGACTTGCGCACTTCATCCGCTCCGTCCGCGATCGCGGATTTGAATTGCAGGCCGTTGCAGCAGACGCATTCGCTGCGCAGGCGATAGCTGGTGCGCCGGCGCGAGTCCGAATGGCCGCCGGTGGGGCCGATCGACTGGCCGGCGATGTAGAGCCGCGGACCGACGATATGTCCGGTCTCGATGGCGGTCTTGATGCCCCAGTCCGCCCCGCCGGTGTCGCGCACAGTCGTAAAACCGCGGTCGAGCATGGCGCGCAGCCGCGTCGCGGCGCGCGCGGTGAGCAAGGTCAGCGGCATCGCCTCCAGGAAGCGGATGTTGACCTCGCTGTGGATGGCGTGGACGTGGGAGTCGATCAGCCCCGGCATCAGGGTGCGCTTGCCGCAGTCGATCACCGCCGCATCCGCCGCCTTGATCGGCGACGCGCTCAATTGCTTGACCGTATCGTCCTCGACCAGCAGCTCGTATCCGCCGCGCAGCTCGCCGAACGACGGCTCGAGCAGCTCGCAATTCTTGAACAGGATCTGGTGCGACATCTGACCCCGACCTCTCCTCACCCTCCCCTGCAGGGGACCTGCAGGGGGAGGGTCGACCGTCTGAGCGCAGCGAAGATGGTCGGGGTGGGGTGCCGGCGTCTCAGCCACCCCACCCCGCTCGCTTCGCTCGCGACCCTGCCCCTTCAGGGGAGGGTGACGTTCCTGCCTTCAGTGCAACCGGTTCTTGTGGAAGCGCCCGCCCTTCATGATCACCGACAGGTGCTGCCCCTGTCCCTGCAGCAGCGACAGGTCCTTGAGCGGATTGCCGTCGACCACCAGGAGGTCGGCAAAGGCGCCCGGCTTGAGGCAGCCGAGCTTGCCCTCCTGGCGCACGATCTGCGCGCCGATTGTGGTGGCCGAGCGGATGATCTCGGCCGGCGACAGCACTTTGGCGCGCAGCGTGAACTCCTCCGACTGCGCCACCTGCAGCTGGCCGAGCAGATCGGTGCCGTAGGCGACCGGGATGCCGTACCGCTTGCAGATCTCCAGCGACTTCAGCGCGCCGTCGATGACGAGGTCGTTCTTCGCCAGCATGTCCGCGCTCATGCCGTAGGCGGCGGCATGCTTCTTCATCTCGAAATAGGTGACCAGGTTGGCGACGAGGAACATGCCCTTCTCGGCCATCAGCCTGGCGGACGCATCGTCGATGAGGTTGCCGTGCTCGATGGTGCGCACGCCGGCCTGCGCGGCGCGCGTGATCGCCGCCGGCGTATAGGCGTGCGCACAGACATAACGGCCGAAGGCGTGCGCCTCCTCGACGGCCGCCGCGACCTCGTCCAGCGAGAACTGCAGGCTGTCGAGCGGGTCGTAGGGCGAGGCGACGCCGCCGGACATCATGATCTTCACCTGGTCGCACCCTTGGCGCATTTCCTCGCGCACCGCGCGGCGGACCTCCGCGACGCCATCGGCGACGCCCATGGCGAACGCCATGGCGTCGCAGCAGCGGCAGCGCGGACTGAAGTCGGTGCGGCGGCGGGCATCGCTGTGGCCGCCGGTGGGGCCGAGCGCGCGCCCGGCAATGAACAACCGCGGCCCCGGCAGCAGCCCCTTTTCCGTCGCCTCCCGCAACCCCCAATCGGCGCCGCCGGTGTCGCGCACGGTGGTAAAGCCGCGGTCGAGCATCGCCCGCATCAGGTCGGCCGCACGCGCGGTCATCAGCGTCAACGGCACGCTTTCCAGGTTGCGGATCGCGACCTCGGACAGGACCACGTGCACGTGACTGTCGATCAGCCCGGGCATCAGCGTGCGCCCGCCGCAGTCGATGACGTTGGCTTGCGCCAGCTTGATCGGCCCGGCGGCGACCTCCTTGACCAGCTCGCCCTCGACGACGAGCTCGTGGCCGCCGGCGACGTCGCCGGCCTCCGGATCGAGCAGCTCGAAATTCTTGAAATGGTAGAGAGACAAGGGCTGGCTCTCGATCGCGCGTCCGCGGTGGAAATGTCCTACGCCCGACGGGCGGTCGTCAATGGCGGGCAGTATCGACCTGACCCCCGATCAAGTCGGGGGCAGGCCCTTGCCGGAACATGCGCTAACTCACGCGACGAAATCGGGCGTCACGGCCCGTAGATCTGCGCCGGCGTCGGATTGAAATCGGAGCCCTCGTCGGCGACGCAACGGAAGCTGGTCGCCAGGTTCGGATTGCCGCTGCCGTTGTAGGCCGGGAATTGCGGGTAGGGGCACAATCGCCGTTGCATGGCGATGGGCGCCTGCGCCGAATCGCCGGTGTACTTGGTTGCGATCACCGAGGTGGGTGCAATTCCCTTCTCGACCCACTGTGTCAGCGCGGAGAGAAGATCGTAGTTCGGATCATAGCTCGGCGCCTGTTGCTGGATCGGCCCGCCGAAAGCGTTCGGCCCCGGCCCGTCCTTGCAGTGCCACATGCCGGGCGCCATGAAGAGCCGCGCGAATTGCTGCGTTTGCGCGAGTGACTGCCTGGAGTGCCCGCCGATCGTGTTCTCGATCATCGCGTTGTAGTAGTTGATCGTGCCCTGCGACGGGATCAGCGGATCGGCAAAGCCGTGATAGATGATCAGCCTTCCGCCGTTGTTGAAGAACGGCCGCAGGTCGGTGACGTTGGCGTTGAGATCGCCGGCGAGCACCTGGTCGACGGTCGTCATGTTCGCGTTGAAGTCGAACGTCTGCCATTGCCAGGTGAGCCCGAACACCCATTTGAACAGGCTGTCGAAGGTCGGCTCGGTCGAGCTCTCGTTCAACGCAAAGCCCAGCGCCGCGGGATTGCTGGTTTCCGAGCCGAGCGCATTGCCCGGATCGATCACTGCGCCGTTGGCGAGGTTCACCGAGCCCCGATAGTAGACCCGCATGGCGGCGACCTGATCGGCGTTGAGGCAGTTCGGCGCGTCCCCGACCGGACACTGCAGCGTCGCCGGGTCGAACTTGCAGTTGCGCGGATCGGTGAGGAACGGGTCGGTGGGCGCGCCGCCGTCCTGGCCGCGGCACGCCGCCACCACGGCCTCGTTGACGAGGTCGAGCTTGGTGGGAGGAATGTAGCTCGCCAGCGTCAAATGTGTGGCGCGATAGTCCGCGACCAGCACCGTGTGCAGGTGCGTGCGGTTGAACGCCGGCGCGCCCGCGAGCACCCCATCATAGTCGGTCGGGAAGCGCTGCACCTCCATCAGGGCCTGCTGGCCGCCGGTCGAGCAGCCGGCGAAATAGGATTTGCTCGGCGGGTTGCCGTAGAACGTGGTGATGAGCGCCTTGCTGAACTCGGTCATCAGGTGGGTCGCGCGCCAGCCGAAGTCCTTCCATTTCTCCGGATGCCCGACGAGTGCGTCGCCGTTGATGCCCGCCGCGCCGGTCGCGCCCATATCGGTGTTGGCAGTGGCAAATCCGCGATTGATGCCGTCGGCGAGCTCGCTCTGGAAGAAGCCGCCCGCGTAACCGCCGTTGCCGGTGCCGAGATAGCGTCCGTTGTAGCGCGCCGTCGGCATCCACACCTGCACGCCGATGCTCGAGTCCGATGTCGGCGCGATCGTTGCCGAGACCATGCAATAAGGCGGCAGATTGGTGAACACGAGATGCCACGCATCCGGCGCCACATAAGGGCCGCCGGGCATCAATGTCGCAGAGTTGATGGTCGTGTTTGGATACGAGAATGAGGTGAGGCTCGCGCAGCTCGACGGCGTTCCGGCCGCGGCCGGCTCGCATGCGATGCAGGCGAGCAGCATGGTGGACGCGACCACGACGGAGCGTGCCAACGCGGCCGAGCTCGATGTGCTGCAAAGATCCTGGTGACGCATGTTGGCCCCTCTTCGGCCGCGCCCGAGCATGCGGGACAACGCCCGCCCGCGGCGATCGCGGCCTCATCGCAGATGACACGATGCGCGGATTGCGCGACGGAACCCGTACTTGGTTCCTGTCAAACTCGGGCGAAAACCAAATGGTTCCGTCGGCCGCGCAGGTCGGGAGAACTTTTTCTAAATCACTTCTGCGCGGGCTCAGTGCCCGCGCTCGCGAACCACAGCTTCGGATCCGCCGCGCGCACGTGCGCTTCCGGCAGCCCGAGCTCCCGGCGCACGATATTGGTGCCCTCGACCAGCGCCACGCACTTGTAGAACGCGATCCGCCGCGACAGGCCCTCCCGGCCGAAGCCGCAATCGGTGCTGATGATGAGCTGCTCCTTGGGAATGTATTCGAGCGCCTTGCGGATCAGCGCCGCAACATGCTCGGCCGGCTCGACCACCGTGTTGCAATGATTGACCACGCCGATGGCGATCTTCTTGTCGGTCTTGACGTGCTTGAACAGCGGCAGATCGCGTCCATCTGAGCTCGCGCATTCGATGGTCAGCACGTCGCAGTCGAGCGCCAGCAGATGTGGCAGCGCGCGCTCGTAGCTCGGCACGTGCCAATGCACGCGCTGCTGGTTCGGATTGCCCCAGCAGGTGTGCACCCAGATCTCGGCATCCACGCCGGCGAGCTGGCGGTTGAACTCCTCGGTGAGGAATTCGAGATCGGCATCGCTGCAGTCCGCCTGCTGGGCGCGCATGTGCTGGCGCGGCTCCTCCACCTGGATCAAGCGGCAGCCGGCCGCGACCATGTCGCGGAATTCCGCATTCATGATGTCGCAGAGGTCGTGCACCATTGCCTTGTCGTCGGGATAGAACTCGTTCCACAGCATCGACGCCAGCGCCGGGGCGCAGATGGCGCCGAATTTCACCGGCCGGTCGCTCATGCGCTGAGCGACCTGCCACAGCGCGGCGTATTCCAGCGGACCGCGCGTGAGCTTCTCGCGCACGACGCCGGGCTGATAGGCCTCCTGCACCTCCCACAATATCTTGCCCGGACGCAGGCCATGCCGCGACATCCACCCGCGCGACGTGTCGCGGTGGCCATGGACGCCGCCGAGGCGCTCGATGGGATAGAAGAACCAGGACTTGCCGCCGACGGTCAGATCGAAGCGGCTGTCGCCGTCCGTCACGATATCGAGCCCCGCCGCTTCCTGCTCGGCAATGATGCTGGCGACCGCATCGAGATACTGTTCGCGAAAAAGGGAATCGCCGAGCGCGGACTTGAACGAGCGGCCCGCCAGGCTTCGGTCGAACCACAGCGGCCGCGGGTAGGAGCCCGTGATGGTGGTCGGCAAGATCATATCGCGCGTCACGTTGAGCACGGCATCCTCCCTGGATCACGGCGAATGATAGCGCAGTGGTCGGCCCTCCCTGAAGCCGCCCGATCGGCGGTCATTTCGAAGACAATGTCATCGATCTGCGGTACCTTCTGCGTTGCAGAAGGCACAGCAAGCTCGTGGGGGAATCAGCGATGCAACCTTCCCGCCGCACGTTTCTGCGCGTGGCCGCGGACCGCTGCGGCGCCGCCGGCACTCGCACGCAGCGCCTGGGCGCTCGACTACTCGGTTCGGCCGGTGCATCTGGTGGTCGGCTTCCCGGCGAGCGGCCTGACCGATATCCTGGCGCGTTTCCTCGCCCCATCGCTGTCGGAGCGGCTTGGGCAGCAATTTATCGTCGAAGATCGGCCTGGCGCCGGCACAAATCTCGCCACCGAAGCGGTCGTGCGGGCGCTTCCGGACGGCTACACGCTGCTCATGGCCACGTCGTCGAACGCCATCAATGCGACGCTCTACGACAACCTGAAGTTCAATTTCATCCGCGACACCGTGCCGGTCGCCAGCATCGCGCGCACGCCGCTCATGCTGGTGGTCAACCTGTCGTTTCCCGCCAAGAGCGTCCCCGAGTTCATCATTTACGCCAAAGCCAATCCCGGCAAGATCAACATGGCAACGGCCGGCATCGGGAGCTCGCTTCATCTCGCCGGCGAGCTGTTCATGACGGTGACCGGCGTGAAGCTCGTCCCGGTGCATTACCGCGGCAGTTACGTGCCCGACCTGCTTGCCGGACAGGTGCAGGTGGCATTCACTCCGATCCCCACGACGATCGCGCAGGTCAGGGCCGGCAAGCTGCGCGCCCTGGCGGTGACCAGCGCGACGCGTTCGCCCGCGTTGCCGGACGTCCCGACCATCGGCGAGTTCGTCGCCGGCTACGAGGCCAGCGTGTGGAACGGCATGGTCGCGCCGAAGGGCACACCTGCGGCGATCGTCGACAAGCTCCATGCGGCTGTCGATTCCGCGCTCAACGATCCCAAGCTGACGGCGCAATTCGCCGGCGTCGGCAGCGTTCCAAAGTCGATGACGACCGCCGACTTTGCCAGGTTCATTGTCGAGGACACCGAGAAGTGGGGCAGGGTCATCCGCGCAAACAATATCAAGGCGGAGTGAGCGAGCACCGCGTCTCGGCCCCGCTGGGGGCCATCTTCGGACACATCTTACCACGTCGTGTTCTGCCGCCAGCGCCGCGGTCAAGCCTCAGCCGCCGGCGCCGAGCAACGTGGCGCCGGAAGGGTCGATCGGCGCGATGGCCGCAATTGGCGCCTTCCGCGACGGTGACCATTGATGTAGCCTGATGCTTGAGCTGCCAGCGGACATGCCGAAACTCCGCGAATTGAAAGGCAACGACGATGCCCTCGGCGGGCAAGCATTCCGACGCCAAGACCGAGAGCTTGCAGGCGCCGCCGGCATGTGCGGCGGTGCACCGACGCTGGGGCAACACCATGATTGCACGCGTCCCCCGCCGAGCGTTCCTGCGTGCCGCAGCTGCGGCGGCCGCGCTGCCCGCCCTCTCGCACGCCGCCCTCGCGTTCGATTACCCGACGCGACCGGTGCACTGGATCATCGGCTTCCCGCCCGGCGGCGGCGCCGACATCGTGGCGCGGATCATGGGCGCGTGTCTCGCGGAGCGCCTCGGCCAGCAGGTCATCATCGAGAACCGCCCCGGCGCCGGCACCAACATCGCGACCGAATACGTGGTGCGCTCGGCGCCCGACGGCTATACGCTGCTCTGGGCCGGCGCCAGCAACGCGATCAACGCCAGCATCTTTTCCGACCTGTCGTTCGATTTCCTCAAGGACATCGCGCCGGTGTCGGGCGTCG
This sequence comes from uncultured Pseudomonadota bacterium, assembly GCA_963703755.1. Taxonomy (GTDB): domain Bacteria; phylum Pseudomonadota; class Alphaproteobacteria; order Rhizobiales; family Xanthobacteraceae; genus JAVDCA01. The sequence continues at coordinate 38,877 of CAVPGG010000192.1, forward strand.
TCGCGTATCCGCTCGTCCTCGAGATCAACCCGAAGGTGCCGGCGAAGACCGTCGCCGAGTTGATCGCGCTCGCCAAGGCCAGCCCGGGCAGGATGACGCTTGCGTCCTACGGCACCGGCACGATCTCGCAGGTTGCGGGCGAGCTCTTCAAGATGCGCGCCGGCGTCGAGATGGTGCACGTCCCCTACAAGGGCGGCGCCCCGATGCTCACCGACCTGTTGAGCGGACAGGTGCAGGCCGCCGTCAACGTGGTCGCGTCCGACCTGCCGCATATCCGTTCCGGCGCCGTGCGCGCGCTCGCCGTGTTGAGCCGCAAGCGCATCGAGGCCCTGCCCGACGTGCCGGCGCTGACCGAGACCTTCCCGGGATTCGAGGCGGTCGCCTTCACGGGCGCCGGCGTTCCATGCGGCACGCCGCCCGAGGTCATTGCGTGGCTCAACCGCGAGGTCAACGCCTGCCTCGCCGATCCCGGAATCAAGAAGCGCCTCGAGGACCTGACCGTGACGCCGCTCGTCTTCACGCCCGCCGAGTTCGGCGCCTACCTCGCCTCCGAGACCGAGAAGTGGGCGAAGGTCATCAGGGCTGCGAACATCAAGGTGAAGTGAGCGGCGGCAAGCACGCGGGCCGCATACCGCAAAATCCGGGCGTGCGATCGTCGCCACCGTGATCCGCGGCGACCCGGTCTACCATGCGTACGTATTGCGCATGAGAGCGCCGACGGCGCGATCCTTGATCAGCCATTTGCGGATGAGGCCTTGCGCCTACAGCACCGTCTGCATTTCGATCGCGACGTAGCGATAATTATCACCGTTTTTGGCGACATGGCCAATGCCGGGCCAGGGGAAATGATAAGCGACGATCGGAATCTTCCCGCGCGCCACCATGTCGAATACGCGCAGCCGCGACGAGGCCCCCTGCTTCGGGTCGGTGTCGCGGGTGAACTCAGAGCGTGGATTCTCCATTTGCAGTTGAGGCTGATGGCCGAGATCGCCGGTATAGACGATCGAACTGGCCTGCGAGCTGATCACAAAGCTCGTATGCCCGACCGTGTGGCCGGGCGTCGCGAGCGCTTGCATGCCTGGCACGACCTCCTGGCCGTCCTTGAGGAATACGATGCGGTCGCGCAACGGCAGCAGCGTGTCGCGGATCGGCCCGATGTAGCGCCCGAGCGCCGGATCCGACAGCTTGCCTTCATCGGTCCAGAACTCGAGGTCACTCTGAGTGATGTAGATCTGAGCATTCGGAAAGTTCGGCTTGCCGTCTTCGCCGACGAGGCCCCAGACATGGTCCGGGTGAGCGTGGCTCAACGCCACCACATCGATCGACGCCGAATCGATGCCTGCGGCCCGAAGATTGGCGAGCAAGTGGCCGGTGCGCGGGCCGTACACCTTGCGAAACCCCATGCCGGTATCGATCAGGACGAGCTTCTCGCCGGTATTGACGACGAGCGCATTCTGCTGGACGTGGAAATTGTCCTTGTCGAGGAAATTGGCCCCGAACACTTCGTCGATCCGTTCCTGAGCAATGCCCTTGAATAGCTCCGCGGTGGCAGCGCCGAGCCGAAGCGGGCCATCGGAAACCACCGTGCATTCGAATCCGCCGACCTTGAAGCGATAGGCCGCGGGTACCTGCTCGTTCGCCATCGGGTGGGATGCCGGGACCGGTTGCGCGAGCGAGCCGGCCGCGGTCGACGGTTCAGGTGCGTGGGATGTCACGATCGTCTCCTCGCCGGGTCCGGCAGGTCGCCGGGTGGGCCAGTGCGAGCAACCTACAAGAAGCCGACCCCTTCGTGAAACCAACACTCAACACCTTGCAGAATCTCCGAGAGCCCGCCCATCACGAACCGTACATGGCGCGGAACCTTGCGCGACGACGCGATGCTTGATCAGCCATCTGCGGATGAAGGCCTTGCGACGCGTGTCGGCTCTTCGCGTGTCGCGGGGTAGCGCGGGCCGGAGCGCAGTGCGGTCCGGGACGGGTGTCCCGGGATCGCACGGCGATTCCCGCGCGCCATACATTGAGATATGAGTGCCGGATGCGGTCCGGTGATTCCATGCTCGAACTGGTGCGGGTCAGCAGCCGGCCCCGAGAGCGGCTGCTGATCTACCTCGCGTTGCCGCTCGCCTATGTCCTCATCGGGCGCGCGGGCCTCCTGCTCGCGGTTCCGCCCGGGTACGCCACGGCGGTCTTCCTCCCGGCCGGCATCGCGGTGGGCGCGGTATTCATGGCCGGCGCCTCCGCGCTGCCCGGCGTCTTCCTCGGCTCGCTGCTGCTCAACATCTGGGTCGGCGTCGCGCTCACCCACCGGCTCGACCCCACCGGTGCCGCCACGGCGGCGGTCATCGCCCTTGCCACGATGTTGCAGGCCGCGCTCGGCGGCGCGGTATTGCGCCGGGCCGTCCGCTATCCGGCCTCGCTCGACGCGCCGCGCGAGCTTGCCTCCTTCCTCCTGCTTGCGCCCGCGTTCTGCCTGACGAGCACGACGCTCTCGCTCGCCGGCATGTGGGCGCTCGGCGTCGTGCCGGCCGCGGACCTGCCGATCAACTGGCTCACCTGGTGGAGCGGCGACACGCTCGGCGTCCTCGTCGCACTGCCGCTCATGCTGGTGCTCGCGGGCGAGCCGCGGGCGGTGTGGCGCCGGCGCGCATGGTCGGTGGCGGCACCGATGGTGCTCTGCTTCGCGCTCTTCGTCGCGATCTTCGTGCGCGTGAACCAGTGGGAGAACGAGGCCGCACTGCTGGAATTCCGCCTGCAGTCGCAGCACGTGGCACAGACCATCAAGACCAACCTCGACGAGCAGACGCTGTTTCTCGCGCAGCTCTCGGGCGTCTTCACGTCGCGGGTCGAGCCGTTGACGCGGCGCGATTTCCACGATCTCGCGCAAAATCCGCTGCAGCGCTTCCCATCGATCCAGGCGGTCGAATGGGCGCCGCGCGTCGGCGCCGCGCAACGCAAGGCCTTCGAGGCGGCGCACGGCGCGGACGTGGCGGGCTTCGCGATCCGCGAGCGCAATGCCGCGGGCGAGCTCACCGCCGCCTCCGGGCGCGAAGCGCACTATCCGGTGACCTATGTCGAGCCGCCGGCCGGCAACGAGGCCGCCATCGGCTTCGACCTCGCATCGGACGACGCCCGGCGCGCCGCGATCGAGGCCGCGATCGCGAGCGGGCGCCCGGTCGCGACGATGCCGATCCGTCTCGTCCAGGAGCGCGCCCGGCAGTCAGGAAATCCTTCTCGTGCAGGCGGTGACCGGCGGGCCGGCCGGGCCGGGCGTCCTGCTCATCGTGCTGCGCCCGGGCGCGTTCCTGCGCGCGCTGGTCGAGCCGTTCGGCGCCGTTCTGCATCTGCGCTTCGTCGATGCGGCGCAATCGCGCCCGCTGTTCGACACCTTCCCGGCATCGGCGCCCGCGGCCAGCGAGACCTCGCTCGACTTCGGCACGCGCCGCTATCTGGTGCAGACGACGCCGACCGCCGTCTACCTCGCGGCCCATCGCGGCTGGCAAAGCTGGGCCGTGCTCACCGCCGGCGTGCTGAGCACCGGGTTGCTCGGCGCGCTGCTGATGCTCGGCAGCGGCCACGCGCACCGGATCGAGACGCATGCCGAACAGCTTCGCGCGCGTGAACGCGAGTTGCAGACGGTCATCGACCGCACGCCGTTCATGCTGGTCCGATGCAGCCGCGACATGCGCTACCTGTTCGTGAGCGAGGCCTATGCGCGGATGCTGGGCCGGCGGCCGGACGAGTTCGTGGGCAAGCCGATCGTCGAGATCCTGGGGCCGGACGGCTTCGACGCCATGGAACCCTATATCCGGCAGGTGTTGCGGGGCGAGCGTGTCGAATACGAAAACGAGGTGGAGTTTCCCAACGTGGGGAAACGGGAGCTGCACCGCGTCTATCTTCCGGAGCATGACGAGCGCGGGAACGTCACCGGGTGGGTGGCGTCCATTCGCGACATCACCCGGGAGAAGCGCGCCGCGGCGGCAGAGAGGATGCTCGTGCGCGAGCTCGAGCACCGCACCAACAATCTGCTCGCCGTCATCCAGAGCATCGCCCACAAGAGCCTGGCCGCACCCGCCGCGCTCGACGAGGCAAAAATCGCGTTCGTGTCCCGCCTGCAGGCGCTCGCCCGCGCGTATCGGCAGCTGACGACGTCGAACTGGAGCGGCGTCGACCTCGGCGAGATCGTGCGCCTCGCGCTCGAGCCGTTTGCGACGCGCACGCAGATCGACGGCCCGAGCGTCATGATCGGGGCGAAGGACGCGCAGAATTTCACGCTCGCGGTGCACGAGCTTGCGACCAATGCGGTCAAGCACGGCGCGCTCGCGAGCGAGACCGGCAAGGTCAGCATCTCGTGGACGGTCGCCACGGACGGTGGCGGCAACGTCCTGCGCTTCCGCTGGTGGGAGCGGGGCGGACCGCCGCCGGCCGCGCCGAGCCGGCGCGGTTTCGGCACTACGCTGCTGCAGGCGACCTTCGAGACGGTCACATTCGATTATGCGCCGGCCGGGTTCATCTGCGAGAGCACGGTGCGGCTCGGCAAGGTCGAGCTCGGCACGCAGGCGCCGCCCCCGCTCGACCGCGAGCCCGCGGTGCCGGCAAGCTGACGTCACGCTGGCCAGCCGCCCGAGATCTCAGACTGAGCACGACGCACCGAGTAGCTCGCGCCGACATCCGCCGCAGCCGAATTTGTTGCCGAGGGCTTGATTTATTTCAGCGACGACGCCAAAAGCGGCAATCTCCGGCGGCTGGTCGGCGATAGGGCGGGCTGCGCGTCGCGCACCTTCGGAAGCTTATTTTAGCTGGGAAGCCGAATGCATTGAGCAGGGACGAGGAATGATGAGCGATAGCGACATCGATATGCGGCTATTTGCACAGAAGGCCGGTGTGAGCGTCAATTTTCCAACCGGGAGCGTCGTCTTCAACAAGGGCGACCCGGGCGCATGCATGTACGTGGTACAATCAGGCGTCATCGAGATGATGATCGGCGAGAAAGTGGTTGAGGTGTGCGGTGCGAACGAAGTGATTGGATTCATGTCGATGATCGACGATGCGCCGCGCTCTTCGACCGCGCGCGTCAAGGAGGCCTGTGAGCTCTCGATCATCGATCAACGCAAATTCCGTTTCATGGTCGACGAGGTGCCAAATTTCGCGCTTTACATCATGGGAGCGATGGCCCGTCGCATCCGCGGTATGGGGCGAGCGATGTAACATGGGTCTTACCGCAGGCCGCGGCCAAGGTGCTCAGATCGAGCACTGGCGCGTCAGGGCAGCCGGAGCATGGCTGGTGCTTGCCGACGAGGCCGGCCTTCCATCGTCGGCCGATCTTAGCTGTCCGAGGATATCGACCTGAAATAATGCTCGGCATGCTGGTAGTAGTTCTCCGCCGCGACAACGTCGCCGGACAGCGCTTGCGCCTGGGCCAGCGCGAGATATCGCTCGTAGTTTCGGCGCGCGTCGTGCGAGCTGTTCTGCGCGGGGCGAGTTGCACCCAACGTCCACCGCTTCGAGCGGGCAGCAAAGTCCCCCGCCGGTCTGGATTGGCGCGTATGTCTCATGGGATTCGGGCCATTTTGCATGGCTCACTCCTTGGTCATGTTGGTCGAGATTTGCTCCGGGCGAACCCGCAAGACATCGATCGGAGTTTCCGGCTGTGGATGGCGCCCTTGCGCGCGGCCGGCCGTCCGCCAACGGCTTCGTCGCATTCCCGCGGAGAAATTGTCCCCCACGAAGAAAAGTTTGCGATTTCCGGAGCTGATCGGTCCATTCGTCGTGACGGCACCTGCCGTACTACACGCGATATTTATGAACCAATCGTGTGTCTATGTGGGGATAGCGGGAGGAATTGTCAAGCGACGAGGCACCACTGGCGCGCTCTCAAACGAACAGTTGGGGCGTAAATCGGGAAAGCGAGGTGAATTTGGGTCGTGGGCGGCGTGCCGGCCGCGTCCGCCGAGCGCCCGGTGTTCCCCTGAAAGTGGCTGTACTGCTGCGCTGCCGGGTCGGGCCATGAGCGGACCCGTCAGACAGCGTTCCGCGCGATGGCGACGTAGGCCTCCTGCGGGAAGGTGAACTTGCCGCCCTCGCGCATCGTTGGCGTCGACAAGGCCGCAGTTTTGGAAGCGACCGATGAGATGACCGCTTGGCGCTCGCCCTCGGTCTTGTCTTTCAGGAGCGCCGTCATCGGCGTTGCAAGAAGCTGGAACCGAACATAGTCGAGCACGGAAGGAAACACGATCGTTTGCTCGACGGTCGCGACATCGACGGCGGCAAACGCTGCATCGCGCAGCAGGCTCTCGAGCTGTCCCGGTTTCGCAAAGGCATGTTCGCCTCGTTTGATCCGCGAAGCTTCCGGCTCCAGCACTTCATCCAGCGCCCGTACAAATGCGTTCGCTCCCGCCGTCCGTTCGATCGGGCTGTACACGGTGAGCGCGGCCCGTCCGCCCGCGCGCAGCACACGTCGCATCTCGCGCAGGGCTGCTTGTTGGTCCGGAAAGAATTGAAGTCCGAGCTGGCAGAGGACAACGTCGAAGTGGCCGGATGGAAATGGCAGGTAGAGCGCGCTGCCCTCGATCCAATTGATCGGGGCGTCTTCGTTCGGAACGGCGCGCGCGACAGCGAGCATCCCGGCGTTTAGATCGAGACCCGTGACCGGTCCCGGCTTCACTTTCCTCGCGGCCGCGCGAGCCACGACCCCAGTGCCGCAAGCAACATCCAGGACCGCCTCGCCGGTGCGAAGTTGCGCGCGACCAACGAGGTCGTCCGCCCACTTCGAGGTAATTCCGGGCACGAGGTAGCGCTGGTAAAGCTCTGCCGCACTCCCTTCGAGCTGCCAATGGCCGTCACTCATGTGCCCCCGCGCTTCAGTGAGCCGGCACATGATAGGATCATCGGTCATGGCCGTCATCAGTCATCTCCCGGGCGGCCAGCACCGAGACGAAACCGCGCACGAGCTTCATCAGGCCGTTGGCCTCCGCAACCGTGAGGTCGCCGCGCCCCCGGATGATGGCGTTGGCGGCGACCAGTGGCTTTGGAAACGCTCGGGTTTTCGCGTTGGCTTTGTTCTGCGTGCGCCAGGCCAAGCTGGCGCGATCCAGCCGGTGCAAGACCGGCCCAGGTAAGGGGTAGCGCCCGCCTGGTAGCGAGTGTTGCGTGGACGCCGGCGACGGCGGCCGCGAAGCATACACAGCGATCGTGTGGGGTGTGGGATTGAGCCCCGAAAGAAGGACATCGTGGGGGCCGAGACGGTGCAGAACGTCGAAGGCAACATGTGCGGCACCATCATGCGAGGTGCCGACGCCCCACCGGGGTCGCAGACCACATCACGCACGAAGGGACCGCGTCGGAACCTGGGAGGTCTCGCGTCTGACCGGTCGGCATTGCGCCGACTGGCCCGCGCCGGGAAGGTGAGGAGCCGTAGCCGACGATGCACGGGCGCGAGAAGTCTGACCCCGCCATAGTAGCGATGAACTTGGCGAACAAAGTGGAGCGATCCACGGCGGAGCCGGGGGAGCCAAGAGCGGGGGCCGAGGGGAATGCGAGCCAGCAAAGCACGCACCGGACGCCGAGCCGGGCAAGCGTGAGCCGAGCGCTGGAGCGCATACGGCGAACAGTTCGCCGTCACCCACCCGAGGTGGGAGCCGTATGCGGGAAGGCCGCTCGTACGGATCTGTGCGGGGGGCGCTCAGCAAAGAGCGTCCCTACCGCGAACAGATCAAGGTTTGCCGGTTCGCAGACTGATGATGCACGCGGCGCACGGTCGATCGCCATGCTCCGGCGCGGCTCATTGTAAAGAACAACGAATCTACAATGGACTCTGCGCTGCCGCCGCCTGACGACCGGATTCCGACTGCCGGGAAGCGCGCATATTTGCTCGCTCAGTCTTGCGCATATGGGAGTCGAGGCGCCGGGCGCAATTCGATGCATCCCATTTCGCCAAGAAGGCCATTGAAGCAGGGGCGCAACAAAAATCGGCAAAAAGGCGTCAAGAACCAAATGCCGGAAATTTTTCTCGCAAGCGTGGGCGGCAAGTCAGCGCCGCCCACGACGGGGGCTATCGCATACGAGGTCTGCACCGTTATTGTCAGGGCCTTCGTGGGCACGGAGATGAGACGGATGATGACACGCCGGCGCCATGTGCTGCGCCTCGGTGCCGCGGCGCTGGCGGCGCTGCCGGCGCGCAGCTTGGCGCATGTCCCGGCGAAGTGGACGCCGGTTCGCCGACAAGGACTTGCGCCAATCAAAGAATCGCAGGGCCTGGCGAGCCACAAGATCGTCGGCCTGGTCCTGCCGACGATGCGGCCCGGCACGGTGATCGACATGGTCCCGCTGCTGCCCCGGGGCGTGGGCGTGCTGCCGGTCTATCTCGCGTTCCGCGAAGGCACCGTGGACGAATTCAAGCGTGGCTTCGACGAGTACGAGAAGAAGATCGCAATTCTTGCCGATCACGGCTGCGATCTCATTCACCCCGAAGGCGCGCCGCCGTTCATGGTGCGCGGGCTGACCGCGGAGACGACGCTGGTGGATGTCTGGCAGCGCAAGTACCGCACGCCGATGTTCACCTCCGGCCAGAACCATATCCACGCGCTGCATGCCCTCGGCGTGACGTCGATTTTCGGCGCCACCTACTTCAAGGGCAAGATCAACGATCTCTACGCCAAATATTTCACGGATGCCGGCTTCGAGGTGCATGGCATGCAGGGCCTGGAGGGCATCGAGTTCAAGCAAGTGCAAGACGTGCCGTCATCCCAGATCTTCGATCTGATCAAGGCGGGTTTCGAGAAGAACCCGGCGAAAGCCGTCTACATGCTCGGGTCCGGCTGGCGCACGCTCGACATCATCGAGCGGCTGGAACAAAGCCTGGGCGTGCCGGTCGTGCACCCGCAGACCGCGCGCGTGTGGGAGATCCGCAAACGGCTGCAGATCGACGAGCCGATGCAGGGGCTGGGGATGCTGCTGGCGAAATTGCCGCCAATGCGTGACGCGATCTGACTGGCGGCAGCCAAACCCAGGAGGGACTCGCAACGGGATTACGCGATTCCGGATTTCGCTTCGCTCAATCCGGGCTACTTGCTTCCTCGTTCAATCTCCCATCGCCTTGCGCGCCTGGTGTGCGCTGTTCGTCACGTTGTGCAGAACCCGCCACATGTCGCGCCACTGCGCCGCGGTCATTTTTGCGCGCAGGCGATTTTGTGCCCGGCGCCATCCCGGCCTGGCGGCCCGCAGCAAATCCTCTCCGGCCGCCGTAGGGCGCAAGCCGCGCTCACGCCGATCGTCAGCCGCCGCGTGCTCGAGCCATCCGTTTCTTTTCAGCAACGCCAGGTTCCGCGAAAGCGTGGTCTTGTCGAAGGCATGCGTTCGAGCAAGCGTGGACTGGCTGCACCCGCGCCGGCTGGCGATCGCCGAAAGCAATGCAAACTGCAACGTCGGAAGATCGGCCCGTAGCTCTTCGTCATAGAGCTGCGTAACGAGCCGCGCGGCTCTGCGCAGCGTTGCGCAGGCACATGCAATATCGGGGAGCTTCTCTCTCTCTTTTCGGCGCTTCGTCATCCTCGCAACCGCTCCTTGCCGCCAGCAATACCGCCGTGACGCCCATGTAGCTCCTGTAGTTGCATATACAACTTTCATTGTATATGCAACCAAATCGGGCCGCACGGAATTCTTCAGACAGATCGGCGGCATTTCAGGTGTCGGAATCGCCGCCCTCCGTTCGTCATATCAGTGACGGCGGCCGAGCGCTCGAATGTGCCGTCCATCCGCTGCAACCAGGAGCGCGCCAGAACCAGGAGAAATCCAATAACTCAGCATCCCGCAATGAGGGGCGAGAAGATTTACGACATGGAACTCGATCTCACCGGAGTCACCGACTACGGCGTGAGCTTGGACGGCATCCTTGCCGGCCAGGAAGCGATTCCACTACACGGAGCCCGCTTCGACCTTGCGGTCGATGGGCGCTACGAGGGCCGCCTCGCGGGACGCGCGCACGGCATCGACTATGTGCGGGTGCGCGCCGATGGTCGCATCGACCTCGACCTGCACGTGATCATCGAGACCGAGGACGGCCACCGGATCGCGTTGTCCGGCGACGGCCAGGCGGCGCCGCGACCCGGCGAGCCGGTGCTCGACATCTTCGCAAACGTCCGCCTCTCGACCGCGTCCAAGGACTATGCCTGGGTCAATGAGCGACAGATCTGGGGCGTGGGGACCGCGAGCCTGGCGACCGGGAAGGTCGTTGTCGAAGGCTTCATGCAGTGACAGCCACATCGCGCGGAATCAGCACGCAGGAGATCGCTCCGATGAAAACACCGCGGATCGTTTCGCCCGAGGCGTGGGAAGCCGCGCGCCTCGAGCTGCTGGTGAAGGAGAAGGCCTTCACCCGCGCTCGCGACAGGCTGGCGGCCGAGCGTCGGCGGATGCCGTGGATGCCGGTCGCGAAGGCGTATCAATTCGAAGGTCCGAAGGGCAGGGCGAGCCTCCTCGATCTGTTCGACGGCCGCCGCCAACTGATCGTCTACCGCGCGTTCTTCGAGCCCGGGGTCGCGGGCTGGCCCGACCACGCCTGCCGCGGCTGCTCCTTCCATGGCGACCAGGTCTCCCACGTCGCCCATCTGAACGCCCGCGACACGACCCTGGTGTGGGTTTCGCCCGCATCGCAGGCGGACATCGCCCGCCTGAAGGCGAAGATGGGCTGGGATATGCCCTGGTACACCATCACGGACAGCTTCGACGCCGATTTCGGCGTGGACCAGTGGCACGGCCACAACGTGTTCTTCCGCGACCGCGACAGGATCTTTCGCACCTACTTCATCAACAGCCGCGGCGACGAGGCGATGGGGAGCACCTGGAGCTACCTCGATGCGACCCCGCTCGGACGCCAGGAGAACTGGGAGACTCGCCGGACGGCTACCCGCAGACCCCGCCCTACAAGTGGTGGAACTGGCACGACCAGTACGCGGCCGACGCCGCGCCCGACCGGCGATGGGGCGAGACGGTGGCCTCCCAGGCAAGCGGCAAAGCCTGACTCCCGAAGGTCGGGTTCGGCGACCGAGGCGTACCTGCAACCGAGAACTCCATTGCTGGCGGGAGCGCGCTACGCTGGCGGCGCGCTCGGCATCCCCAGTCCCTCTCACGCCCACGCGATTGTCTTACCAGCTCCGCGGCCAAAAAATCGCAGCCGGTTGTCGGGAGACGCGTCGGTCGTTCGTCCTAGAGCAAATTCCGCTGGTCTGGCGCAATGACTCGCAGGCACGGGGAGAAGGAGCGCAGCCGCCGCGGTCACCTCACATGCGCTCACGCGACCGTGAGCTTGTCCTGCGTCCTCGTCTCGAAGTCGCTGGCGTCGTGCCGCTCGTGGAGCTGATCGGCGGGATCGCCATTCACCCGGTTGACCTTGCGGCCGCGCTTCACCGCCGGGCGCTGGCCGATCAACGTCACCCAGCGCTGCAGATTCTTGTAGTCCTGCACCGACAGGAATTCGCCGCCGCCATATTGGTTGTACTGCGCGAGCCCGCCGTACCAGGGCCAGATCGCGATGTCGGCAAGCGTGTAGCGCTCGCCAGTGATGTACTCCCGCTCGGCGAGGAGGCGGTCGAGCACGTCGAGCTGGCGCTTCGTCTCCATGGTGAAGCGGTTGATGGCATATTCGATCTTGCTCGTCGCATAGGCGTAGAAATGGCCGAAGCCGCCGCCGACATAGGGCGTGCTGCCCATCTGCCAGAAGAGCCAGGACAGACATTCGGCGCGCGCGGCGCGCTCGGTCGGCAACAGCGCGCCGAACTTCTCCGCGAGATAGACGAGGATCGCGGCCAATTCGAAGACGCGCACCGGCTTGGGCTCGGAACGATCGAGCAAAGCCGGGATCTTGGAGTTCGGATTGACGGCGACAAAGCCGCTGCCGAACTGGTCGCCCTGGCCGATCCTGATCAGCCAAGCGTCGTATTCGGCGCCGCGATGGCCGAGCGCCAGCAGCTCTTCCAGCATGATGGTGACCTTCACGCCGTTGGGCGTCCCCAGGGAATAGAGCTGCAGCGGATGGCGCCCGACCGGCAGCTCCTTCTCGTGGGTCGCGCCGGCGATCGGCCGGTTGGTGTTGGCGTATCGCCAGCCGCTCGCATCCTTGTTCCAGGTCCAGACTTTCGGCGGCGCGTAGGGGGTGTCGGTCATCGGGGTCCTCGTCGTGATGGGGCAAGCTTACCTCGCCGTCAGCCTATTCCCTAGGGGCTGCGGCTGCAGATCAATGAACCCAGGCAGGGGTTCGGCAGACTAATGTCGGAACTGCCGCCATTGCGCCCTAAGTCCCCTCAGGAGACGAACTTGGAAGCACGCCGCACCGGCGGAATGACCGTCATCGCTGTCCTCAATATCGTCGTGGGCGGCATCGAGATCCTCGCCGGGCTGTTCCCGCTGCGCGGTGCGCTCGAATGGGGCGTGGATATGTTCATCGTTCCCGCGGCCCTCGTGGCGTTCGCGCTTCTGATCTTCGCAACCGGCGCCGTCGGGATCATCGGCGGCATCGGCATGCTGCGATTGCGCTCATGGGCGCGCCGATCGAGCCTGGTGTTCGGCGGATTGCTGATCCTGGTGTCCGGCGGATTGCTGACGCTGATTTCGGCCTTCACCCCTTCATCATGCCCATCATCGCGTCGATCGGAACCTACGACCCGAGCGCTGATCCGCCGGCAATGATCGTCTTCACCGTCACCTACCTCGCGTTGCCCGTGCTTTGTGCTTTCGTTCTATGTGTCGTTTTCCGCAGACCAGCATGGCAGGCCACGTTCGCGAAAAGCTGAACGGCCATGGCTTTCCCCTCAATGCTCTACGGTATCGATCAACCCAGCCGCGACATCGCGTGAGCATTCTTCGAGGTCCTGTATCGCACGCCGCCGGTCAGCTCAACGTCTCACGAGAGCGGTTCCGACCGGAGCAACGCCAATCCCGATATATCTGATGGCGGGATTCGAATAGTACTGCTCCAGGCGCTCGCCAACGATGACCACGGCCTCGCCGGATTCGACGACCGCAAGACATTCCCTGATCGTTGTTACGACTGGCCCTCGCGCGATCGGCCGCCCAGAGGGAGTGTGGTCAGGGAAATGGATCGCCGCCCACGCTCCCAACTGATGATTGTCCGGCAATGTCGGCAAAGTCTCGAGCGCGAGTTCCTCCGGATCGATCAAGTTTCTGTCACACAGCCTGTGATCGGCCGGCACCACCAGCTTCTTTTTCTCCTCGAACATGACCGTGCATTGCACCAAGCCGTCATGGGAAAGCGGAAGTCTGCAGAACGCGGCATCGACCTTGCCCAGCGCAACCGCCTCAAACTGGTCAAGCAGCGAAAGCTCTACCCAGTCGACATCGAAATGGAACTTGCTCCTGAGATGTCTGACAAATGGCAAGGTCAACTCATAAAGACCGCCGCCGAGGAAACCGATCCGCAGCCGGCTTGCCTCGCCAAGGGCGGTCTTCCTGCAATCGTCCAGCGTGGCGCGCAGGACCAGAGCAGCAGGTTCCACGCCAAGGCGAAACCTCTCGCCAAGAGCCGTCAGCTGAACCCGCCTACTCGTTCTTATGAAGAGCTGCCCCCCAACCTCCTTCTCCAATGAATTTATCGCTTCGGAGACGGAGGATTGGGCGAGAGATAGTCTCTTCGCCGCTTTTCCGAAATGTAGATCCGTAGCGACCGCCAGGAAGCAGTCGACCTGCCGCAGCTCCACGTCGATCCTCGCTCCAGTCGATTGATCGGAGATGCCGATTTAGTGCAAGCCTACACTCCGACGACGCCGGTCCGCAAGTTGGATGAAGCCGTACCGCCACAATCCCGTTTGGCACACTTGAGCTTGGTTGTGATCACGAGTTAGCGGCAGCGACCGATTGATCGGCCATGACGATCGAATGCACGGCAATCGGCGCTTGTTTGGAAGGACCCCGACGAAAATATGCAGGGACGAACCGGTCCGACCCGGATGGGCTGCAGAGCGAGAGTGAACGATGGGTAAATTGCAAGGAAAAGTAGCCGTCATCACAGGGGGTACTCAAGGTATCGGCCTCGCCACGGCAAAACTCTTCGCCAGCGAGGGTGCTCACGTCTTTATTACCGGCCGTCGCCCGAAGGAACTTGAGGAAGCCGTAGGGTCAATCGGTAGCAACGTCACAGGCGTTCAAGGCGACGTCGCGAACCTGGCCGACCTCGATCGTCTCTACAAGAGCGTGCAAGCAAGGGGCCGAATTGATGTCCTTTTCGCCAATGTCGGACTGGGTGGATTTGTCCCGTTGGGAAGCATCACTGAGGAGTACTACGACAAGACCTTTGACACGAACGTCAAGGGGCTGCTCTTCACAGTCCAGAAGGCGCTCCCGTTTCTGAATGATGGCGCTTCCATCATTCTGACCGGATCAGCCGCAGCCGCCAAAGGCACCCCGAGCTTCGGTGTCTACGCCGCGAGCAAGGCGGCTATTCGCTCATTCGTGCGAACCTGGACCGCGGAACTGAAGGACCGGCGCATCCGCTCAAACGTTCTTAGCCCCGGACCTGTGGTTACGCCGCAGACGGCTGGAGCGCCGCCTGAAGACATCGCGCGCATTGTGTCCACCGTCCCAATGGGCCGCATGGCGGAGCCTCAAGAGATCGCCAAGGTCGCGCTCTTTCTGGCCTCGGACGACTCCAGCTTCGTCACGGGGATCGAACTATTCGCCGATGGCGGCAGAGCGCAAGTCTAAGAGACTAACTCGCAATCCACGAGCCGGCTCCGCCCGCAGCACTGCTCCAACTCGCGCTGAATTCCACGTCCTCAACCCGACTTAACGGAGGCACCATGTCCCGCACGATCAAATTCGCAAAGGCCGGAGGGCCGGAGGTCCTCGAATTCATCGAAGTGCAAGTTCCCGATCCAGGCCCGCACGAGGTTCGTATCAAAGTCAAGGCAATCGGCATCAACCGCGCCGAGTCAATGTGGCGCAACGACAAATATGTCGAATCCCCGATATTCCCTGCCGGTTTGGGATATGACGCAGCCGGCATTGTCGATGCTGTGGGAAAAGACGTTGCTGATCTTGCTGCGGGCGACATCGTCAGTACGATCCCAGCGTTCTCCCTGAATAAATACTCTACTTACGGGGAGGTCATTCTCGCTCCCGACCATGCCGTCGTAAAGCACCCGGAAATGCTCTCATTCGTCGAAGCGGCGTCGGTCTGGATGATGTTTCTAACGGCCTACGGCGCGCTCGTTTTCGACGCTCAAGTTAAAGCGGGTGACTTCGTCATCATTCCAGCGGCCTCAAGCAGCGTCGGCTTGGCGGCGATTCAGATGGCGAACTATGCCGGTGCGACGCCTATCGCGCTGACGCGCACTTCGGAGAAGAAGCGGCGGCTGCACGAGGCCGGCGCGCCGCATGTCATTGCCACCCAGGAGCAAGACATGCTCGCCGAAGTGATGCGCATCACGGACGGCAACGGCGCGCGCGTTGTCTTCGATCCCGTCGGTGGCCCGGACTTTCCCAAGCTGATCACCGCACTGACATTTCAGGGCATCGCCTACATCTATGGCGCACTGAGCGAGGATAATACCCCGATACCCGTGCTGGAGATGATCCGGAAGATGCCTACGGTCAAGGGATACAGCATCCGATTGGTGGCAGGCGATGCGGAACGCCGGAAGGTCGCCGTGGAGTACGTCACCAAGGGACTCGCGAGTGGCGCGCTCAAGCCGATCATCGATCGCACGTTCAAGTTCGACGAGATGGTTGAAGTGCACCGGTATCTCGAGAGCAGCGATCAGTTCGGCAAGATCGTCGTTACAGTCTGAGCTAAATTAACGTCGATTCCGTTACCGGAAGGCAGTGCTCCGAGTGTGCGGAAAATGCAGTGACGCGCAGGCGTACGACTATGGCACGCACGGCCGCGGCGCGGCGCTCGAGCAGCGCCCGTTCGCGCGTGTTGGCGGCGAGCGCGGCCGCGGCCGTGAAGGCGGCGCGCGCCTCGTCCAGGCGGCCCAGGCGTTGCAGCAGGTCGCCGCGGACGCTCGGCAGCAGATGGTAGCCCGCGAGCGCCGGCGCATCCGCCAGCGCCTGCACGATCGCGAGCCCGGCGGCGGGCCCCTCGACCATCGCGACCGCAACGGCGCGGTTGAGCTCGACGACCGGCGAGCGGGTCAGCGCCGCGAGCTCGGCATAGAGCGCCGCAATGCGGTGCCAATCGGTGGTCTCGGCCGCCAATGCGCGGGCGTGGCAGGCGACGATCGCGGCCTGCAACGTATAGAAGCCCCTACCTCCGCCCAGCCCCTGCGCGCGCTCCAGCGCATCGAGGCCGCGGCGGATCGCCAGTGCGTCCCACAACCCGCGGTCCTGGTCCATCAGCAGGATCGGCTCGCCGTCGGGCCCGGTGCGCGCGGCGTCGCGCGAGCTGTTGAGCTCCAGCAAGGCCATGAGGCCGTGCACTTCCGCCTGGTCCGGCGCGAGCGCCGTGAGCACGCGGCCGAGCCGCCGCGCCTCGTCGCACAACGCCGGCCGCGCCCACTCCTCTCCGCGCGCCGCCACGAAGCCCTCGTTGTGGATCAGGTAGATCGCCTCCAGCACCGCCGGCAGGCGCCGCGCGCGCTCCTCGCCGCGCGGCGTCTCGTAGGCGAGGCCCGACTCCGACAACAGGCGCTTGGCGCGCACGATGCGCTGCGCGACGGCGGCCTCGGATTGCAGAAAGGCGCGCGCGATTTCCCCGGTGGTGAGGCCGCAGACCATGCGCAGCGCCAGCGCGACGCGCGCGTCGGGAGAGAGCCGCGGATGGCATGCCGTGAAGATCAGGCGCAGCATCTCGTCGCCGAAATCCGCGTCGCGGCCGCCATCGAGATCGGGATCCGGCAAGAAACTGGATTTGTCGTTTTGCTCGGCGTCGAGCGCCGCCGCGATCGCCCGATGCTGGCGGGCGAGCATCGGCGCGCGGCGCAGGTGATCGAGCGCGCGGTGCTTGGCGGTGGCCATCAGCCAGGCGCCCGGACGTTCGGGCACGCCGGTCTGCGGCCACCGCTCCAGGGCGGCGACAAGGGCGTCCTGCGTCAGCTCCTCGGCGAGCGGCACGTCGCGCAGCATCCGGGCGAGGCTGGTGATCAGCCGCGGCTGCTCGATCCGCCAGGCCGCGAGGATCGCGCGATGGACGCCCGCATCAATCACGCCTTCTTGCGTCATCCCGGCCGCAGTCCCGCTCCGCCTTTGGTCATCGACCCCGCGATGGCGCGGACCTCGCAGGTGCCCTCCCAGCCGGGCATGAAGTCCCGATGCACCTGCATGAACTCGCGCGCGCAGGCGAGCGCCTCCTGCGGCCCCTGAAGATCGAAGATCGCATAACCGCCGATCATCTCCTTCGCCTCGATGAAAGGCCCGTCGATCACCCGCAGCTCGCCCTTCTCGATCGACACCTGGGCGCCCATCGCGAGCGGCACCAGCCCGCCGTCGTCGAGCATGCGGCCGGCCTGGATCTCGCGCAGGGCCATCTTGTGCATGGCTTCCATCAGCTTGGGGGTCGGCTCGGCGTTCTGGCCGGATTTGACGATGAACATGTAGCGCATGTCGAGGCTCCTTCGACGGGTGGCGACGCCGTCGCCGCCGGAACATCCCATCAAAGGGGTCGACGAACCAGGGGAGGGCGGATCGACAGGGACGGGGCAAAAATTTCGCGGCAGGGGCAAAACAAGGTTGCAACCGGACACTCGCTTTCGCGCCCCATCATCCTATGATAGGTAGAACCGGTGTGCACGAGGCGAGGTTGCGCTCAGAACGTTGGCTCTTTGTGTGCCGTGGTTGAACAAAAATCAGGTGGGTGCGGCAGTGTTCAAATCCTGGTTCCGTCGAAAATCGTCTGATCAGCCGGCACCGCGCCTGGCTGTTGCGGGAGATCCCTCGGCGCCCCAGCCGCCCGAAGGTCCGCTCGTTCCCATCAGTTATCGCGGACCGGCGATGATCCTGACGGCCGAGGTCGAGGACATCACGTCAGCGGCTCTGCAAGATGCCATCCGGCGGCGCATTCCGGAGATGCGATTCAATGACTCGAAGCCGCCAGAGCCGATAAAACCCGACCAGCGCCCGACGGCGCTGGGCAGCTACCCGGACTTTGACAAGGCGCTTGCGATGGGCCGGATGCCCCTTATCTGCGGCATCTCCTACATTCCGAACATACATCTCGATGGCCTGAACAAGGCGAGCTACGTGACGTTGAGCTGGTGGTGGCGCGAGACCCGCGAGGTGGCGGCCAAGACGAAGGCACATGCCGTCACCGTGGTAACGGGGCAGTTGGAAAAGACGCCGGCAAGAGAACGCATTCTGCTCGAGCTGCAGCTTGCTGCGGCCGCGCTCGACGTGTTAACGTCGGCGACGGCGGTGGTTTGGCCGGACGCAAACGCGATGTGGCAGCCGGGTGCTTTCCGGTCGGAGCTGGATCGGGTGAAAGGCGAGATTCCCGTTTCGTTGGTGGTCGCCGTGAAGCTTGGCAGCGACACCGAAAATCCGCGTCCGGATGGAACGCCGAAATGGTTCGCCCGGACCGAAGGGTTGAATGCCTTTGGCATCATGGAGGTGGAGTGGCGCGCCTTCAGCGGTCAATTTCTGGATTTAGTGAACTGGCTGCACGGTATCGCGTGGTATCTGATCAACAAGGGGCCGATCGTCGGCGATGGAGAGTCGATGGGAACCGATGCGCCGGGCGTCATGCCGCCGGTCGTCATTCGCCACGAGCCCTCGACGACAGTCCTCGGCACGCGCGCCTACGTCGTCTATGCACAAAACATGAATTGATATCGCAGCCTGATCCGCGGGTCGGGTGGTCAGCAGCCCGGCGAGCCCCTGCCGGGCCAAGTCTCCCACCCAGGCCGCGTATTCGTCGGGCCGGATTAACACCGCGGTCGGAGCCATGACCGCACCAAGGACCGGAAGCTCCACGCACGGTGGCAGGTGGCCGCGCTGCGCGTGCGCCCGTTGTGGGAGCGAAGCAAGCGCCGGGATTGCCAGCAGGCCGCCGGCGAGCGCCTGGCGGCGCGATATTGACCATTTCATATCAGAATCCTGCGCGGTTGCCGTCGCTACCGACCATCATCCAGGCTGACGATGACCGCGGCGTTGGCAATAATGATGGCATCGCTGCCGCTTTCGGCCGGAACCTCCAGCCCGCCTTTGACCGCCGTCACGGTCACGGTCCCGTACGGCAATTCCTTCGCGACAGCCGCTGTGTCGACCGCCTCCGGGTTCGGCACCGCGACGGTGACATCGACGAACATGTCGTGCGGCGTCTTGCCCAGCATTCGCACGAAGCCAAGGCTCGAATGGCGGATCGCATCGGAAATCGCACGCCTGGCGGCCTTGGTGGCGTCGCGGCCGTGAACATCGACACCCATGCCCATCTCGGTGATGCAGCGAACGCGTGGCATTTGCTAGCTCCCATCGGCTTGAACGATTTGCCGTAAGATATCCGGGTCATTGCTTGAAGCAATGTTCGCGAAGCCGCCGCAAGGAATGGGGATGTGGACGTTGCGAGATTCGCGACGGCTCAGGCGTCGTATTCGGCGCCGCGATGGCCGAGCGCCAGCAGCTCTTCCAGCATGATGGTGACCTTCATGCGTTGGGCGTCCCCAGGGAATAACGCTGCAGCGGATGGCGCCCGACCGGCAGTTCCTTCTCATGGGTCGCTCCGGCTATCGGCCGGTTGGTGTTGGCGTATCCAAAGCCGCTGTCGTCCTTGTTTCAGGTCCAGACCTTCGGCGGCGTGTCGGGGGCGGTCGTCAGGGTCCTCACAATCCTCGGTGTCCGGTAGCCTATTGCTAAGTGGCGCGCATGTCAGTGACCGTCGGTCTGCACAAGGCACGGCTGCGGCCAGCGTCAGGCATTTCCGTGCGCCCTGCTCCCGAGACCTCCGGCCCACGTCATAGCATCCGCAAACAGGTGTAGAACCGGCCGTCGTAGTCACAGAACTGCGCCAAGGAATGACGGCGCGCAAGCTGGCTTCGTAGAGCGGCAGGACACGTGAGTAGTGATGCCCATAGGTCACAGTTGAACACTAGGTCGGTTCAATCTACCGTAGCGAGAGAGAGTCGGCGTTTCGCCACCTCTAGTGTTCCGTTGCTGACTGACGATTCACAAATCGGCGCGAACCTGCGAGTCTGCGCCGATGAGGAAAATCGAGCGAATTTCGATCAGCGTAGCTGATGGTGAACGGTTGGAACGGCTGGTCCGGGACCGAAACACGCCGCAAAAGGTGGTTTGGAGAGCGCGGATCGTGTTGCTGGCGAGCGAAGGACTGACAGCGGAGGGGATTGCGGCGGCAGTGGGCAAGAGCCTGCTGACGGTCCGCCGCTGGCGCGGGCGCTTTGTGACGAAGGGGGTGGATGGGCTGTTGAAGGATGCGACCCGCCCGTCGCGCGTCAAGCCGCTGGCGCCTGAGAAGATCGCGCAAGTGGTGCACATGACGCTGCACGAGAAGCCGCCGAATGCGACCCAATGGAGCGTGCGCAGCATGGGCGCGGCGGCGGGGATCTCCTACAGCAGTGTGCAGCGCATCTGGCGCGCACATGGGCTCAAGCCGCATTTGGTCAAGACTTTCAAGGTCTCGCGCGACACGAACTTCGTCGCCAAAGTGGAGGATGTGGTCGGGCTCTATCTCAATCCGCCCGACAAGGCGCTGGTCCTCTGCGTTGACGAAAAGAGCCAAATCCAAGCTCTCGACCGCACGCAACCGGGATTGCCCATGAAGAAGGGGCGTGCCGGTACCATGACCCATACTTGCTATATTAGTACCCTCTACGGATTACCAAAGTACCACATGTCGCCCTACCAATAATAGCCCTGAGCAAACAATCTGGATGTATCCTTCCGTTTCTGATTCGTTATTGAGGTTCCATGAAAAGCTTCTTCATCTTCATGCCAAAGCTCAACAATAGTGCCAAGGGCCCCACCCACAATCGTCATCACGTGCACCTTATCCTGGGCCCCTATTATAACAGAAATGACTTTGCTCTCCGTAACAGCATCAAAGCTGTTAAAGAATATGCTATCGCCGCCCGAAATGGCTTGTTGATAGTCTGTAGAGGCGTGTTCGGTAATAGATCTAGGATTCCGTTTTGGCTTAGTTTCAGCGAAATGGCATTGAGAGTCGAGAGGGCAGCTACTACGTAGATAATCTGCGCAAAGTTGATGAATGGCTAAAAACAAGTAACACTCTCAGATTAGGACTAATAGGTCATTGAAATCAGAAGGGCTATCATTGGAATGCAAGGAGAAAACAATCTACGAATTCTATAGAATGTGTAAAAAGGAGAAAAGGCTTCTGCGAAACATAACATGGAATATCTGTACGACAATGGCACATCTAACTAAAATCTCTACATATTATCTCCGACTAGTTAAGAAGTACGAACAGGCCAATAGAAATGCGCTTATTTATTGTATTTACGATGTAAGCAAATACGAAGTTGGCATTTCGTTTAGTGCAGAACGGAGGGCGTCCAAGTGCATAATCGCCGATTAGGGCTCTCATAAAGAGGACAGCAAGCGCAAGGATACGGGTATCAACAAGGTAGTCTAT
>CAVPGG010000193.1:0-3453 GCA_963703755.1 uncultured Pseudomonadota bacterium
GATCTGCCGTTCGGTCCCGCCATCATGACCGCACCGATCACCGACTGGCTGGCGTTGGAAATCCGCACCGCGTATGTGCCGATGTCGCTGCTGCGCGAGGCCTCTGTCGTGATTGAGGCCATCCCGTCTCCGGCGACACCGACCGATCGGGCCGCGCCGGTGACGGTGCAAAACCTCGGCGCCGGCCTGACGACGCTTGCCAACCGCTGCGCCGCTCCGCCGCGGCCGGCCAGTCGCAGCAGCACGATCGAGCTCTGATCTACAAAAAAGCACCGGTGCAACGCCGGCGCGGCGCCGCCCGCCGTCTTCTAGCCACAAAGCAAAATTGCTATCCTGTTCGCCTTAGCCACGGGAATGGCATGCCGCGCACGTCACTGATCGTTGTTGCGGTCCTGTTGGGCGCGTTTGGCGCCGGGCAGGTCACGATGGCGCTCGCCATCGTGCCCGCGGCGCCCGTCATGGCGCCCGTCATGGCCGCCTCGGCGCCCGACGGACGTGCAGCGAGCCCGGGCAGCCGAGCGAGCCGCGTCGGCCGCGGCAGGCGGTCGGGGACATCCGCCCGGGCGCCGGACGCTCAGGCGACTCCGATCCGGCCGCCTCGCCGCGCCCGAATTTCGAGCGGCCGACGCCTGCGGTGCCGTCGCGGCAGGGTTCGCCGGTGTTCAATCCCGCTCCCAGCTTCAATCCGACCGTCAATCCGGCGTTCAATCCCAGGGTCAATACCAGTCCGAATCTCAATCCCAATCCGCCGCCCAAAGCCACGTCGCTGCCGCCGACCATGGTGTTCTTCCGATCCGGCGCTGGTCGCGGCCGCGCGCGAGATCTCCAACGACCGGATCCGCGTGCTGACCCGCGCGGAGATCTGGCGCTTCAAGATCGATCGCCGCGCCTTCGTCGAGGATGGCTGGCGGCTGTCCGATCCGTCCGCGCGCGCGATCCACAAGAACTTCGTGACCGATCGCGGGCACGCCGACTTCCGCGAGGCCCTGGTCAACCTCACCTGCGGCGCCCCCGACCGGTTGCGCATCGACGTTGCGATCGAGCGCGTGTCGGGCGACGCCATCGGCGCGACCGGCTTCCGCCTCGTCGTGGGCGGAACGTCGCGCACGCTGACGCCGCGCCGGCGCATGACCTTCGGCGCGAGCAAGACCGAATACGATGTCAGCAGCGTCGACGTGCCGCCGTCCTTCTTCCTCTCGGCAGGCGGCTCGATCAATGTCACGGTCGCCACGTCGGCGTCGTCGCAGCCTTCCTTCCGGCCGGCCGACTTCGCCGCGAACCTGTCGACGTTGGGGCTGATGCCGGCGCTCGCCAAGCTGCTGCCGCTGTGCGGCATAAGCGCCGAATTGATCAAGGCCGAGGCGACGCCGCGGTCGATCCATTGAGCCGGCCGCAAGCCTGAGCGGCGCGCCACGGAACCTTTCGGCTGGCGACCCGGGTCTAATTCGTCGCTCACGCCCCGTCGAGATACCGTTCGCTGCGCCCGGGGGAGCAATCTTGGCAAAAATGCCGCAAGCCGGCCGCACTCGCGTCAAATTGGCTGCCGAGGATTAACACTTGTCCGTGCGTGGGAGGGGCGCGCTCGACGGCGCTCGGTGCCGGATCAGGCCGTTGGATGGTGGGCGAAAACTGGAACGCCGCGGGCGCGGGTTCCGGATTCGCCGCGACGGGGAGCCTGGGGGAACGCAATGGGTGGCGGCGCGCGACCGACCGGCTGGTCCGACTTGGTTCATCGTGGTTGCTTGGTTGCGTGTACGGCCGCGATGACGAGCCTCGGCGCTGCCGCGGTGGGCGCGCAGCCCGCGCCGAGCCCGGCGCCCGCCCCGAGCCCGGCCGCCCATCCCGCCAAGACACATCCGCACAAGATCGCCCGGCGCGTGCGCGTGCGCGTGCGCAGCGAGGATCGCGGACTAGCGGCACTGAGCGATCGCCTCAACAAGAATACGGTCGCCGTCATCGCGGGCGGGGTCGGCTCGACCGACCTCGCGATCACGCAGGAGCTCGCGTCCGCGCTCGACGACGGCGACAAGCTGCGCATTCTTCCGCTGGTGGGCGCCGGCGGCGGCCGCAACATCCGCGACGTGCGTTTCATGAAGGGGATCGATGTCGGCATCACGCAGACCAACGTGCTCGCGCGCCTGCGCCAGAGCCGCGAGTTCGGCGCGCTCGACGACAAGATCGTCTACCTCGCCAAGCTGTTCAACGAGGAGATGCACCTCCTGGTGCGCGCCAACTCGAACGTCGCGGCGATCGACCAGCTCAACGGCCGTGCCGTAAGTCTCGGCGAGCCCGGCGGCGGCACGCAGCTCATCGCCCATGACGTGCTCGACCGCCTCGGCATCGCGGTGCGCGAGGTCAATCTGACCGATGCCGACGCGATCGCGCGCCTCAAGGCCGGCGACATCGATGCGGTGGTGCTCGTCGGCGGCAAGCCGATTCCGGCGCTCGCGAACCTTTCCGGCCTGCGCGTGCTGCCGGTGCCCTTCGTCAAGCCGCTGCGCGACGATTTCCTCCCCGCGACCCTCACCAGCGCCGACTATCCGGGCGTGATCGAGCCGGGCCGCCAGGTCGAGACGGTCGCGGTCGGCGCCGTGTGCTGATCGCCTTCAACTGGCCGAAGGACGGCGATCGCTACGAGAAGATCGAGAAATTCGTCGAAGCCTTCTTCCCGCAGCTCGCCAAGCTGCAGGCGCCGCCGCACCACGCGAAATGGCGCGAGGTCAATCTCGCCGCAACGCTGCCGGGCTGGACGCGCTTTGCGGCCGCGCGGGACTGGCTCGCCGAGCATCGCGAGCCGGACACGAGCGCGCGCGAGAATTTCGATCAGTTCATGAGTGCGCGCGGCGGGCCGCCGGCCTCCGCGGCGGAGCGCGAGCGGCTGTTTCGCGACTTCGTCAAATGGAGCGAGGCGCGCGCGCGCCGCTGAGTGAATGGAGTTGGGCATGGGGGAGACGCCGGGCATCTTCGCCCGGACATCCGTGAAGAGGAGGGTGTGATCAGTCTCTCGAACGGACCTGCCGAAACAGCGCACCGGGCGCCGCCCGCGGAGGGCGGCGGCCCGGCGGCCTATGCGCCGAAACGCCTGCGCAACGAGGAGCGGACGCCGCCGCGCAAGGTGGTGCCGCTGCGTCTGCCGGCGGCGCCGCAACTCGTGCCCGCGGATGCGCCTGCACCGGCCGCCACGCCGGAGCGGCGCCCCACCGGCCCCGAGTTGCTCGCCGAGGACGAGGTGCTCAAGCGGCTGCTCGCCCGCCATTCGCCCGATCCGGCGCCGCTGGCGGTCAAGCCGACGCGCGATCCGGTCGGCCTCGCGCTCGGCATGGTCGCGCGCCTGATCGTGTTTGGCTGCGCCGTTGCGGTCGTCGCGCTGGTGGTCACCGGCGTCATTCCGCTGCCCGCCCGCGTTGCCGAGATCGAACGCGAGGCGGACTTCGCCGCGCCGGCTGCTCCGGT
>CAVPGG010000194.1:0-3480 GCA_963703755.1 uncultured Pseudomonadota bacterium
GATCTGCCGTTCGGTCCCGCCATCATGACCGCACCGATCACCGACTGGCTGGCGTTGGAAATCCGCACCGCGTATGTGCCGATGTCGCTGCTGCGCGAGGCCTCTGTCGTGATTGAGGCCATCCCGTCTCCGGCGACACCGACCGATCGGGCCGCGCCGGTGACGGTGCAAAACCTCGGCGCCGGCCTGACGACGCTTGCCAACCGCTGCGCCGCTCCGCCGCGGCCGGCCAGTCGCAGCAGCACGATCGAGCTCTGATCTACAAAAAAGCACCGGTGCAACGCCGGCGCGGCGCCGCCCGCCGTCTTCTAGCCACAAAGCAAAATTGCTATCCTGTTCGCCTTAGCCACGGGAATGGCATGCCGCGCACGTCACTGATCGTTGTTGCGGTCCTGTTGGGCGCGTTTGGCGCCGGGCAGGTCACGATGGCGCTCGCCATCGTGCCCGCGGCGCCCGTCATGGCGCCCGTCATGGCCGCCTCGGCGCCCGACGGACGTGCAGCGAGCCCGGGCAGCCGAGCGAGCCGCGTCGGCCGCGGCAGGCGGTCGGGGACATCCGCCCGGGCGCCGGACGCTCAGGCGACTCCGATCCGGCCGCCTCGCCGCGCCCGAATTTCGAGCGGCCGACGCCTGCGGTGCCGTCGCGGCAGGGTTCGCCGGTGTTCAATCCCGCTCCCAGCTTCAATCCGACCGTCAATCCGGCGTTCAATCCCAGGGTCAATACCAGTCCGAATCTCAATCCCAATCCGCCGCCCAAAGCCACGTCGCTGCCGCCGACCATGGTGTTCTTCGGGGCGCTACTTCACCGAGATGGGGATCGATCCGGCGCTGGTCGCGGCCGCGCGCGAGATCTCCAACAACCGGATCCGCGTGCTGACCCGCGCGGAGATTCGGGCGCTTCAAGATCGATCGCCGCGCCTTCGTCGAGGATGGCTGGCGGCTGTCCGATCCGTCCGCGCGCGCGATCCACAAGAACTTCGTGACCGATCGCGGGCACGCCGACTTCCGCGAGGCCCTGGTCAACCTCACCTGCGGCGCCCCCGACCGGTTGCGCATCGACGTTGCGATCGAGCGCGTGTCGGGCGACGCCATCGGCGCGACCGGCTTCCGCCTCGTCGTGGGCGGAACGTCGCGCACGCTGACGCCGCGCCGGCGCATGACCTTCGGCGCGAGCAAGACCGAATACGATGTCAGCAGCGTCGACGTGCCGCCGTCCTTCTTCCTCTCGGCAGGCGGCTCGATCAATGTCACGGTCGCCACGTCGGCGTCGTCGCAGCCTTCCTTCCGGCCGGCCGACTTCGCCGCGAACCTGTCGACGTTGGGGCTGATGCCGGCGCTCGCCAAGCTGCTGCCGCTGTGCGGCATAAGCGCCGAATTGATCAAGGCCGAGGCGACGCCGCGGTCGATCCATTGAGCCGGCCGCAAGCCTGAGCGGCGCGCCACGGAACCTTTCGGCTGGCGACCCGGGTCTAATTCGTCGCTCACGCCCCGTCGAGATACCGTTCGCTGCGCCCGGGGGAGCAATCTTGGCAAAAATGCCGCAAGCCGGCCGCACTCGCGTCAAATTGGCTGCCGAGGATTAACACTTGTCCGTGCGTGGGAGGGGCGCGCTCGACGGCGCTCGGTGCCGGATCAGGCCGTTGGATGGTGGGCGAAAACTGGAACGCCGCGGGCGCGGGTTCCGGATTCGCCGCGACGGGGAGCCTGGGGGAACGCAATGGGTGGCGGCGCGCGACCGACCGGCTGGTCCGACTTGGTTCATCGTGGTTGCTTGGTTGCGTGTACGGCCGCGATGACGAGCCTCGGCGCTGCCGCGGTGGGCGCGCAGCCCGCGCCGAGCCCGGCGCCCGCCCCGAGCCCGGCCGCCCATCCCGCCAAGACACATCCGCACAAGATCGCCCGGCGCGTGCGCGTGCGCGTGCGCAGCGAGGATCGCGGACTAGCGGCACTGAGCGATCGCCTCAACAAGAATACGGTCGCCGTCATCGCGGGCGGGGTCGGCTCGACCGACCTCGCGATCACGCAGGAGCTCGCGTCCGCGCTCGACGACGGCGACAAGCTGCGCATTCTTCCGCTGGTGGGCGCCGGCGGCGGCCGCAACATCCGCGACGTGCGTTTCATGAAGGGGATCGATGTCGGCATCACGCAGACCAACGTGCTCGCGCGCCTGCGCCAGAGCCGCGAGTTCGGCGCGCTCGACGACAAGATCGTCTACCTCGCCAAGCTGTTCAACGAGGAGATGCACCTCCTGGTGCGCGCCAACTCGAACGTCGCGGCGATCGACCAGCTCAACGGCCGTGCCGTAAGTCTCGGCGAGCCCGGCGGCGGCACGCAGCTCATCGCCCATGACGTGCTCGACCGCCTCGGCATCGCGGTGCGCGAGGTCAATCTGACCGATGCCGACGCGATCGCGCGCCTCAAGGCCGGCGACATCGATGCGGTGGTGCTCGTCGGCGGCAAGCCGATTCCGGCGCTCGCGAACCTTTCCGGCCTGCGCGTGCTGCCGGTGCCCTTCGTCAAGCCGCTGCGCGACGATTTCCTCCCCGCGACCCTCACCAGCGCCGACTATCCGGGCGTGATCGAGCCGGGCCGCCAGGTCGAGACGGTCGCGGTCGGCGCCGTGTGCTGATCGCCTTCAACTGGCCGAAGGACGGCGATCGCTACGAGAAGATCGAGAAATTCGTCGAAGCCTTCTTCCCGCAGCTCGCCAAGCTGCAGGCGCCGCCGCACCACGCGAAATGGCGCGAGGTCAATCTCGCCGCAACGCTGCCGGGCTGGACGCGCTTTGCGGCCGCGCGGGACTGGCTCGCCGAGCATCGCGAGCCGGACACGAGCGCGCGCGAGAATTTCGATCAGTTCATGAGTGCGCGCGGCGGGCCGCCGGCCTCCGCGGCGGAGCGCGAGCGGCTGTTTCGCGACTTCGTCAAATGGAGCGAGGCGCGCGCGCGCCGCTGAGTGAATGGAGTTGGGCATGGGGGAGACGCCGGGCATCTTCGCCCGGACATCCGTGAAGAGGAGGGTGTGATCAGTCTCTCGAACGGACCTGCCGAAACAGCGCACCGGGCGCCGCCCGCGGAGGGCGGCGGCCCGGCGGCCTATGCGCCGAAACGCCTGCGCAACGAGGAGCGGACGCCGCCGCGCAAGGTGGTGCCGCTGCGTCTGCCGGCGGCGCCGCAACTCGTGCCCGCGGATGCGCCTGCACCGGCCGCCACGCCGGAGCGGCGCCCCACCGGCCCCGAGTTGCTCGCCGAGGACGAGGTGCTCAAGCGGCTGCTCGCCCGCCATTCGCCCGATCCGGCGCCGCTGGCGGTCAAGCCGACGCGCGATCCGGTCGGCCTCGCGCTCGGCATGGTCGCGCGCCTGATCGTGTTTGGCTGCGCCGTTGCGGTCGTCGCGCTGGTGGTCACCGGCGTCATTCCGCTGCCCGCCCGCGTTGCCGAGATCGAACGCGAGGCGGACTTCGCCGCGCCGGCTGCTCCGG
>CAVPGG010000195.1:0-4581 GCA_963703755.1 uncultured Pseudomonadota bacterium
GGAGCGCTTCGGCCCGATCGGCAACGAGCGCTACCGGGACTACCTCAAGGACATTCGCAGCTCGGGCGAGCACGTGGTCGCGCTCATCAACGATCTGCTCGACCTCTCCAAGATCGAGGCCGGCAAGCTCGACCTCGAGCTCGCTGAGCTCAACCTCAACGAGGTCGTGCAGGGCGCGGTCGCGCTGATGCAGCCGCTTGCCAATCGCGAGCGCATCATCATCCGCACCTCGCTTGCGCCGACGCTGCGGCCGGTCATGGCCGATGCCCGCTCGCTGCGCCAGGTGGTGCTCAACCTCCTCTCCAACTCGATCAAGTTCACCGGGGCGGGCGGCCAGATGATCGTCTCGACCGCGCAGTCGGACGCCGGCGAGATCGTGCTGCGCGTACGCGACACGGGCATCGGCATGGACGAGAAGGAACTTGCCGTCGCGCTCGAGCCGTTCCGCCAGCTCGCGACCGCGACGCGGTGGGGCTCGGCCGGAACCGGGCTTGGCCTGCCGCTCACCCGTGCGCTCGCCGAGGCGAACCACGCGCGGTTCTCGATCACCAGCAAGGTCAACGACGGCACCCTGGTCGAGGTCGCGTTCCCGCGCACGCCCGTGCCCGCCAAATGAGCCGCGCGCCGCGTCGGGCGGCGGCCTCTGCATAAAATTTCTGCTGCTTCGTCTGCCGGCGCATTGGGCCGCGCCGACGAAATGCGCTAGGGTGTGTCCCGGGGGCGTTCGCGGCGGGACCGCGCCCTGAGGCCAGCATGAGGCGAGCCATCCGGTTGGCGTTGCGCTTTTCGGCCGTCGCGCTGACGGCGGCTGCGACTTCGTTCCTGCGGCTGCAGGGCCGCCGAAGGTGTCGATCTCCTCCTCGTCTTCGCGGTCGACGTTGCGCAGCATCGACCAGGACAAGTTCCAGCTGCAGCGCGACGGCTATGCGGCCGCGATCAACAATCCGCGCGTGCTCGAGGCGATCCGCTCTGGCCCGCATCACCGTATCGCGGTCAGCTTCATCGAGTGGTCGGGCATCGGCGCCCAGAGGGTGTTGATCGACTGGACCCTGATCCAGGACGCCACGAGCGCCAAGCAGTTCGCCTCCGCGCTCGCCGAGCTGCCGCGCTCGTTCCAGGACCGCACCTCGATCAGCGGCGCGATCGATTTCGCGATGGCATACCTGGAGAAGGCGCCGTTCGAGGCATCCCGCCGCACCATCGACGTGTCGGGCGACGGCACCAACAATGCGGGCCGCGACGTGCGGCTCGCGCGCGACGAGGCGCTCGCCAAGGGCGTGACCATCAACGGCCTCGTCATCCTGAGCGATCATCCGCTGTCATGGAACGCCGAGCACACGAATCCGCCGGGCGGGCTCGACAAGTACTACGAGACCAACGTGATCGGCGGGCCCGGCGCCTTCGTCATGGTGGCGCAGAACTTCAACTCGTTCGGCCAGGCGATCATCAACAAGATGATCGCCGAGATCGCGGCGGCGCGGCCGCGCCGCTACGCCGCCCTGCCGCGGCTGCTGCGCGATCCCATCCGCGGGCCGGCCTCGTTCCGCGCCATCTTGGCGCAGTGACGCGGCGCAATCGCTCGCTGCCGCAAATCTGTGCGAGTTTGCGCCCCGGTCGCGCCGCGACGCCCTTGATCGCGGTTCCGGCGCTGGCTAGAGACTTGCATGTTCAGTGGGCGGAGCTGCCATGAAAAAGGTCTATCCTGACGCGACGACGGCGCTGGCCGGCCTGTTGAAGGACGGCATGCTGATCATGGCCGGCGGCTTCGGCCTGTGCGGCATCCCGGAGTCGCTGATCTTCGCGATCCGCGAGTTCGGCGTGAAGAACCTGACAGTCGTCTCCAATAACGCGGGGGTCGACGGTGCCGGCCTCGGCCTGCTGCTGGAGACGCGGCAGATCAAGAAGATGATCTCATCCTATGTCGGCGAGAACAAGACCTTCGCGCAGCAGTACCTCGCCGGCGAGCTCGAGATCGAGTTCAATCCGCAGGGCACGCTCGCCGAGCGCATCCGCGCCGGCGGCGCCGGCATTCCGGCCTTCTTCACCCGCACGGGCGCCGGCACCGACATCGCCAAGGGCAAGGAGGAGCGCGTCTTCGACGGCGAGCGCTTCATCATGGAGCGCGGCATCGTCGCCGACCTCTCGATCGTGCACGCCTGGAAGGGCGACACCGAGGGCAACCTCGCCTATCGAAAGACCGCGCGCAACTTCAATCCGATGATGGCGACCGCCGGCAAGGTGACGGTCGCCGAGGTCGAGCACCTGTTCGAGCCGGGACAGATCGACCCCGACCAAATCGTCACGCCGGGCGTGTTCGTGCAGCGCATGATCCACGTGCCGAACGCCAAGAAGCACATCGAGCAGCGCACGGTGCGCAAGCGTCCGGCCGCAGCCGCAGCCGGCGTCGAAGTCTAGCGCATGTTCCGGCGAAAGCCTGCCCCCGACGCGATCGGGGGTGGACGCCGGTTTGCCGACAAGAACATGCGCCAAACATAGAAGATCAACGGAGCGCCACCCATGCCCTGGACCCGCGAGCAGATGGCCGAGCGCGCCGCCAAGGAGCTGCGCGACGGCTTCTACGTCAATCTCGGCATCGGCATCCCGACGCTGGTGTCGAACTACATCCCCAAGGGCATGAGCGTTCAGCTGCAGAGCGAGAACGGCATGCTCGGCTTCGGCCCGTTCCCGTACGAGGGCGATGAGGATCCCGACCTCATCAACGCGGGCAAGCAGACCGTCACCGAGATCCCGACCACCAGCTATTTTTCGTCCGCGGATTCGTTCGCGATGATCCGGGGCGGCCACATCGACATCGCGCTGCTCGGCGCCATGCAGGTGGCCGAGAACGGCGACCTCGCCAACTGGATGATCCCCGGCAAGATGGTGAAAGGCATGGGCGGCGCCATGGACCTCGTGGCCGGCGTCAAGAAGGTGGTCGTGATTATGGAGCACACCGCCAAGGACGACCCGAAGCTCCTGCACCAGTGCAGCCTGCCGCTCACCGGCGCCGGCGTGGTCGACATGGTGATCACCGACCTCGCGGGTGTTCAACCATCGACCGCAAAGGCGGCGGAATG
Organism: uncultured Pseudomonadota bacterium; assembly: GCA_963703755.1. Lineage (GTDB taxonomy): Bacteria > Pseudomonadota > Alphaproteobacteria > Rhizobiales > Xanthobacteraceae > JAVDCA01. The sequence goes on from CAVPGG010000195.1 coordinate 3,078, forward strand.
ACGCTGGTCGAGCTCGCCCCCGACGTCACGGTCGACGAGGTCAAACGCAAGACCCAGGCGGCCTTCAAGGTCGGCGCCGGGCTCCATTGAATCACCCCACCCCATCCTGAGCAGCCCTCGCGCAGCGAGGGCGTCTCGAAGGATGAGGTGGATAGGGGTCTGCGCTGGCCCGCCTTCGAAGTGACGTTGTAATGGCCCGCGGTGACGAATCCGTCCGCGGCCACGAATCCGACACACGAACCGGCAAAGTTGCAGCCACATCCACGGGCGCTATAGTTGCGCCCGGAACCCTGCCTTCGACATCCGGATCCGACCACGGTGACTGCGGCCACTGGCTTGAAGCGTCTCGGCATCGCCGTCGGCATCGTCGTGCTTGCCGGTGTGGTCGCCCTGTTGGCGGTTCCCCGGCTGGCCCCGCCGGACGGCGCGCGCGACGCCGTCAAGGCGCAGATCCGCGCCGTCACCGGCCTCGATCCCGTGCTGCGCGGGCCGGTCGAGGTCTCGCTGTTTCCCTCCGGCACCGTCAGCCTCGTCGACGTCGTGCTGGGTGACGCCAGCGGCCAGGCGCCGCCGCTCGCGGCCGATCGGTTGATCGCCCACCTGCGCTTCCTGCCGCTGCTGCTCGGCCGCATCGAGATCGCCGACATCGTGCTCGAGCATCCGCACATCGCGGTGAAGATCGACAAGAACGGCGATCGAACTGGCGCCGCTGCTTGCCGCGCTCGCCAACGCCCTCAAGCCGGTCGAGCGCATCGTGTCGTTCACCGAGATCCGCATCGAAGGCGGAACGCTGACGATCGACGACGCAAGCCACGCCGTGACGGGAGAACCTCGGCCATGTCGATCTTTCGCTCGCTTGGCCGGCGATCTCGCAAAGCTTCGGCGCCACCGGCCGCTTCGAGTGGCGCGGCCAACCGGTCGACGCATCGATCGTGATCAGCGATTTCCTCGCCGCGCTCACCGGCGACAATTCGGGCCTCAAGATACCGCCTGGAAACTGGCACCCCGCTCGCCCTCGCCTTCGAGGGCATGATCAGCGGCGCGCCGAGCTTCAAGGCGGACGGCACCCTGTCGGTCAGGCGGCCTCGCTGCGCGACGCCCTGCGTCGGACCAGTGGCACGCCGATGCCGGGCGGCGGCTTCGGCCGTTTCACGCTCAAGGGCCACGCCACCATGGTGGAGAGCGCGATCTCGCTCGCCGGCGTCAACGTCGAGCTCGACGGCAACGCGGCCGAGGGCGCGCTCAGCTATGCGGCGAACGGCCAGCGTACCTGGCAGGGCACGCTCGCGGCCAACGATCTCGACCTCACACCCTATGTGTCGACCCGCGGCTCTTGACCGCGAACGCGCGCGAGTGGGATCGCATGCCGCTCGCCCTCGACGGGATTGAGAGCCTTCGCGATCGCCCTGCGGCTCTCCGCCGCCAAGGTGCGGATCGGCCGCGTGCAGCTCGGGCGCACCGCGATCGGCGCCGTCCTGCGCGACGGCAAGCTGCTGCTCTCGGT
>CAVPGG010000196.1:0-8530 GCA_963703755.1 uncultured Pseudomonadota bacterium
CCAGCGCACCGGCAGCCCGGTGATCGCGAGCGCGCAAGGATCGGACTCGGCCGCGCTCGCCTACCTGGCGCTGGAAACGGCGCAAGCCCAAGGCGCCGACGTGCTGATCGTCGACACGGCAGGGCGGCTGCAGAACAAGGCCGCACTGATGGGCGAGCTCGAAAAGGTCGTACGGGTGATGAAGAAGCTCGACCCGTCGGCGCCGCACGCCGTGCTGCTGGTGCTCGACGCGACGGTAGGGCAGAACGCGCTGTCGCAGGTGGAAGTGTTTGCCAGGACGGCGGGCGTCACCGGCCTGGTGATGACCAAGCTCGACGGCACCGCGCGCGGCGGCATCCTGGTCGCGATCGCCGCCAAGCACCGCATCCCGGTGCATTTCATCGGCGTCGGCGAGAGTGTCGACGATCTGAGCCCGTTCGCGGCGAAGGATTTTGCCGCGGCGATCGCGGGGATTGATCTTAGGATCCGACCATGGAAGAGGGCACCTCAGGTGTAAATTCGCGGTCAAGCACCGCAGCGCGTTGGTGGGATTTGGTCCAGAAAGCCTACGAATACACGAAGGATTACGGCGCATCCACCATACGAACTCTGATCCTCGTAAACGGTGGCGCAGTCGTCTCAATTCTCGCAGCAATTACGATATGCGTTCGAAAAATGAGAGCATTGCCATGAAATTGGCTGGGCGCCTAACGCCATCCTTAGCATTTTTCCTTGGAGGACTAGCGCTAGCGGTATTGGCCGGTTGTTCCGCGTTCTTCAATTTCTATATCTCGGCTACCGCACTACCCGGACCAGCAAAGCTACACGACTTTGTTACCACAGGAGATATGTCAGGGTGGAAGGACAAGGGTTGGGCGATTGCTCGCACGATGTACATCGCCGTGGCCTTTGTCTTCATGAGCCTTGCTTGTTTCGTTATCGGCGCCATATGCGCGATTCATGCGTTTCGTGGAGCTTTGACGAACGACGTGCACGCTAACACAATGCTCAGCCCCAACGACCTCGCCCAGTGATTCAACAGCACATGACCGACAAACCCAAGCTCAATCCGTTCCTCAAGCTCGCGCTCGACATCGGGCCGCTGCTGGTCTTCTTCATCGCCAATGCGCGCTTCGGCATCTTCTCGGCGACCGCCGTGTTCATGGTCGCGATCCTGGCGGCGCTCGCGACCTCATACGCGCTGACGCGGCATGTCGCGATCATGCCGGTGGTCTCGGCGATCATCGTGCTGGTGTTCGGCACGCTCACGCTGGTGCTGCACGACGAGACCTTCATCAAGGTCAAGCCGACCATCATCTATGTGCTGTTCGGCATCACGCTGCTCGGCGGCTATCTGCTCAACAAGCCGCTGCTCGCGATCGTGTTCGACGCCATGTTTCACCTGACCGAGGAGGGCTGGCGCAAGCTGACGGTGCGCTGGGCCGTCTTCTTCCTGGTGATGGCGGTGGTCAACGAGGCGGTGTGGCGCACACAGACGACGCAGTTCTGGATCGGCTTCAAGCTGTTCGGCTTCACGCCGCTCACCTTCCTGTTCGCGATCCTGCAGTACCGGCTGCTGCTCAAATACGCATCGCAGCAGCCGAACCCGGAGGCCGAGGCCGAGCGGGAGGAAGTTTAAGGGGCTACTTCGCGGCCGCCGTGTTGGCGGCGACCGCCTTCTCGATCTCGGGCCGGAAGATGCCGTCGAGGTTAGCCGCGGTGAGCGGGCCGACCAGCTTGAAGGCGATCTTGCCGTCGCGGCCGATGATGAAGTTCTCCGGCACGCCGTAGACGCCCCACTCGATGCCGGCGCGGCCATTCTGGTCGGCGCCGACGGCGGCGTAGGGATTGCCGTAGCGGCCGAGGAAGCGGCGCGCGTTCTCGGGCGGATCCTTCTGGTCCATGCCGACCACGCGGATGCGCTTGTCCGCGGCGAGGCGCATCAGCAGCGGCGCCTCGTCGTGGCAGGGCACGCACCAGGAGGCCCATACGTTGAGCACCGTCACGGCGCCGGCGAAATCGGCCGGCGACAGGCCCGGCACCGGCTGGCCGTCGCGCACGAGGCCGACGACGGGCGGCAGCGCGGTCTGCGGCGCCGGATGGCCGATCAGGACCGACGGCAGCAGCGAGGGGTCCTTGCTGCTGAAGAGGCGCACCAGGAACAGCGCAGCGATCGCCGCAAACAGCGCGAGCGGCACCAGCACGGCGAGACGCAGGCGGCGCGGCGGTTGGTCTTGCGGCAGCACTGTCATGCGGGCTCCTTGATCGCGGTCGAGCGCCGCGTGACGCCGCGCGCCTCGAGCTCGCCGAGCGCGCGCCGCTGGGCGCGGAAATCGGCGATCACCCAGGCGACCAAGCCCGCGACGACCGCCGCCGTGACCACATAGGAGGCGACGATGAAGTAGGCGTGCGGGCCAAGGTCCATCTGCCGCGCCCCCCTCAGCCCCCCTGGGCGGCCCGCGCCTGCATCAGCCGCATCGTGCGCACGCGGCGGCGCAGGATCTCGTTGCGCATGGCGGCCACGTGCAGCGTGACGAACAGCAGCGTGAACGCCAGCACGGAGATCATCAGCGGGGTCAGGATGCTCGGCGCGATGGCCGGCCCGTCGGAGCGGAAGATCGATTCGCCCTGATGCAGCGTGTACTTGCCGTTCTGCCACTCGACCGAGAACTTGATGATCGGCAGGATGATGACGCCGACGAGCGTCAGGACGGCGGCGGCGCGCGCGCCGCGCGCGGGATCCTCCACGGCGCGCACCAGCACGATGACCGACAGATAGAGCAGCAGCAGCATGAGGACGGAGCTCAGCCGTGCGTCGAGCACCATGTACTCGATGTTCAGGCTGCCGCCGCCCGCCCAGCTCGCGCGTCCCCACAGCCAGCCGGTGACGAAGCACGCAAACGTGAACGCGGCTCCGATCGGCGCCGCCGACTTGGCCGCGATGTCGGCCATGGGGTGCCGCCAAACCAGGGTGCCGAGCGCCGCGACGCTCATGAGCGCCCAGCCCATCATGCCGAGCCATGCCATCGGAACGTGGATGTACATGATCTTCACGGTCGCGCCCTGGCGCGCATCGTCGGGCGAGAGCCAAAAGCCCGCGTAGAGCGCAGCCGCCAGCGCGATCGCGGTCGCGCCCATGAGCCAGGGCAATGCCCGCTCCGCGAGGGCAAGGAATTGCGAAGGATTGGCGAGATCGATCAGGGCCATGGCGTCGTCTTAGTCGTCCGCCAAAGGGGCCGCAATACGGCGCGTTGCCGCCAACCGGGCGGGTCACCCGCGCGTACCGCACCGGCTCAATCCATCCCCTGCCGGAGCGCGAGCGCGGCCGCGAAAGGACCGAGCACCAGGCTGCCGAGCGTGAAGGCGCAGAGAAACAGGAACGGCGTCGTGAAGGCGGCCGGGTCGGCGAGTGGCGCGGACGCGGCGGCGACGCCGAAGATCAGGACCGGCACGGTGAGCGGCAGCACCAGCACCGGCAGCAGCAGGCCGCCGCGGCGCGCCACCACGGCGAGCGCCGCGCCGACGAGGCCGATGCATGTGAGCGCCGGCGTGCCGACGAGCAGCGCGAGCGCGGTCGCACCGATCGCGGCGGGCCGCATGTTGAGAAAGAGCCCGAGCAACGGGGTCGCAATCAGCAAGGGCAGGCTGGTGGTGACCCAGTGGGCCGCAGCCTTGGCGAGCGCGACGAGCTCGAGCGGCGTGCCGCCCATCAGGATGTGATCGAGCGAGCCGTCGTCGGCGTCGTCGGCGAAAAGGCGGTCGAGGCCGAGCAGCGACGCGAGCAGGGCGCCGATCCACAGGACCGCCGGCGCGATGCGCGCGAGCAAGACGGGGTCGGGCCCGATCGCCGACGGGATGATCACCACGACGGCAACGAAGAACACGATCTCCATGAGCGCGCCGCCGCCGACGCGCAGGGCGATCCGCACGTCGCGCAGGAACAGTGCGCGCAGCGCGCTCATGCGCCGCCCTCGCCGGCCAAGTCGGTCGACGGCGTGGGAGCGGGCGACGCCGGCAGGGCGCCGAGGCGAAGCTCGCGCGCGTCGATCCCGAGCGGCCCGTGGGTGGCGGCGACGATGAGTCCGCCGCCAGCGAGATGGCCGCGCATCAGCTCGGCAAGGCGCTGCTGGGCGGCGGCATCGAGGGCCGCGGTGGGCTCATCGAGCAGCCAGACTGGGCGGGGCGCCGCGACCAGACGCGCAATGGCGAGGCGGCGGCGCTGGCCGGCCGAGAGGTAGGCGGCCGGCAGGTCGGCCAGATCGCCGAGGCCGACCTCGTCGAGGGGCGGATGCCGATGCGGTAGGCGCATCGGCCCCGCCCAGAAACGCATACCAGAATTCGAGGTTCTCGCGGACCGACAGGGCGGACTTGAGCGCGTCGCGGTGGCCGAGATAATGGGCCTGTTCGGCAAGGCTCGTCTCCGGCGCCCCGCCTTCCAGGTCGATTCGGCCGTCCGCAGGCTGCAGCAGCCCGGCAATGAGGCGCAGCAGCGTGGTCTTTCCGGCGCCATTGCGGCCCGTCACGGCGAGCGCCTCCCCGCCCGCGACGGCGAAATTGAGCCCCTCGAAGACCTCGCGGCCGCCGCGGACGCAGCCGAGATCCCGTGCGGTGAGCCGCATCAGCGGGCCCCCTGCGCGCGCATCGGCATACCGGCTGCCTTATTTTCGGGCACGGCACACGTCGTGTTCAAATATCGGGTTCGGCTCATGTTCATGTGGCAGGAAGTGGGAAAAGCCCTTATAAGCGCGTGTATTAAACCGCGGCCTGGCGAACGCGCTCAGTATACGCGTGGGGGAAGGAAAGTTCAGTATTCGGTATCTTCGTACCGAAAAAGCAGCAGCCCGGCGACTTCGCCCGCCGGCATGGAACCCAAAGTCATGACCTCGCTCGACAGCTTCAAATGTGCCCGGCAGCTCAAGGTCGGCGCGAAGACCTATTCGTATTTCAGCCTCCCGGCGGCGGAAAAAAACGGCCTCAAGGGAATCTCCCGGCTGCCCTTCTCGATGAAGGTGCTGCTGGAGAATTTGCTGCGCAGCGAGGACGGCCGATCGGTCACCAAGGATGACCTGCTCGCCTTCGCGCAGTGGCTTAAGACCAAGACCTCCGAGCGCGAGATCGCGTTCCGCCCCGCGCGGGTGCTGATGCAGGACTTCACCGGCGTGCCGGCGGTGGTCGACCTCGCCGCGATGCGCGACGCGATGGGACATCTCGACGGCGACGCCAAGAAGATCAATCCGCTGGTGCCGGTCGACCTCGTCATCGATCACTCGGTCGCGGTCAACCACTTCGGCCACAGCGACTCGTTCAAGAAGAACGTCGAGGACGAGTACAAGCAGAACCAGGAGCGCTACCGCTTCCTCAAGTGGGCGCAGCGCAGCTTCGAGAACTTCCGCGTGGTGCCGCCCGGCACCGGCATCTGCCACCAGGTCAACCTCGAGTACCTGTCGCAGACCGTGTGGACCGGCAAGGGCACGGTGAAGATCGAGGGCAAGGAGGTCACCGGCGAGCTCGCCTATCCGGACACGGTGGTGGGCACCGACTCGCACACCACCATGGTCAACGGCCTCTCGGTGCTCGGCTGGGGCGTCGGCGGCATCGAGGCGGAGGCCGCGATGCTCGGCCAGCCCTACTCGATGGTGCTGCCCGAGGTGATCGGCGTGAAGCTCGGCGGCAAGCTCAAGGAGGGCGTCACGGCGACCGACCTCGTGCTCACGGTCACGCAGATGCTGCGCAAGCGCGGCGTGGTGGGCAAGTTCGTCGAGTATTTCGGCCCGGGCGTCGCCAGCCTGTCGATCGCCGATCGCGCCACGCTGGGCAACATGTCGCCCGAATACGGCGCGACCTGCGGTTTCTTCGCGATCGACGACGACACGCTGAAATATCTGCGCGAGACCGGCCGCGCCGAGGCGCGCATCGCGCTGGTCGCGGCCTACGCCAAGGCGCAGGGCCTGTACCGCACCAAGAGCACGCCCGATCCGGTGTTCACCGACGTGCTCAAGCTCGAGCTCGGCTCGATCGAGCCGTCGCTCGCGGGACCGAAGCGCCCGCAGGACCGCGTCGCGCTGCGCGACGTGAAGCTCGGCTTTGCCCTGTCGATGGACAAGGAATTCGGCAAGGCCGGGGAGATGGACAAGCGCGTGCCGGTCGAGGGCCGCACGCACACGCTCGGCCATGGCGACGTGGTGATCGCGGCGATCACGTCATGCACCAACACGTCGAACCCGAGCGTGATGGTCGCCGCCGGCCTCGTCGCCAAGAAGGCGGTCGAGCGCGGCCTCAAGGTCAAGCCGTGGGTGAAGACCTCGCTCGCGCCCGGCTCGCAGGTCGTCGCCGAGTACTACGAGAAGTCGGGGCTGCAGAAATCGCTCGACGCGCTCGGCTTCAACCTGGTCGGCTTCGGCTGCACCACCTGCATCGGCAATTCCGGCCCGCTGCCGGAGGAGATCTCCGAGGCGATCAACAAGAACGATCTCGTCGCCGCCGCCGTGCTGTCCGGCAACCGCAACTTCGAAGGCCGCGTCAACGCGGACGTGCGCGCCAACTACCTCGCGTCGCCGCCGCTGGTGGTGGCCTACGCGATCGCGGGCTCGATGCAGATCGACGTCGCCAAGGCGCCGCTCGGCGTCGACCAGAAGGGCAAGAAGGTCTACCTGCGCGACCTCTGGCCGACCAGCCGCGAGATCGCGATGGTGATCAACAAGAACATCAGCAAGCAGATGTTCACGCGCAAGTACGGCAACGTGTTCAAGGGCGACGCCAACTGGCGCAAGATCGCGGTCAAGGGCGGGCTCACCTACAAGTGGGACGACCGCTCGACCTATGTGCAGAACCCGCCCTACTTCGAGGGCATGCAGAAGCGCTCGCAGCCGATCGAGGACATCGTCGACGCGCGCATTCTCGGCCTCTTCCTCGACTCGATCACCACCGACCACATCTCGCCGGCCGGCTCGATCAAGGAGGAAAGCCCGGCGGGCGAGTACCTGCGCGACCACCAGGTGCGGCCGCGCGACTTCAACCAGTACGGCACGCGGCGCGGCAACCACCAGGTGATGATGCGCGGCACCTTCGCCAACATCCGCATCAAGAACCAGATGATCCCGGGGGTCGAGGGCGGCTACACGATCCACTATCCGTCGCGGCAGAAGATGACGATCTACGATGCCGCGATGCGCTACAAGCACGACAACGTGCCGCTGGTGGTGTTCGCGGGCCGCGAGTACGGCACCGGCTCCTCGCGCGACTGGGCCGCCAAGGGCGCGTCGCTCCTCGGCATCCGCGCCGTGGTCTGCCAGTCGTTCGAGCGCATCCACCGCTCCAACCTGATCGGCATGGGCGTCGTCCCACTGTGCTTCGAGGAAGGCACCTCGTGGCAGACGCTGGGGCTCAAGGGCTCCGAGCAGGTGACGCTCCGCGGCCTGCATGGGGAGCTCAAACCCCGCCAGCGGCTGATCGCCGAGATCGTCGCGGCCGACGGCAGGCTCACGCGCGTGCCGCTGATCTCGCGCATCGATACCCTCGACGAGCTCGAGTACTTCAAGAACGGCGGTATCCTGCAGTACGTGCTGCGCCATCTCGCGGCGTGAGGCGGGCCGTTCCGCACCTTACGTCAATCGATGCCACCACCGACCGCCGGGCCACGCGCCCGGCGGTTTGTTTTTGCGGCCTGCCGTTGCGGCCTGCTTTTGCACTGGCGCGACGGCCGCGTTAACCTCACCTCGAAGTGAGTGGCCAGTGATCTTGCGGGCGCCTATGAGAACTTGGGAACGGGGTGTGTGGGCGTTGCAAGGGAGATCGGCATGAGGGGCCGCCGCTACCTGGCTTTGGCCGCCATCGCGACAGCGCTGACCGCCGGCCAATCGGCCTTCGCGGAGCCGCCGCGCGCCGTCATCGAGCTGTTCACCAGCCAGGGCTGCTCGTCCTGCCCGCCCGCCGACAAGCTGCTCGCCGAGATGACCCGGGATCCGAGCGTGATCGCGCTCAGCCTGCCGATCGACTATTGGGACTATCTCGGCTGGAAGGACACGCTGGCGCTGGCCGGGCACGGCAGCCGGCAGAAGGCCTATTCGCGCATGCGCGGCGATCACGACGTGTATACGCCGCAGGCGGTCATCAACGGCTCGGTGCAGGCGCTGGGCAGCGACCGCAGCGCGATCGAGCGCGCGATCACGCAGAGCCGATCGAACGCCGAGGCGCTGTCGCTGCCGCTGACCCTCAAGATCGCGGACGGCCGCCTCACCGTGACGGCCCCGGCGGCCAAGAGCGAGGTCGCGAGCGGCGAGGTGTGGCTGTGTCCGCTGACGCGATCGGTCACGGTCGCGATCGGCCACGGCGAGAACAGCGGGCACACGTTCACGTATCACAACGTGGTGCGCCGCTGGGTGAAGCTCGGCACCTGGAACGGCCAGCCCGCGACCTGGAGCGTCGCGGTCGCGGATTTCAAGACCGACGGCGTCGACGCCGTCGCGGTCGTGCTGCAGAGCGGGGTCGCATCGGCGCCGGGAGTGATCCTCGGCGCCGCGTCCCTGCCGCTCGATGGCAAGCGCGCGGCCGT
>CAVPGG010000197.1:0-11481 GCA_963703755.1 uncultured Pseudomonadota bacterium
CACCGGCGGGAGGAGGGCGCGATGCGCGCGGTCGCACGCGGATTCGCAAAATGTCTTGCGGGATCATCTCATTGCCTTTACCCGCGATATGGGACGAGAGCGTTGTCCGCGACGAAGGCCCTCAGTTCTAGCTAGGTCTGATCGCTTGGCGCCCCGGCCCCCCGTCCTGCGGCGCGCAATGCGGCGCGCGGTCGAGATCGACGCAAGGAGCTTGTAGTTCTGTAGTTCTGTCGTTCGTCGGCGTACCGCAATGGCGCGCCACGGAAGTTGGTTGCAGATGAAACCATCTTCCATTTGGCCGAACGAACCTAGACCGGCTTAAATGCCTGATGGAGAAAGTGTTTCCGGCATCTTTGCCCGACCCAGGGTCGGCCGGCCACAACAGCTACGCACGCACGCTTCCAAAATTCCAAAACGAAGCCAACTGGGATAACAGCAGCAATTTCAGCGGCTAACCGCCCGTTCCTCGCGCCTTGCGAGTCCGCCGGCCCCTGCCGCCCCAGTCTTCGCCAGCGCCGCATCCCTCTGCCACGCGCGCCCCGCGACCAGCAGCCCCCACACCATGCCCATGATCAGGTAGTAGTGGCGCCAGTGCTGCACGTCGATGATGTAGCTCTCGCCCACCTCGCCGACGAAGGCCGCGTAGCACGCGATGTAGGTCGGCTGCCACGGCGTGTGCGCGAACACGTGGCGCAAGCCGATCGTGAGCGTGACGAGCACGAGCGCCAAGAATGTAAAGCCGCCGAGCCAGCCGCCCGCCATGAAGGCGTCGAGGAAGGAGTTGTGCGGATCCTCGGGGAAATATTTCGAGAACTGCAGCGGGCCGACGCCGAGCGGATGGTCGAACGCCAAGAGCGCGCCGAGGATGTGGCGGCCGAAGCGGCCGAGATGACCGGCGTCGTAGTTCTGCACCAGGCTCGCGCGCTCCTTGAACAGCGCATCGACGCCGCTGATCGAGAGCAGCGCGAGGATGAGACACGCGATCGCGGCGGCGCCCGCCACGGCAAAGACGATGATGCGCAGGCGCCGGCTGCCCGATCGGGCCGTCACGTAGAGGAAGAACATCATCATCACGGCCGAGGCCGCGAAATGGCCCCAGGCGCCGCGCGAGAAGCTGAAGAAGAGGCCGGCCGCGATGATCATCAGGATCACGCCGTTGAACAGGATGGCGCGCAGGTTGCCGAACATGATCCGCTGCACCACGATCAGCCCGGGCAGGATCAGGAACGGGCCGAACACGTTCGGGTCCTTGAAGGTCGAGGCCGCGCGCAGCGCGCGGATGAACATCTCCGAGTTCGGCAGCACGCGGAAATAGGCGGCGACGCCGATGATCGAGGTGAGCACGGCGGCGAGGATGTAGCCCTGCACGTAGACGCGCGTGCGCCGCTCGGTGTCCTCGCCGAACGCGACCGCGAACAGGAGCGTGGTGAGCGAGAGGAAGCACGACACCGCGGTCCATTTCGCCGTGTTGTCGAGCTCGATCACCGGCACCAGCGAGGTGGCGAAGCCCACATTGTAGAAGATCAGCATGAGCAGCAGCGGCACATGCCCTTCGCGCAGCTTGACCCCGGTCGCGATGAAGATCACCAGCGCCAGCACGATCATGAACTCGTACGGCGCCGGCTCGATCAGCACGAACCCGGAGATCGCCGCGACCAGCCACAGCGCGCCCAGCCGCAGCCGCTCGATGAACGGCGAGACAGCGCGCGGCGCATTCGCCGCGTAGGGGAGGGAGTAGTTCGAGGCGAACGCCATTGCTTGGTTCATCTCACCGATCGCGGACTTGCTTTACCCTCCCCTGCAGGGGAGGGTGACGAAACTCAATACGCATTCTCGGTCTTCAGCAGCGCGAAGGGCGTGCGCAGCAGGATGTAGAGGTCGAACAGCAGCGACCAGTTCTCGATGTAGTAGAGGTCGTGCTCGACGCGGTTCTGCAGCTTCTCGGGCGTGTTGACCTCGCCGCGCCAGCCGTTGATCTGCGCCCAGCCCGTGATGCCGGGGCGCACGCGGTGGCGCGCGAAGTAGCCGTCGACCACCTCTTCCCACAGCTTGTTCGCCGTGTTGGCCTCGACCGCGTGCGGGCGCGGGCCGACCAGCGAGAGCTCGCCGCGCAGCACGTTGAGCAGCTGCGGCAGCTCGTCGAGCGAGGTCTTGCGGATGAAGCGGCCGACGCGGGTGACGCGCGGATCGTTCCTGGTCACCACCTTGCTGGCGGTCGGATCGGCGTATTCGTGCCGCAGCGAACGGAACTTGTAGACCTCGATCACCTCGTTGTTGAAGCCGAGGCGGCGCTGGCGGAAGAACACCGGCCCGCGGCTGTCGAGCTTGATGGCGAGCGCGGTCGCCGCCATCACGGGCGCGAGGCCGATCAGCGCGAGCGTGCCGACCACCCGGTCGAACACGGTCTTCATCACCATGTTCCAGTCGGCGATCGGCTTGTCGAAGATGTCGAGCACCGGCACGTTGCCGATGTACGAATAGGCGCGCGGGCGGAAGCGCAGCTTGCTCATGTGCGCCGCGAGCCGCACGTCGACCGGCAGCACCCACAATTTGCGCACCATGTGCAGCACGCGCTCTTCGGCGGTGAGCGGCAGCGACACGAGGATGAGGTCGACGCGGGTGCGGCGGGTGAACTCGACGAGGTCGTCGACGGTGCCGAGCTTGGGAATGCCGGCGACCACTTCCGGGCTGCGGTCGCCGCCGCGGTCGTCGAACACGCCGCAGATGCGCAGGTCCGAGTCCGCCTCGTGCTCGAGCGCGCGCACCAGCGTCTCGCCCTCGCGCCCGCCGCCGACGATGATGACGCGGCGCACGAGCCGCCCGCTGCGCGCCCAGCGGCGCACCAGCGAGGTGAGGATCAGCCGGTCCGCGAACAGCGCGAGCAGGCCGGTGACGTACCAGCCGCCCGCCCAGGCGCGCGAGAACGTGTCCTCGAACTTGATGAAGAACGCGAACGCGAGCGCAATGAGGAACACGAGCGTCCAGGCGATGCAGAGGCGGCCGAGCTGGTGCACATGGGTGCGGAACGCCTGCGTCGTGTAGATGTCGAACATCTGGAAGGCCGCGACGGCAGCAATCGAGATGCCGAGGTCGGCGAGCACGTAGCGCCACTCGAAGCCTTCGACGGGAAAGACCGCATAGGCATAGACCGCGGCGCCGACCAGCGCGATGAGCACGAGCTCGATCGCGCGCATGATGCCGCCGAGCACGACCGGCGAGATCGCCTGCGACACCGGCTCGGCCGCGATCGCGCGCGCGAGCGGGGAGAGCTCGCGCGCATTCGCACGCCGCCGCACCGACGCAACCGCAGAGGCCGCCGCGCTCTGCGCACTGTCAGCCCGGATGGCAGGAGTATCGAGGCCCCTGATCATCGTTAACCAATAACGCTCCGCCGCCCCATGACGACAACGTAGGATCGGCCTGCAACAGATGGTGATTTAGATGGAAATCATCTCGAAAGAGTAAATTCATGGTAAATATTCGGACGCATCATTCGTCGTCGCGAGCCCTCGGGTCTCGCCTTCGGCGAGCCCAAGGATAAACTCCACGAAGCAATCGCGATCCACGCACGCATGCGTACGCGGATCGCGATTGCTTCGGCGCCTGCGGCGCCTCGCAATGACGCTGAAGGTGACGCTACACCCGGTGCGCGGCGTCGCGGCGCCGCGGCTCGTTGGCGAGCACTTTCGGCGGCGCGAGTTCCGGCCGCGGCGCGCTCTTGCGCTCCAATATCGACCGGTAGAGCCGCTCGACCTGCTCCTGCATCGCGTCGATGTGGAAGCGCGGCATCAGCCATTCGCGCCGCGCCTGCGCGTCGCGCGCGGCGCGCATCGGCTCGGCCAGCATGCGGCCGATCGCCGCCGCGAGCGCGGCCGCATCGCCCGGCGTCACCAGCTCGTCGGCGCGGGGCCCAAAAATCTCCGGCACGCCGCCGACGCGGGTCGCGACCAGCGGCAGGCCGGCCGCGATCGCCTCGAGCACGACGTAAGGCATCAACTCGGCGCGCGACGGCACGACCAGCGCGCGCGCCATCGCGAACGCCTCGCGCGCGGGCTTGGGCGGATGGAACGCGACTTGGTCCGCGATGCCGAGCTGCCGTGCCATCGCGGCGTATTCGGCCATGTCGTCGGCCTGGCCGATCACATGCGCGGTCGCGGCGCGGCCGTGCTCATGCCGGAGCCGCGCCAGCGCCGCGAGGAACACGTCGATGCCCTTGAGGCTGCGCAGCATGCCGAGATAGAGGAGGTCGCGCGCATCGCCGTTCGGCACGACCGGCACGTATTCGTCCGCGCGCAGCCCGTTGCGGATCACCTGCGCGTCGCAGCGCGGCACGCCGACCTTGCGGCGATAAGTCCCGGCCTCGTAGGCGCTGACATGCACGAGCGCGTCGGTCATGCGCTCGAACAGGCGCTCGACCGCGAAATAGATGCGGCCGTCGAGCGATTTCGCCTCGTAGTGCAGGCTGCCGCCGTGCGGCGCATAGAGGCGCGCGACCGGGCGCTTGCGGTTGAGCCACGTGCCGATCAGGCGGCCGTAGATGCCGCCCTTCGAGCCGTGCGCATGCACAACGTCGGGCGCGAGCATGTCGAGATGGCGCATGAGATCGCGCGCGGCGCGCAGGTCGGACGGCGATACGTGGCGGCGCATCGGAAAGCGCTTCACGCCGAAGGCGAGCCGCGGCGCGACGCCGGCGATCACCGCGTCCTCGAAGGCGCCGCCTTCGAGCGAGTTGCACACGATGCCGACCGCGTGGCCGGCCGCCGCCTGCGCGGTCGCGAGATCGACGATGTGACGGAAGATGCCGCCGATCGGCGCGCGCACGACGTGGACGATGTTGAGGCGGGCGCCTGCCATACGCATGAACCTGATGGGTGCCCGCGCCGAACCGGCGCAGCGTGTTGAAAAATCGCGCCAATTAAGCATCGCCCGCCGTTAAGGAAGTCCTTCGGAGATCGTCGAAACGCGGCCGCGTTAACGCGGCGGAAACCATAATCGGGTGACATCGGGACAGTCGGGTGCTGGCGTGCGTTTAAGTCGTGCGCGAGTGGAGTTGCGGTGATGTTCTTCAAGCGGAAGAGTTCGGCGCCGGCCCAGCCGGCGCCCGTGAGTGCGCCGCCCGCCAGGCCACCGGTGCGGCCCGCGGTCGAGCCGGACGGCGAGCTCGATGCCCGCGTGCTCGGCAGCGCGCTGTGGCGGCGCAAATGGGCGATCATCATCCCGGTGATCCTGGTCACGGTGCTCGCCGCGGTCGCGGTGCACGTGATCACGGCGCAATACAAGTCGTCCGTGAACATCCTGTACGAGGGCCGCGAGAGCATCTTCCTGCGTCCCGATGCCGAGAAAACGACGGTCGATCGCGGGCCGCCGGACATCGAGGCGCTCACCAGCCAGGTGCAGCTCGTGCTCTCGCGCGAGCTCGCGCTCGACGTGATCAGGAAGCTCAAGCTCAACGAGAACCCGGAGTTCGATCCGGTCCTCAAGGGCATTCCGCCGTGGAAATACGCGCTCATCCTGACGGGGCTGGTGCGCAATCCGCTGCGCCAGACCGCCGAGGAGCGCGTGCTCGAACTCCTTCTACGAGCGGCTCACTGCGTTCACGGTCAACCGCTCGCGCGTCATCACGATCGAGTTCACCTCGTCCGATCCCAAGCTCGCGGCGCGCGCCGCCAACGCGGTCGCGGAGGGCTACCTCTCGCTGCAGCAGAAGGCGCGCCAACAGCAGACCACCGCGGCGGGCGACTGGCTGCAATTGCAGATCGAGAAGCTGCGGCCGCGCGTCGCCGAGGCCGAGGCCAAGGCCGAGGCGTTCCGCAAGAACACCAACCTGTTCGTCGGCACCAACAACACGTCCCTGTCGAACCAGCAGCTCGGCGAGTTCAACTCGCAGCTCGGGCTCGCGCGCGCGCAGAAGGCCGACGCCGAGACGCGCTCCAACATCATCCGCGACATGCTCCGGCGCGGCGAGCCGATCGAAGCCTCCGACGTGCTCAACTCCGACCTGATCCGCCGCCTGTCCGAGCAGCGCGTGACCTTGCAGGCGCAGCTCGCCGAGCAGTCGGCGACGCTGCTCGACAACCATCCGCGCATCAAGGAGCTCAAGGCCCAGATCGGCGATCTCGAAACGCGCATCCGCGGCGAGGCCGAAAAGCTCGCGCGCTCGCTCGAGAACGACGCGCGGATCACCGACGCCCGCGTCAAGCGGCTCAGCGCCGAGCTCGACCAGCTCAAGGGCCAGGCGTCGACCACCAACCAGCAGGACGTGCAGCTGCGCGCGCTCGACCGCGAGGCCAAGGCCCAGCGCGACCTGCTCGAATCCTACCTCGCGAAGTACCGCGAGGCGACCGCGCGCGACACGATCGGCGACGCGCCGCCCGATGCGCGCGTCATCTCGCGTGCGGTGGTGAGCAACACGCCGTATTTCCCCAAGAAGCTGCCGACCATCCTGGTCGCGATGCTCGCGACCCTGGTGATCAGCGCCGGCTTCGTCACCACCGGCGAGCTGACGCGGCATTCGCCCGCATCGCCGGCGCCGACCGTGGCCGATTACGGCCTCGCCAACTCGCGGCTGAGCGCGGCCGTGACGCATCCGGCGCTCGGCGTGCCGCTGCGCGCGATCGACGAGCTTGCGCGCGAGCTGCGCGGCGCCGGCGAAGGCGGCCGGCGCATCGCGGTGGTCGGCGCCTCGCGCAACGTCGGCACGACGCTGAGCGCCGTGACGCTCGCGCGCGCGCTCGCGCGCGACGCCCGCGTGGTGATGATCGATCTCGCGCTCGGCGCGCCCAGTCTCGCGGCGATCTCGGCCGATCCGCAGGCGCCCGGCGTCTTCAATCGTGTGGAATTTTATTCCTTGGAATAAAAAATTGGCAGCCATAGTCAAAGTCTTAAGGCTATCTTCCTTACTAAGATTGGGAAAAGTTTCAGTCAACGCTAACAGGTTGTTATAGACTTTGCCTTCACAGACAATAATCGGAAGCCCGGTGGAATCCAATTGGCACTCTGCAAGAATATCTCCAATGTTAAACGAACCAACGCTTAAGTTATGGGATTTTTGTTTCGGCATACTTTCTCCTATATCATAGAGGCCTGGCAAAAAGTTTGTATTTGAAGAATTAAAAAAAATTCCGATCAATTCAAATCCCTAGGTTCTTAGTAAGGTTAATTTTATTCTAATTGAAAAATCATTTTATTGTCATTAACCTGTAAAAATTTCCCATTCCTTATCAATCAGCCATTTTTTTTGGTCTAAAGCTGATAAAGAAGTGCCGTTATCATAAACTTCCCATATTTCCAATTCACCGGTTCCGGGATTGACCGCAAAACAAAAATGAATGTCATGAATGCCTTCCGCCCAGTTTGTATCGGCAAAATGCACTGCTGAATTCTCTAATTTTTTTCTCAGGAACTCCGGAATGTTTTGGCATAAAAGAGTATCCAGCTTCCGGGCTCTTTCGATCTCTATAAAATTTTCAACAGGAGCAATATCTTTTATTGTATTAAGGATAAAATTTCGAAAATTCTTAATGGAAATCAGTTCGGGCGCTTTTGAGATCTCCGCTATAAAGTCCATGATTTTATCTCTCGGAAGAAGATATTGATAGGCATGCGTAATAAGGATCAAACGCGTTTTCATATCAATATATGTATCAGCGATCTGTCGGCCGGTATTTATCACATTGTCGTCTATCCATTTTTCAGCTGGGCCTAAATTCCTTAAAGCGTTGATGAAAGAAGGGTGGCCTGGCATAAGCAAAAAAGTATGGAGCGCAGGAATGCGGGCTGGGATTAATAAATTTGCCGGGAGATCTTTGTTGGACTTATTTGTAACTGAAGCTTTGGCGATGTCGATGATTTTAGCAAGCAAGGCCTTGGCATTGGCAGGAGCAAAACGGACCGTTGGGCTGATGAGAGACGCTTCCATATAAACATTAAAAACATTTTTTGAATCGTTGCCGGTCATCGTGGCCCAGGGAGTATATTTAAGTGAGGAAATGTGCTGCAAGGGGTGTTTTAAACTGGCGTTTTCAGGATGGTATTGTTTCAAAAGAGCTTCGACAAACTCATTTGAGTGGATATGCTCCGAAAGAATAATTTGGATCTGTTTTAAAAATATCTTTTGGAGATTGTTTTTTTCTGTTTCCCCAAGCTCCTTGAAGACTTCATTCATTTTTCTTTCAAGGAAAGACTGGAATGCTGCAGATGTATCAATTCGCTTCCATTCATTAAAATTAAAGCTGTTGCTTTTGTCATAAAGAATAAAGGCTGCTTCGGTGGAATGCTGATCATTGGCTGAGAGGTCTTTATGTGCAGCCGGATCATATTGAAGCTGGATAGCAGACACCAGTTTGTTCTCAAGCAAATGAATAAAACTGGCGATCATTCCGGCCTTAACAGGATAAGTTTCCTGAATAATCTTATCTATTGTTCTGCAGGTAGCATCCAGAATCAATGTTTTAATTAAACTTCTTTCCTTGCCTTCAGCCATTCCCGCAATGGCATTTTCCCAAACTTTCAATAACGGATTGTTCGTTTGTGATTCATAGGCAAAAACAGCCTTTTGGTACAGTGTTCCCTTCTGTTTTCCAGAATTTAATTCAGACACATGGAGTGCGAGCATAATTAATAAGTCATTAACCGTCATTTTTTTAAAATCGATTGTTTCAGATTCCACGGAGAATAGTTTTACAACCGTAGCCATCAAAGCTTTTTCAGGTTCATCCAAACCCATCGCATAGCATGCTGCCTTTAAGCCAGGAGCATCCCATAAAAACGAGGAGCGGGAATCCCTATCTGTTAAAGTCCCATTGGGATGCACAGACAACTGTTCTTCCAGGCTGCTCTGGCCCATTCTCATGATAAAAGGGAAGTCCATGCTGACCCCGTCGACTTTCCTGGTCAGCTTGCCCCATTTGATTAATGAAGCAAAGTCTTCTAAAGTCTTTTCAAAACGCGTAGAGTGCATTTCAATAGCGATATAGGTCGCAAAGCATGAACCTGTGGGACCCTGGCGCAGATGGGACAGCATAGCACCCAGCGCCGCTTTTTTGGCATCGACATCAGTAACAGGTGAGTGGCTAGATTTCCCCAACATAATTCTAAGGATATCATTGGCCGGGGCGGATGTGGACTCAGGTTTGGTTATGTCAGAGAATTTGTCCCTGAGTTTTGGGGATTGCAGGAGAACATTCAGAACATTTCTGATCTTGATTTCATAAGCATAAGACTGTAATTGGTTTTGAGTAAAACCTTCAAGCAGATCAGGGATGATGCCAGCATTGATTGTCCCGATATCGGTTAAAAGGAAATCGGCTATTTCTATCCCTCTATATACGCGGAGGGCAAGTTCTGGGGACTGTAAACGCGTTTTCTTATGGTCTTCATATCTTGTATTCAGGCGGTTGCGCAATTCTTGAATATGGACTTTAAATTGAGCTTCGATCCAAAGCAGGGATTCTTCCTTTGTCTTTAGGTTGATTTTATCCGCAGCAAGCAGAGGATCCTTATTTACAAGAAAGATGATTTTACCCAGAAGGGGATGGGGAAGATGGTGAAGCATGCTTTGTTTGTCTTCCGGATTTTGCCTGCAAATATCGAAGCAGAAATCCATAAGAGCATTTCCTGAGGGAATTTGCGAAAATTGGTATTTGGATGAAATAAGCTGATAGAGATGTGTGAGCTGTTCTATGGTCTCCGATGATTGAAAACCTCCTATTTCGTTCCAAGGATAGCCAATTTTCCCTTTTAGAGTTTTAGAAAGGCTGACATAATCTTTGTCAATTTGTGATTGCAGCGAAGACATAACGGCAGATTCCGGGCTGATTAATCGATGATGATGGCCCTGATGGTTAGAAACAACATGCTTTTTTACATGGGTATCATGATAGTGCTGGTTGTCCGATAGCGGCAGCAAGCTATGGATGCCAATGAGTTCTACTGTACGGGACAGTTGTGTGTGCGTTTTTTCGCACTTTTTATGGATGGAACATGATAGGGTGGGGCTGATGTCTTGTGTCGAAGGCATGGATAAGAGCCGATCAGAAATCGACATATCTACCCCCCATTTGCTTCAACATCTATATTTTAGGCATATCTTAAGGACAGAGTATAAGTCAAAGAAAAACGGAGCAAAAAGAAAGGACAATGAGGACACCGAGGACTTTAAGGACTATAAACAAGTCCCCA
Source organism: uncultured Pseudomonadota bacterium (assembly GCA_963703755.1). GTDB lineage: Bacteria > Pseudomonadota > Alphaproteobacteria > Rhizobiales > Xanthobacteraceae > JAVDCA01. The sequence goes on from CAVPGG010000197.1 coordinate 10,180, forward strand.
AGGTCTTCGGTGTCCTCATCGTCCTCATGTCCATTAACAGTCGTTATTGAGATTGCGGCGCTGGCTTTTCAATATTAAGGCTTTCCACGATCAAAAGCAGGGGAGGGGATAGCCATGGCTGGAAGATAGGACCGGAGATTGAAACAACCTGATGCTGAGCTTCCGTAGCAATTAGCCTTTCCTTTAATTGTGGGGTAAGCTGATAAGATTCAACGTTGAAAAGCTGGGCTGATTGATTTGGATTGGGGAGGATAGGGCTTAAAAGGGTGAAGGAGATATTATCTCCAATAAACTAAGAAAACATTAGTTTTATCGTGTTCGAGGGTGCGCCTGACTTTCATCCTGAATTCTGTGACATAGAGGCCAATTGCCGACATTGCATACTGGATAGGGGTGTAGGAAAAAGGATAATTAGGCTTCCATTGCACTATGGCTTGGGCTGAAGCTTGGTCAAGGATGTCAAGCGGCTCCATCGATCTTTTTAAATTGCTTATCAAGCCCTGCTATACAGGAAGACGTGCATAGGCCGGGAGTCCATTTGACAACTATTTGTTGGATCCCGCCATTAGTGGGGGCAAAACACACAAAAAGGGCGGCAAATAAAGCCCCAGTAATGAACTGTTTAATTCTCATATAAACTCCTTGTGATTTGCGGGAAAAAACTCCCATTTTGTTGCTAAGAGCCAATAATTTTGGTCTATTGGCGTTGGTTTACTATTGTCCTCATTAATCTTCCAAACTTCCATTTCACCCGTGCCGGGATTTACTAGGACGCAAAAATGGATCCCTCGGGCTTTATCATACCAATTTGTATCTGCGAAATGGAGGGCAGATCCCAATAAAATTTCTTTATCTTCCTGAGCCAGGCTTTGGACTAGAATTGAATCCAAATCAAGGGCATGCCTGGTCTTTTGCAAACTTCCCAAATTGCTTATTATTAATTTTAATATCATATTGCGAAATTCTTTAATAGAAAGATCAAGCTGAATAGTATCAGCAGCTTGAAGGAATGTTTCTTTTTGTTCCTGCGGAATTATTTCGTTTGCCACAGATGCAATGACCCGATCGCGGACCTCCAGGGTTAATTTAGCATGTGAGATTTTTTCGCCTGGGGTTGTCACTATCTGCTGAATCAAAGATTCAGGGGACGAAGAGCTTTCAAGTAGGGACCATAAGGAAGGATGCTTGGGTATCAATGAAAAAATATGCAGTCCTTGAATCGAAACAGGTAGAAGAACATGTCTTTTCGGTGACTCTTTGATCCATTGGGCATGTTGCCTTAAATATTTGATTATACTCGAG
>CAVPGG010000198.1:0-3675 GCA_963703755.1 uncultured Pseudomonadota bacterium
GCCTACCGTCGCCGCGGAGCAGCGCGGTGGCGGCCCCATCACCCGACGAGAACGCGCCGAGCGTCGTCCTGCGCGAGCTCGTCGCGCCCTATGTCGCTGAGCGCCAGTCGCTGTGATCGCCGGGCGCTGTCCGACGCGCACGGTGGCGTGGCCGAGGTGAACAAGGCCTGGAAGCTCCGGCGTCAGGACAACCTGGAGAAGTCCTTCACCCGACAAGTCGGCGCGCCCGCGAGCAGGCGCTCGTCGCGTCGCCCCGAGAACGTGCTCGCGCTCGGCCCCGATGCGAAGAGCTCGTGGACGACGTTCGCGGAGAGCTCGAGCTTCTTCGGGATCCTGCTTCTCCGTCGACAGAGGCGGCGGCGGGCTGGGGAGGCGACGTCGGGGCCTTGAGCTCACGATGGAGATGGCGAGTCTGCAGAAGATTCTTCGGTCGAAGCTGTACTTCGGTCCGGTTGAGAGGCTTGGAAGAAAAGTCATGTGCGCCATGCGAGAGCGCCTTCTCCTTCGCCTCAGAGGCGTTGTCGCCCGTGAGGATCAGAATGGGCAGATAGTCGTCCTGGGGGATGACAGTGGCCAATTGGTCCATGGCGCCCAGGCCGTCGACATGAGGCATGTGGAGGTCAAGCAGGATTAAATCAGGCTCGAATTCTTCGATGATCTGGAGAAGGCTCTTGACGACGCGCGCACCGAGCCGGTGCATGACGTTGGCGATTCCCATATAGCCGATCGCCGAACGCGAGAAGGTCGACGGCCCGATCGTATCGGTGCGCTGGTTGCCGCCCGAGACGACGAAGAAGGCCGTGCCGATCGCCAGCAGGATGGCGACCGCGGCCCACCCGGCAAGGACGCGCGACATCGGGAAGCCGCCGGTCGTCATGCCGGAACACCGCCATGCAGGACGCGGCGCAGGGTGTCGAAATTGCTCCGGCACGCCGCGTAGTCGCCGGGCTCCGCCGGATAGCCGCCGAAATAGGTGCGCTCCACCGCCGCGATGATCTCGCGCAGCGAGGTGCGGGCCTCGGCGCTCAGGCGCGCGCCGCGCAGGATCTCGCGGCTGGTGAGCGAATCGGCGAACTGCTCGCGCGATCTCTCCCGGATGTCGGTGAGGCCCTGCAGCAGCAGCATGTGCATGGCCTCGACGAAGCGACCCTCGCGGCTCAAGGTATCGGCGGCCGCCAAGGCGTCGATCTCGCGTCCCGACGCAGCCTCGCCGAACGCGGCATCGGGCTCCTCCCAGTCCCCGCGCCCGCGGCCCAACAGGAAGGGCAGCGAGTCGCGAAGCGAATAGAGGACGAGCGCGAGCGCAACGGCGAGCCCGATCCAGAGGAGCGGCTGCGGAATCGGAATCTTCACCGGCTCGACCTTGCGGGGAAACTCGGTCTGCAGATCCAGCGCCCGGATGCTATCCTTGGCGGTCTGGCCGATCTGCTCGGCGCTTGCCCGCAGCGGGCGCGGCGTGACGATCGGGACTTTTGCGGTGGGCGGGGTCGGGGCCAGGCGAGTATTGCCGCTCGGCGCGCGCTGCGAACGCTCAGGCGCCTGCGCCCACAGCGGCTGCGACCACACAGGCGCGACCGCAGCGGCGATGACGGCGAAACATCGGAGCATGCCAGATCCCACCGGCAACCTTCAGGTGAATCGCGCGGGCCGAAGGTCGGGCGCACGCCCGCCGCGATGCTGCTGGCCGGCGCCTCACCTTGGTGGCGTGCATTCTAGAGAACTGCGCGGCGAAAACCAGGAATTGATTTTGCGATCGACCGTGCCTCAGGCAACTGATTCGGGCGAACGACTCGACGGCGTCCCGCCTCACAGCATGACAAGACCGCGCTGGGCCGCCTTGGTCACCGCCTCGGTGCGGCTGTCGGCGTCGAGCTTGGCGAGAATGCCGGCGACGTGAAATTTCGCCGTATGGAACGAGATGCCGAGCCGGCGTGCGATCGCCTTGTTGGAGAGGCCGTCGGCGAGCGCGGCGAGCACGTCGAACTCGCGCGCCGTGAGCGGCGTCTCATCGACCGCGTGCACCGCGGGTGCCGGCTCGTGCAGAATGTTATGCGGCAAAACGCAAAGGCCGCGCTGTACCGCCCGCACCGCGATGGCGATATCGGAGGCGTCCGCCGAACGCGCCAGCACGGCGCGCGCGCCAGCGCGCAGCAGGTCGAGCGCGGGCACCGCATCGGCGAGCGCGATGACCGCCGCCGCGCGGTGGCGACGGGTCCAGCGCCGCACCTCTTCGGCGCTCGGCATATCCGCAACCACGAGATCGACGACGCCCTGCTCGATCAGCCGCATCAGCGCCGCCGCATCGCCGACGGCGCCGGCGAGCGCGAGCCCCGCATCGGCGCCCAACGACCGCGCGAGTCGGGCACGCCGCCCGGGATCGGCCGCGCATATGGCAACCGCTGCGGTTCCGGGTGCGGCACCGGGCGATTGCGCAATGGCGGCGAGCGTCACCGGCGGCCTCCTATCTAGTGCCGCGGCCGCTCGCCGATCACGACCTTAAGCGAGGTCGGCGCGCCGCCGCGCGTGAGCGCGAGATCGACCGAGGTGCCGACGCTGTCGGGACCGAGCAGCCGCATGACCTCGCGCACGCGCCCGACCGGCGCCGCGTTCCACGCCGTGACGATGTCGCCGACGATCAGGCCCGCGCGCGCCGCCGGCCCGTCCGGGTCGATACTGGCGACCAGAATTCCGGCGCGCTCGCGCGCACGGATCGGCTGCAGCCCGGCGCCAAGATAGCCGCGCCCGACATAGCCCTTGGCGAGCAGTCGCTCGGCCGCGCGGTCGATCGTCGCGCGCGGGATCGCCAGCACCCGGCCGCGCGGGCCGGCCACCACCATGCCGAGCACGCGCCCCTGCGCGTCAGCGAGCGCGCCGCCTTCCGCCGCCGGGCTCAGCGTGAGATCGAGCCGCAGCAGCGCCTCGATTGCGCCGCCGCGCTGGCTCGTCCACGCACCACCGACGAAGGCGACGCTGCCGAGGCTCGCGACCGGCGCGCCGCGGTGATTGCCGACCGCCAGCACGAGGTGTCCCGGCCGCAGCGACCCGCTGTCGGCGGCGGCCGCGACCGGCAGGTCGCCGGGTTCGAAGCGCAGCACCGCGACATCGGTGGTGGGATCGCGGCCCGCGAGCGTCGCGCCGACCTCGCGGCCGCCCGGCAGCACCAGCATGATCTCGTCGTCGCGCTCGAGCACCTCTTCGGCGGTCACGATCACGCCGGAACGCCAATGAATGCCGCTCGTCCACGACCGGCCAGTGCGCACCGCGACGGTTGCGCCCGCCACCCGCTCGACCAGCGCAGCCGCCTGGTCGGACAGCGCGACCAGGGGATTGTTGCGATTGTCGGGATTGTCTGACATCGGAAGACCTCCAGCTGTGTACATGTGGGCGCTATGGCACGGCGCCGCGAGAGGTCGCTACTGGCCACATGGGCGGGTCTGGCGTAGACGAAGGGCCACGAGAAGCGGGAGGACCAACGATGCGGCGGCTTGCGGCCTGGATCATGGTGTTGGCCATCGGGATGGCCGCGGGCGCGGTGCGCGCCGACGAGTTTCCCACTCGACCGATCCGCGTGATCGTCGGCTTCGGCCCGGGATCGGGCGCCGACATCACGGCGCGTGTCGTCGGCTTGCGCATGAGCGAGATTCTCGGCCAGCAGATCGTGGTCGAGAACAAGAT
>CAVPGG010000199.1:0-29015 GCA_963703755.1 uncultured Pseudomonadota bacterium
CTGAGTTCGACGAAGCGGACGAGTGGCCGCGACGGTGGGCGAAGGAGTACGTCACGCGGGCGAGGGACGAGGTGGGCGGGTGGCTGAAAGGGCCACGGAGTCCGGTTCTTTCCGGTCGTCAACTGGGCCGAGCGTGGTGTTTATGGCGATGGCAACTCGGTTCCTCGCTTCCACCTCACGTGGGGGTGCGGTCAGGCGCTCGTCGACGTGGTGTGGGAGGGTGATCCAGCGCCACCCGCGCCCGCTCCCAGCTCGAGATCCGATTCCGGTGTGCGCGTGGACCCAGCTGCTGCAGGAGGGCGGTAGCGGTTCGCGGATGTCGAATCCAAGCCGACGGCACCCGAGCCGGGGACCGAGGTGCAAAGCGGATCAGATCGTGATCGCCGTGGGCGGTATCGGAGGCAACGTCGAGATCGTGAGGCGCGAGTGGCCGCCGGAGCTGGAAGTCCTCCGGCCGAGATCCTGATGGGCTCGCACTACTACGCGGACGGTGCGATGCACGAGGAGGTCCAGCGTGATCGGCGGCAACGTGACGCACCTCGAGAATGCGGAACTACGCCGATGCCGTCCGTCACCCGGCTCCGAAACGGCCGCTGCACGGGCTGAAGCTGATCCCGCCGCGCTCCGGCCTTGTGCTCGATCTGACGGGTCGCCGCTACGGCCCGATTCCGCTGATGCCAACGTTCGATGCCTCCGCTACGCGTTGCAGCGGATGTGCGAGGACGAGCGCGGCTACTACTGGATGGTCTGCAACTGGAAGATCGCTCGACGGGAACTGGACGTCTCAGGCTCTCAGCACAACCCGAACATCCGCGAGAAGCGGCCCGTTCGCTTCCTGCTCTCGATCCTGCTCGGCAAGCCGACGCTCGTCCGCTACTTCGTCGAGCGCTGCCCCGACTTCGTCACCGCCGGAACGTTGCCCGAGCTGGGTGGAGCGGATGAACAGGTGACCGGCGACGGCGCGCTCGCACACGGCGCTGATGGAACACGAGGTCGCTGGCTACGACGCGACGATCGCGCGCGGCAAGCCGCTGTTCAATGACGACCAGCTGCGCCGGATCGCCCAGCTCCGCAACTGGCGCGGGGACCGGCTTCGCACCTGCAACTTCCAGCGGATCGTCGACCAGCGCGCGATGCCGCTGATCGCGATCCGGATGACGGTGATGGCGCGCAAGAGCCTCGGCGGGATCCAGACCGACCTGCAGTCCCGGGTCCTGCGCTCCGACGGCGAACCGATCGACGGGCTGTACGCGGTCGGCGAGGCCGCGGGATTCGGCGGCGGCGGGATGCACGGAAAGGCCTCGCTGGAGGGAACCTTTCTCGGTGGCTGCGTGTTCTGGGACGGATCGCGGCTCGCGCGATCGCGGAGTCGCCCGCCTAGCGCTTCACAGCATCGACGAATCCGCGCTTAGCCCGAGCAGGATCCTGCCCGGCAGCTCGCGCGACGCCTCATTGACCTGGAAGTGCGCGGTCGCGGTATGGGCGTCCCGGAAGTGGCGCTGGAGCGGCGAGTGGTCGTAGATCGCGCTGCCGCCGGCGAGGTCGTACATCGAGCGCGCGACCTCGGCCGATGTTCGGACGGCGTGCGTCGCGGCCAGCCGCAGCTGGTTGCGCAGATCGACCGTGACAGGCTCCTCGGCCTGTGCAGCCCGCCAGGCGGCGTCGATCGACTCGTAGTAGAGCGCCCGTGCGGCGTTCAGCGCTGCGTCCGCGGCGGCGACCGCGGCCTGCGTTGGCGCGCGTTCGGCGAGCGTGCGGCTCGAGCCGAGGCCGACCTTTCCGCCGGCCAGCTCAACGAGCGCCTCGATCGCGGCGCGCGCGTTGCCGAGCGCCGCTGCGGCGATCGACAGCGCGAAGAATCCGAACCGGGAAAGCGATATAGCGGCCGGTCGACCAACGGGCCATCGAACAGCGAGAACACGCGCGCGCGGAGCACGAACACCTCATCGGCGACTGCATCGTGGCTACCGGTGCCGCGCAGGCCGAGCGTGTGCCAGGTGTCGAGGATCTCGAGGTCGCCTTTCGGCAGCGCGACGATGGATGGCGCACGGCGCTCGGCGGCCGAGCCGGCGTCGTCGATCATGCAGCCGGCGAACAGCAGATCGGCGTGCGTGATCCCGCTGCAGAACGCCCAGCGGCCCGACACACAACACCGTCCCCACTGGGCGCGCCTTCCCGCGGGGCGCCCACACGCCGGCGGCGACCCCCTGCCCGCCTCCGAAGAGCTCGTCACGAGCCGGCTCCGGAAGGTAGGCGGCGAGCAGGCTGCTCGTGATCTGGATCGACACACACCAGCCGGCCGAGGCATCGCCCCGAGCCACCTGCTCGGCGCATCGCAAGGCGGTGCCGGGGGCGCAGCTCCGCCCCCTCCACCTCGATCGGGGCGCCGGCCCGGAGCAGGCCCGAGGAACGCAGCGCGTCCACGAATTCGGCGGGAAGCGCCCGCGCGCGGTCGGTCTCCGCTGCCAGCCCCCGGGCCACTCCTGGCGACGTGCTCGGCGCGCGCCGTATCAGGTTGCGGTCTTGTTCATCAAGCCACGACATACCTCCCGAACTGGTTCATTTGCTGACCGGTACAATAGCTGAACCATGCCTGGAACGTACGACTTGTCGCACCGGTTCGACGGAGAGTCGGTCGGGCGCGCGTTGGCGCTGGTGGGCGAAAAGGTGGACCTTGCTGATCCTCCGGGAGGCGTTCTTTGGCGTCCGGCGGTTCGGACAGCTCGCCCGCAACCTCAACATTCCACGGCCGACGCTCTCTTCGCGGCTGCGGACGCTGGTCGACGCCGGCCTGCTCGAGCGCGTCCAATACGCACAAGACCCGGATCGGCACGAGTACCGGCTGACGGACGCCGGCCGCGACCTGTTCCCGGCGATCGTGGCGCTGATGCAATGGGGTGACGCGCATCGAGCGGGCAGCGACGGGCCACCGATCGTGCTGCGCCATAACACCTGTGGAGAGATCGCCGACCCACGCTGACGTGCCGGCACTGCGGCGAGGAGATCGACGCCCGCAACGTCACCCCCGAACCGGGGCCCGCGTTCCGCAACACGGCTGGCGAACAAGGTGGGCTGAAACACGCCTGCCAGGCCGCGGAAAGTCCTCAGATCTCGTGCGCGACCTCTGCGGCCGCGCGTTCGCCCGAGCGCACGGCGCCGTCCATGTAGCCGTTGAAGACCTCGGCCGTCTCGGTTCCGGCCCAGTGGATGCGGCCGACCGGCGCTCGCAGCGCGAACCGAAATCGCTCCACACTCCCGGCGGCATGTAGCCCGCGTAGCACCCGCGGGTCCATGGCTCAACCGACCAGTTCTGCTCGATCAGCTCCTTCGGGCGGCCCGGCGGCGGCGCCGAACAGACGCACGAACGACGCGAGCACGCGCCGTGCGCCGCTGCGCCGCGCTGAGCGCGCCGAGCGCCCGGGCGTCCGCGCCCACCACGAACCCGAGCAGCACGCCGGGCTTGCCGCTCGGCGGCGAGTTGTCGTATGTGAAGCGGACCGGCGGCCGGTCGCTGTTGGTGTAGCCGCTCAGGCCCGCCGAGCGCCAGAACGGCTTCGCATAGACGGCTTCATATTTGATTGCGGACCCCTGCGGCATGCGCTGCGTCAGCCCGTCGCGCAGCACAGGAAGCGCCGGGTCGTAGTCGATCCGGCCCGCGAGCATCGGCGCGACGGCGACGATCACGCGGCGCGCTCGCCAGCGCCCGCGATCGCTCTCGACGGTCACTCCCCCTGCGCTCTGAGCGCACAAGCCGGACCGGCGCGTCGAGCACGACGCGCCCGCCGAGCCGCTCCGCCATCCGCAGCGAGACGAGTTGAGAGCCGCCGACGAAGCGCGATCCTGCGCGCCGCCCGAGGTGCTCGCGAGGTTGAGGATCGCCGTTGCCGGCGTTGAAGTAGAACAGCGCGTGCAGCAGCGAGACGTCGCGGGGATCGGTGGCGAGGATCGCCTTGACCGCGAGGTCGAGCAGGAAGCGGGCTCCCGCCGTCGAGGAGTTGGCGAGTATGTACGTCTCGACGGTCTGCGAGTCGAGCGTCGCCGCGTTCGGCGCGGTCCACGGCTCGGCCGGTCGGGACCGTCGCCTGGAGGTCGATCACCTTGCCGAGCAACTGCCCGAAGTCCGCGGCATCCGGCGCCGGGCAGCGGCGGATCAGGCCGGTGAAGTGGCTCTGTTTCCCCTGAAAGTCGAGGATCTGGGCGCCCTTGGTGTAGGTCTTGAACGTTCGGATCCGGAGACCGTCGCGCGCGGGCGAGGATCCGGTCCTGTCCGGGCCCGACCCACTGGCCGCCGACCTCGACGACCTCCCCGCCGCCGACCGGATCGGTTCAGCGTCCGGCCACCGACGCGGTCCGCGCGCCTCGAGCACAACGACCGAGTGGCCGGCGGCCGGCGAGATCGCTCGCTGCGGTGAGCCCAGCGAGCCCGGCGCCGACCACGACCACGTCGACGCGGGTCGCGCCGCCCCGGTCTGGGCGCTCGCTGCGCTCGCCTCGCCCGCGCCGCCCAGCACCGCTCCCGGCCGGCGGCTGCCGCGCCGCCGACGACGACCTCGCGGCGCGAGACGCCGCTCACCGGCCGGCCACCTCGCATCCGGGCCGGCGCCGGTCCGCAGGGAACGGAGATCTGGCGATCACGGCCGTCTGCACGTACTCGGTAGCCGCCGCGCCCAGTCGCCAGCTCGCCGCCGACCGCACGCAGCCGAGTGCGTGAGCGGCCCGACACCACCCACGGCGCGAGCCCCAGAAACGCGACTTCGAGCCTGCGTAAGTGCGGTACGTGGCGAGGTCGTCGCCGGGCACGAACGCGCCGTTGCCGACGTAATGGCAGCCACGAGCCGAGGCAGGTGCCGCTGAAGGATCGCGGTCTGGCCGTCGAACGGCGTGTCGGACGAGGTTGCCGACCATGAACGGGTTGACGGCATATGTGAAATGGACCGTGGGGATCGCTGACGGCGCGGTACGCCGACCCCATCCACGACAGCGGCTGCCACTGCTCGTTCCCGTCGTACGCCGGTCCACTCGCCGTCGTTCGCGTCGGCCTGGATCAGCACGTTCGCGCCGAGATGGTCGAGGCACCGCATGTAGGTCATCGGCGACATCCTCGCACGTGTGCCCGTGGCTGATAGGTCCGTACGTGAATGCGGCAGGCTCGTCGCAAAGCCAGCCGAGCGCCGGTTCCGGGGATGCTGCCGGGCGCAGGTTCCTGATCGCCGCCGGCCCGCTCGTCGGTCCCGCGGCGAAGCCGAGCAACTGCTCGAAGCTCGTCAGCGGCACCTTGCGGTTGACCCTGAGCAGGTTCGCAAGCGGTGGCGGCGCGCCGCGATGGACTACCGCCGGGCCCCACAGGAACGTCTGGTCGTAGGCCAGCGGCCCGGTCGGGGCGTAGACGGCCGCGACCTCGGGGTGCCCGGATCGCGGAGCGCCGCGACCGCTGCGCTTTCGTGCGTGTAGCGCGAACGGCGCCTGCGTGTTGGAGGCGACGATGTACACGTGATACCGGAGCGCCTCGGTCGCCATCGTCGTCATGAACGCCCTCACGAATTCGTCGGTGGCGGCCACAAAGCTGCGGCCAAGCAGGCCGCCTAGCGACGGGAAGTTCGATTGCAGGTAGTTCAGCGCCCGGCCGTAGCCGGTGTCGAGCGCAGCCAGCGCCGCGAGCGTTTCGCATGGGAACGCCTTGCCGGCGCAGGGGGATCGCCGTTTCGGAGCAGCTTCCGAGCCGCGGCGCCTCGCGGGCCGATCGCGATCGTCTCGAGGCCGACGTCCTCGTCAAACACGACCAGGTTGGCGCGGCCGCTGGCCAGATAGGGGACGACCTCGGCACGCATCGCGCAGTCGATCGCCCTCGCGTAATCCGCCGCACTGGCGATCGCTGCCGGCTGCTGGCGGAACTGGATCGCGAACACCCGCAGCGCGTGGGGCCTCGGGTCGGCGGCGAGCGCGGGCTTTCCCCAATGCGTGCAACCGGCGTCGGCGCGTCCACCGGAGCTCGCGAACGCCGCCGGCATCACGGCCAGCACGATCAGGCACGCCCCAACGACCGGGAGCTCTCATCCCTCGGAGGCTCACAACCGCGACAGCTTAGTGGTCGGTCTTGTAAGTATGTGGATGGTTGGCCGCCAACCGCCGCGTAATTGCGAGACCGACCACTTAGTCCGCGCGCGAGTTGGAACTGGAACAGGTACGGTCCGCCCATGGACCCAGAGGGCAAGATCGTGGTCGTGACCGGCGCCTCCGGCGGCATCGGTGGGGCGCTCGTGAGGGCGCTCGCTCAACGGGGCGCGCGGTCGGTCGTCGCGGCCGATCTCGCGACCGACGGGGTCGAGGCGCTGAGCGCAGAGGCTCGGTTCCGCGACCGTGGTCGCCCGCACGCTCGACGTCTCCGACGAGGAGGCGACGCTAGCGCTCGTGAGCGAGATCACCGACTCGATCGGCCCGATCGACGTCTACTTCGCCAACGCCGGCGTGGCTACCGGGGGTGGTCCCGAGGCCCCGAACGATGTCTGGGACAAGCAGTGGCAGGTCAACGTCATGTCGCATGTCTACGCAGCCCGGGCGCTGTTCCCCGGCTGGACAAGAGCGAGGCGAAGGCCAGACCTCGTCACGACCGCTTCGATGGCCGGCATCCTGACCTCGCTTGGGGACGGCGTGTACTCGGCGACCAAGCATGCGGCGCTCGGGTTCGCCGAGTGGGTAGCGATCACGTACGCCGACAAGGGGATCCGCGTCTCCTGCATCGCCCCGGGGCGGTCGACACGGCGATGCTCCGCGCCGGCGCGGGCGGCGACGCCGCCAAGGCGAGCGCGGTGATCGGCGGCGGCGATGTCCTGGCGCCGGAAGCGGCGGCCGACCGCATCCTCGACCAGCTTGCGGACGGATCGCTTCTTGATCCTGACCCACCTGACATGCGCGATTTCGCGGTTGGCAAGGCCCAGGATCCCGAACGCTGGATACGCGGGATGACCAGGCTCTGGTCCCGCGCCCAGGCCCTGCTCGGCTAGCGACAAGCTCAGCTCTTGTCCTCGAGCCCCGCCGGCGCGAGCTTCGCGAGCCCGACTGCCAGCGCCGACGGCCGTCGCTCGTCTCGCTCGGCCGCCTCCTTGCGGATCACGGCGCCGCGCACGATCCGTCCCCCGAGCCATCGAATCGGCTCCGGCGGGAAGTCCTCGTGCGGGCGGTCGACGAGCGGTGTCCGGCTCCACTCGTCGTCGATCCCGAGCGCGAGGCTCGCGAGGATGCGGCTGCCCACGACGCTCGGCCCGACGCCGTTGCCGCTCCAGCCGACGCCGTACAGGATGTGATCCCTGCCGCCGAGGTGGCCGAGGATCGGGGGACGCTGCTCGGAGTTCGATCGATCGGGCCGCCCCAGTCCTGGTCGATCCCCACGTCGGCGAGCATCGGATACGAGCGCCCGAATTCCCGCGTTGCCATCGCCGTCGCCCGCGCCACGGTGGCGGCCCGGCCGATCCGGCCGCCATAGGCCAGCGACGCCGTTCCCTTGCCGAACGCGTCTGCCGTCGCGCGTCGAAGGTAGTAGTTGACCATCATCTGGGAGTCGGTGATGCTCTCGCCGCCACGCCAGCCGATCTCCTCCAGCCGATCGGGGATTGGCGAGGTCGCGACGATGTCGCTCGAAGACGACGACGAGCGCCCGGCGCAGCTCCGGCAGCGCCGCGGCCCAGGCGTTCGTTGCCACGATCAGCTTGTCGGCCGCCAGTCCCCGCCGTCGGTGCTGATCGAGAGCGGCCGCTCGCGCGTGAAGCGCACAACGCGGGTGCGCTCGTGGATCCGGACGCCGAGTTCGAGCGCCACGCGCCGCAATCCGAGCGCGAGCGCCGCCGGCTGCACCGTCGCCGACTGCGGCTGAAAGACGGCCGGCGCGATGTACCGGCGAGCCGCTCCGCCGCGCCGCCTCCTCCGGGGCGAGCAGCTGGAAAGGCGCGACCCCGAGGTGCTCGCACAACTCGACGACCCGGTCCCACGCGCCGATCTGGCGGCCGTGGTCGCGGTCCACAGAAAGCCACCTCGACGGAAGTCGCAGTCATCGCAGCGGCGCTCGCAGAACGTCCGCCATTTCGTCGATCGCCGCCTCCGAGGCGCGACCGAGGCGGACGGCCTCCTCCGCGCCGCACAGCTTCACGAGGCTCGCGAGCTTCGGCCGCCAGGTGAGGACCATCCCGCCGTTGCGACCCATGCGCCACCGCCGCACAGATCCTGCTCGACCAGCACCACCTCGCAGCCGGGATCGTGCTGCTTGATCCGGATCGCCGTCCAAAGTCCCACGTACCCGCCGCCGACGATCGCCACGTCGGCCCGAGCGGCGGCGTCAGCGGCGGCTGGATGACGGCATCGGGCAGGACCTCGCGCAGCCACAGCGAGCGGTGCTTGCCGTTCGTCTCCACGCCGCTCGACGCTAACAGCCGAGCTGCCCCGATCGCTTCCTTGAGGTCTCCCGGTTTGAAGCCGAACGGCCCGCCCCCGCCCTGGAATGCGACCCGCCCATCGCGACCGATCAGATACAGCCGATCCGGCCAGCCGCCGTACGCCGAGGCGACGGCATTGTCGACGCCGTCGACGAGCACCGGGATCGCGATTCGCATCCGTACTGCACACGCGCGCGCGACCGAGGTCCGCTCCTCGCCGCTCCTCGGGTCGTCGACCACCACGCGGGCGCGGCGGTTGCGTCCGAGTACCACCCGTCCTCCGGATGTGCCTCCTTGATGTACACGACGAAGAACGCGACCCGGTCGCCGTACTGCCGGCGCAGGTGCTCCAACGCGTCCAACTGGACGCGAAACGGCGGTCAGGTGTAAGAGCCGAAGATCAGCGCCACGGGCTGGGCGCTGCGGAAATGCGACAGCCGGACCGTCTCGCCGGTTTCGGCTTGGGTCCGTCGGCGAAGTCGTATCGCGGAAGCTCAAAGTCCACCGCCTCGTCGCCTGGCGCCACCTTCGCCGTCGATAGGTCCCGGTACTCCGGGTGCCGCATAACCTTCTTCAGCGTCAGCGGTGAGCCACGCGCGGTGTCGGTCGAGACGACCTCGCGGATCACGGCGGCGAGTGAGGTCGGGTCCTCGATCGCACTGCCGCGCCTGATCGCCTTCGCCATCGCGATCACGTCGCCAAACGCCGGTCGTGAGGCCACGACCGGATGCTACCTCCGCGCCGAGCGGTGGGCGAACGCGTCGTTGCCGGGCTGACGGGTAGATGACATAGATCGTTCACGATCTGCTCATCCTGGGGATCAAGGGACTCGCCGGCGGCACGCTCGTCGTGACGTTCGCGCTGCTCGCCGAAGGCCTGTCGCCGAAGCGGTTCGCCGGCCTGTTCAGCGCGGCGCCCGCGGTTGCGGGTGCGCGGGACTGACCCTGGTGCTGATCGATAAGGGCGCCCATGACGCGCATCAGGAGGCGGTCGGCATGCTGGCCGGCAGCGCCGGCATGATCGCCTACGCGGCGACTGTGATTCCGCTTCTGCGCCGCCTCCACGCGGGGCGCGCGGCAGCGGCCGCGCTCGGTGCGTGGCTGCTGGCCGCGGCGATCGTTGCGGTCCCGGTGCTGATCGGATGAAGGCCTCGACGGAGGAAGCTCCGATCACCGCGCGTATTGACGGGCGCCCGACGCTTCGCTCGGCAAAGGTCCGGCAGGTGCGTGCACGCGACCTCGCCGTCCGTTTTGTCGCCGGAGCGCTGACATCGGTCGCGGCCGGGGCGGTGACGATCGCGTTCGGTGCCCGCGCCGGCGGCATCGTGCTCGCGTTTCCGGCGATCCTCGCCGCGAGCCTGACGCTGATCGAGCAGCAGGAGAACAGCGCCGAGGCGCGTGAAGACGCCCGGGGCGCGGTGCTGGGCGGCTTTTGCGCTCGCGGCGTTCGCCGCCGTTGCAGCGCTGTTCATTCGGACCACTCGCCGGGCGCGCTCGCGCGTCGGTGCTCGCGAGCTTGGCCTGGGTGATCGTTGCGGTGCTCGGCTACATGCTCGCCTGGCACCGACGCGAGTAGATTGCTCGCGTGCCCGATCGTCGGCCGTTTCCATCGAGCTCGCCGCTCGCTGCTCTGTCGGACGCCGACCGCGCTCTGATCGCGCAGGCGCCGCCACCAACCGGCTCGCAGGCGATGAAGGCGATGCTGACGAAGGAGCGGTTCAGCGATCCGAACTGGATCTTCGAGCGCAAGCTTGACGGGATCCGTTGCATCGCCGTCCGAGACGGGGACAGCGTCAGGCTCCGCTCCCGCAACGACCTGGCGCTCTAACGAACGCTACCCGAGGCTTCGCGACAGCACTCGCAAGTCGAACCAAACGGAGCGGTTCGCGATCGACGGCGAGGTGGTCGCGTTCGCCGGCTCCGCAGACGAGCTTCGCGCGGCTCGCGCGGCGCCGGCAGACCCACGTGCCGGTGTTCTATTACGTCTTCGACCTGCTGTGGCTCGACGGCTACGACATCGGGCGGGCTGCCGCTGAGAACCCGCAAGCGGCTGCTACGCGCGGCGCTCAGATTCCATGGCACCGATCCGGCTGCACGCCGCACCGCAAACGAGGGCGGCGAAGCGATGTTCGCGCACGCTTGCGAGCATGGCTGGGAAGGCGTGATCGCCAAGCGCGCCGACAGCCCGTACACCCACGGCGCGCGGCACGCGACTGGCTGAAGTTCAAGTGCGGGCAGGGGCAGGAATTCGTGATCGGCGGCTACACGGCACCGCAGGGCTCGAGGGACCGAGTTCGGCGCGCTGCTGCTCGGCTACTACGAGGACGGCAGGCTCAGATACGCGGGCAAGGTCAGTACGGCTTCGATCAGGACACGCTGAAGGACCTCGGTGGGCGACTTCGCGGCGATCCACACCAGCGGCCCCGGCGTTCGACGACCCAACTGCGGATCCGCGAGCGCAACATCACCTGGGTGCAGCCGAAGCTCGTGGCGCAGGTCGCGTTCAGCGAGTGGACCGGGCGCCGGGCGGTTGCGTCATCCTTCGTTTCCTCGGGCTACGTGACGACAAGCCGGCGGGGCGAGGTGGTGCGCGAGCGATGACTGCAGACGATCCAGACCAGCAGCGCCGTCAGATCGAGATCACGCATCCGGACAAGGCGTGTTCACGCCCCGAAGGTCACCAAGCTCGACCTGGCACATCATGACGAGGGCGTCGGCCGAAGCGATGCTGCCCCACTCCGCGGCCGCCCGCTGGCCCTCGAGTCGTTCCCACAGGGGACCGACGGCAAGGGCTTCTTCATGAAGTCGGTACCGGGCCACTTCCCGGCCTGGATCGCGACGGCCGAGGTCCCGAAAAGGGGGGCTCGCGACCCAGGTGATCGCCCGCGACGCCGCGACGCTCGTCTACCTGGCGGGCCAGAACGTGGTCACGCCGCACATCTGGCTGTCGCGCGTCGACGGCTGCGCGAGCCGGACCGCCTGATCTCGACTCGATCCGTCGCCCGGTATCGGGTTCGCGGCCGTGCGGGCCGCGCGCGTGAAGCCGGGCGACGGGCTCGGCGACGCCGGCTCACCCCGTTTGCGATGGTGACCGGCTCCCGTGGTGTCCATGTCGTCGTGCCCGCTCCGACGAGGGCGACGGTTCGAGGACCGTGCAGCTTTCGCCCGAGCGCTCGCGGAAGCGATGGTCTCGGAGGATCCGAAACGACTGACGCTCGAATGGCGTCGCGCCGATCGTGGCGCGCGGATCTACGTCGACGTCAACCGGATCAATTACGCCCAGCACGCCGTCGCGCCCTACGGGGTCAGGCCGAGGCCGAAGGAAGATCGGCGCCGGCTCGAGCATCGCGGCCGAATACGTCGCCCGTTCGCCCAAGGACGGCTACACGCTCTTTCTCTCGACCATCTCGCAGCCGATCAATGCGGCGGTGCTGCCGCATCTCAACTTCGACTACGTCAAGGATTTCGCGCCGGTCGTGCTGGTCTCGACCATTCCCAACCTGCTGGTGGTCAATCCCTCGCTCGGGGTGAAGAACGTGCAAGAGCTGATCGCGCTCGCCAAGGCCAAGCCTGATGGCCTCACGTTCGGCTCATCCGGCGTCAACACCGGCACGCATCTCTCCGCCGAGCTGTTCAAGGTGCTGGCCGGCATCAAGATGGTGCACGTGCCCTATGGCGGCAGCGCCCAGGCGATCACCGACCTGCTGGGCGGGCGGGTCCAGCTCGTGTTCACGCCGGCCTCGACCGTGATCCAGCTCGTGCGCGACGGCAAGCTGGTCGCGCTCGCCGTGACCGAGAAGAAGCGCATCCCGATCGCCCCCGAGGTCCCGACCATGGCGGAAGCCGGCCTGCCCGGCTTCGACACCGGCCTGTGGTTCGGCCTGGTCGCGCCCGCCGGCACGCCGCGCAGCGCGATCGACAAGATCGCCGCCGCCGCGAACGCCGCGATCAAGACCGAAGCCGTCGTCAAGGCGCTGAGCCCGCAGGGCATCGACCTCGTCGGCGGCACGCCGGATGAGTTCGGCCGCTACATCGCAAGCGAGATGGCGCGCTGGGACAAGGTCGCGCGCGAGGCGGGGCTGAAGAAGTAGCCCGTCATTGCGAGGAGCGGAAGGCGACGAAGCAATCGCGCGCCACGCATGCTGCGGCCGGCGATTGCTTCGGCCTGCTGCGCAGGCCTCGCAATGACTCGGACCTAATCGTTCCCGAATTCCTCGAGATCCGTCACGAGCGCGCTCACGCAGGTGTCGCTGCCGCGCGCGCCCGGATAGACCTGGAGGATCGTGAGCTTCACCCAGGCGACCTTCGCCTTCCGGATCACGATCTTCTGGCTCTCGCGCGCGTCCCTGAGCGTGACAGTCTGCTTCACGCCGCGATCGGTCTCGATCAATGCCTTCTTGATGCGCCCGTTGTTGCGGAACGTCTCATCGGACTTGGCGTAGCCCGGCGTGATGCGAATCGTGCGCATGACTTGCGGCGGATCGAGATGGATCGTCACGGTCTGCCCGATGCCCGGCCCGGGCACGCCCTCGCACCAGGCGCCGTCGCTCGTGCCGAGAAGCCCGTCCGGCCCATAAGTGTTGCCGGCCTGCGGCGCCAGCACCGAGCTCACGCAGATGCGCTCCTTGGCGAACTGCCCATCGAGCGTGTGGCAGGTCTCGGCAGCGGCCGGCGTGAGGGCGAGCGCCGCCGCGGCAGCCGCACATGCGACGAGCTTTCTCATCAGAATTGACCTTGGAACTGACCTTGGAATTGACCGTCCTGCGGCCCAGCGCCGCGCCCGAGCGGCGCGACGATACACCCGCCGAAGACCCCGCGGGAGGCCCGGCGCGACCGCGCGAGGCGGCACGCGCCAGGCACAAATCGTACGCAAACCGCCTTTTCATGCACCGGCGTCATGCTGTTGCCCTGATCTTGCCGCGCATAGCCGGTTGATGAATTGAGCTCGGATCGCTCCCAGCCGGGCATCCTTCCGGTGACCTCCATGCGCCAACGCACGTTCCGCCGTCTCGTCGCAACCGGCCTGCTCGCCCTGCTGTGCCTGCACGGCCGGCCGGCACTCGCGCAGATCTCGCTGCTGCCGACCGAGGTCGCGACCGACGTGAGCATCTCCTGGGAGGTGCGCAACCGTTTCCGCCTCTTCCGCGACGAGAAGGACTTCAACCGGCATCTCGCGGCCGAGAGCGGCCGCACCATCCTGCAGGCCGAGCAGACGCTCGCGCAGGAAACCGACGGCCGCGGCTGGGCGCGCGACATGGTGACCCGGCTGTGCGTCGACGGCGCCGGCCGCGTGCTCGACACCTGCGTGCGCGACGGCGTGCGCGAATCCTATCTCGACCCGGTCGATCATCGCGTCACGGTGCGGCTCACCGGCGCGGTGCCGGCCGGTGCGAGCTGTGCCTGGTCGTTCGGCAACGGCCAAGGTGCGCCGCAGACGCTGACCGTCGGCTGCGGCGAGGACGTGAACCTGCGCGCCGTCTACGGACAAACCACCAAAGTCACGGTCGACATCACGGCGGGCGGCACGACGCGGCGCGCCTCCGACGCGATCGCGGTGCGCGACCTGCTGATCGCGGGCCTCGGCGACTCCATCGCGTCGGGCGAAGGCGACCCCGACCGGCCGGTCGCGCTCGCCGACGACGGCTTCTGCTTCCGCAACTTCATTGCCACCGGCCGCCGCGAATATTTCCGCCCCGGCCGCGTCGGCTTCAACGGCGACAAGGCCTGCGACGGCGCGCGCGATCCCGACACCAACATGCAGGAATGGGCGCGCCTGTCGGCGCGCTGGATGTCGTCCGCCTGTCACCGCTCGCTCTACAGCTATCAGCTGCGCGCCGCGCTCGGGCTCGCGGTCGAGAACCCGCACGTCGCCGTGACCTTCCTTCCCCTCGCCTGCACGGGCGCGACCATCGACACCGGCCTGTTCGGCCCGCAGCGCGCGCGCGAGCTCAACTGCGGCGGCACGAACGACAGCTCGTGCCCGACCACCATTCCGGGACAGATCACCCAGTTGCGCGTGATCCTCGAGCGCGCCCGGCGCGCCCAGCCCAACCGCAAGCTCGACCTCGTCTTCCTCACCACGGGCGCGAACGACATCTATTTCTCCGGGCTCGTCGCCGACGTGATCATCGACTCGACCGCCGAGCGCTTGCTCGCCCGCCGCAGCGGTGTGATCGAGAGCGTCGAGGACGCGCAGGCCCAGCTCGACCGGCTGCCGGCGAACTTCGCCCGCCTGCGCACGGCGCTGAAGTCGCTGCTCGGCGGCAGCCTCGACAAGGTGGTGTTCACCTCCTACGGCAACCCGGCGCTCGCCGCCGACGGCGGGGTGTGCGCAGGCGGACGCGACGGCTTCGATGTGCACCCGGCTTTCAACGCCAACGCCGAGCGCCTGCGCAAGGCGGCGCTGTTCGTGCAAAACAAGTTCCTGCCCGCCATCAAGTCGGTCGCGACCTGCACCAACGGCATCAACTGCGGCCCGGGCGAGAGCATGGCGTTCGCCGACGCGCACCAGGCCGCCTTCGCGCAGCACGGCTTCTGCGCCCACGCCGACACCGATCCCGATTTCGACCGCGAATGCTTCTCGCGCGAGGGCAAGAGCTTCGCCGAGAACCTGGTCGACGCCGCGACCGATCCGATGGCGTGCGATCTCGGTGCCAGCGAGTTCCGCGCCTATGCGTCGCGCGCGCGCTGGATCCGCACCGCCAACGACAGCTATTTCACCGCCATGACGTTCCCGGAGGGCGTCTCATCGACGATCCAGCCATCGGACCTGCACGACGCGACCTGGGGCATTCTTTCCGCCGTGTACGGCGGCGCCGTCCATCCCACCGCCGAAGGCTATGCCGCGATGGCCGACTCCGCGCTCACGGTCGCGCGCTCGGTGCTGCAGCTCGGACAGGCGACGACCGGCGTGTCGGAAAAGACGCTCGCGCCGCCGCAGGCGCCGGTCGCGCCGGCACCGGTCCAGGCGCCGCAACAGCCGCCCGCGCCGGCGGCGGCGCCGGCTGATGCGTACACGCCCGCTCCGCCGCCGCGATGAGCGGCCGGAGCTGAGCTCAGCTCAACCGACGTGGCTGCAATTCACTTCAGCTCACCCCGAGCTTCTTCTGCAGGCTGGTCGACGACGTCGTGTACTGGAACACGAGCCGCTTGTCCGGGAAGACGTAGTGATACGCCTTCTGCGCCATCAGCGCGCCTTCATGGAAGCCGCACAGGATCAGCTTGAGCTTGCCCGGATAGGTGTTGATGTCGCCGATCGCGAACATGCCCTTGATGTTCGTCTCGAATGCCGCCGTGTCGACCGGGATCAGATCGTCCTCGAGCGTCACGCCCCATTCCGCGACCGGGCCGAGCTTCATGGTCAGCCCGAAGAACGGCAGCATGGTGTCGCATTCGACCGTGTAGGGATCGCCCTTGTCGGGCTTGGCGTGCGCGGCGGTGAGCCGGCCGGCGTCGCCGACCAGCGAGGTGACCTGGCCGAGCTTGAAGTCGATCTTGCCGTCCGCCAGCAGCGCCTTCATCTTGTTGACGCTGTCGGGCGCGGCGCGGAACTGGTCGCGCCGGTGCATCAGCGTCACGCTCTTGGCGATCGGCTGCAGGTTGAGCGTCCAGTCGAGCGCGCTGTCGCCGCCGCCGACGATGAGCAGGCGCTTGTCGCGGAAATTGTCCATCTTGCGCACCGCATAGAACACCGAGGTGCCCTCATAGGCCTCGATGCCCGGCACCGGCGGGCGCTTGGGCTGGAACGAGCCGCCACCCGCCGCGATCACGATGAGCTTCGTCTCGAACACCTTGCCGGCATCGGTCTTCACGCGAAACAGCGGCTCGCCGACCTTCTCCACGGTCTCGACCATCTCGCCGAAATGGAAGACCGCGCCGAACGGCTCGATCTGCTTCATCAGCGCCGTGGTCAGCCCGTGGCCGGTGACGTAAGGGATGCCCGGAATGTCGTAGATCGGCTTCTCGGGATAGAGCTCGGCGCACTGGCCGCCCGGCTTGTCGAGGATGTCGATCAAGTGGCACTTCATATCGAGCAGGCCGAGCTCGAACACCGCGAACAGGCCGCACGGGCCCGCCCCGATGATGAGCACGTCGGTCTTGATCGGTTCGTTCACGGCTCGCATCAATCTCGCAACCTCAATCCTGGCCGCCGGCGCGGCACGCTCAAAATTGCCGGCGTCTCTCTAGCCGGTGCGACGGCACGGGAAAAGGGGAGGCGTGCGCTCTTTCCCGTGGTCTTGCGGGCGCGCTCGATGCCGTTGATCTGCATGAAGAAATCGCCGACCCGCGAGCGCGGATCGAAGCGCGCGGCTCAGGCCTGACGTTCCGGCACCGTTACCACCAGCCCGTTGAGCGCGTCGGTCACCTTGATCTGGCAGGAGAGGCGCGAGCTCGGCCGCACGTCATAGCCGAAATCGAGCATGTCCTCCTCCATCGGCGAGGGTCCGCCGACGATCTCGCGCCAGGTCTCGTCCACGTAGACGTGGCAGGTTGCGCACGCGCAGGCGCCGCCGCATTCGGCCTCGATGCCGGGGACGCCGTTGCGGATCGCTGTTTCCATGACGGTCGAGCCGACCTCGGCCTCGATTGCGTGGGAAACGCCCGAGGCGTCGATAAAAGTGATTTTCGGCATCTGCTTGCGCGCTTGCGGGGGTGAGCCGCCGGCCCTGCCGGCCGGACGCGCATCCTATATAGGCTCGCGGCGCAGCGCGCCAGTGCGCGATTTTGCCGGTGCGGGCGGCCTCAGGCCACGCCCAGGATATCGGCGATCGCGGCCTGCGCCTCGCGCGCGGCGGCCGCGAGCGCCGCCACGGCCGGCGCGAGATCGGCGGCCGGCGCCGCCTCGACCGCTTCGGCGGCGCGCGCCATCGGCCAGGCGCCGATGCCGCGGGCGGAGCCCTTGAGCGTATGGGCGAGCGCGCCCACGCACGATGCGTCCACCGCCTGCATGCGGGCGATCAGCATGTCGACCTGGCGATCGAACAGGGCGAGCACCTCGCGCTCGAGCCCATGGTCGCCCAGGGTCATGCGGAACAGATGGGTGAGATCAATCGGCGGCTCGCTCGCCATCGCGGCGGGCCAGGCAGCCGCAACTGTGCGGTGGTGCTGCATCGTCGCCATCCCGGAGGCTCTTTTGCGTCCTCTCTGATGCTCACCTTACGCGCAAGCCGGCCAAGACCAGGTAAACGCCGACGCGCCCGCATCGCGCGGGACGCAGCCAAGCACCCCCATGGTTAAGCGCGCCTTAACGGGTTGCTCAGCGCCCCCTCGCGGGCCGGCGCGGTGCGGCCGAGCACCCGGTAACCCGCATCCGTCAGCCGGCACACCAACCAGTCCAGCTTGATCGGGTTCCTTGTCCACAGCTCGGCCCAGCCGTGGGCGATGCAGGCTTCGATCGTCTTTTTCGGCACCTCGCGGCCGTCACGATCGAACAAGGGAAGTTTTCCACCGGGCTGATCGAGGCCGCGCTCGAGGTAGCGCCGCTGCGCCGCACTCGGCCGCACGGCCGCCGCATTGGTATCTTCTTGATGTGCGGGTCGGGAACCGGGGGACTCGGTCAAGCCCGTGCGCGCACTAGGGGATTCCCGTTCCTGCCCGCCGGTGCTCATGGCCGTCCCTGTTAACGATGATTAAAAAGACGTTACCAAAACGGTTTATTTGGGCCTGCTCAATGAGTAGGATGCCAGAGCGGCACGGGGGACTCCAAGCGGCCAATTCCAAGGCCCGCTGCCGCACGATCGACGATCACACGCCCGCGGCGCGACTCCAGGTTATCCACAAGGGGTCGCGATCCTGGTTCAGCGTACGACGAGGCGACGACCGACATGGCAAATAATCCAAAGAAGTCCAAGGACCCGACCGAGGTGGCGCTGTCGGCCATCCAGGACGCGCTCGACATGCGCGCGCCGGACTCCCGGACCAGCCTTTCGGCCCAGCGTGACCCAACGCGGCCGGCCGACGACGACCTGTTCGACGAGCCTGTTGCCGCGTCGGCCGCGCCGGACGATCGCCCGGCACGCCCGGCCAACGGCCTCGCGTCGAACCTCGCTGCCAACGACGACCGCGCCAGCATCGGTCAGATCCTGCAATCGCTGCAGCGCCGTCCCGCCCGCACCCCGTACGTGATCGCGGGCGCGTTCTCGGCCGCCTGGATCGTCTGCGCGCTCGGTCTCTCCTACGGCTACCAGGGCGCCTTCGCGTCGCTTGTCGCCCAGGGCGGATCGGCCGTGCCGGTGCTGGTCGGCCTGATCGCCGGCTTCTTCGCGCCCGTCGTGTTCTTCTTCGTGCTCGCCCACATGCTGGCGCGCTCGCAGGAGCTGCGCATGATCTCGCAGTCGATGGCGCAGGTCGCGATGCGGCTGGCCGAGCCCGAGACGCTCGCGCGCGACTTGATCGTCACGGTCGGCCAGGCGGTCCGCCGCGAGGTCGCCGCCATGGGCGACGGCGTCGAGCGCGCGCTCGCGCGCGCCGCCGAGCTCGAGTTCCTCGTCAACAACGAGGTGACGGCGCTCGAGCGCGCCTACAACGACAACGAGCTGCGCATCCGCACCCTGCTCGACGGCCTCGCCTCGCAGCGCGAGACGCTGGTCGGCCAGGCCGAGCAGGTCCGCACCGCCATCACCAACGTGCACCTCGACCTCTCGCACGACATCACCTCGGTGAGCGAGGCGGTGGCCGACCGCGTCAACGAGGCGGCGCAGCGCATTGCGCGCGCGCTCGCGGAAAAAGGCGAGCATATCACGGTCGCGCTCGGCCACGCCGGCGACACGATGATCGACGCGCTCGGCGAGCGCGGCGGCGACCTGCTCGACCGCCTCGAGCGCACCAGCCGCGAGACCACGCATGCGATCGAGTCGGCGAGCGATCGTCTCACCTCGAGCCTCAACTTCAAGACCGACCACCTCAACGAGGAGTTCGTCGAGATCGCGACCAACATGCAGCAGATGATGTCGTCGCGCCTCGACCGCGTCGCCGACGGCTTCGCCGAGAAGGCGGCCTCGATCGTCGATCTGATGGAGTTGCGCTCGCACACGCTCACCCAGACGATCGTCGAGACCTCGGGCCAGCTCGCCGAGACCATCGCGACCCGCGCCGACGAGGTCAACAATACGCTCAAGTCGACCGGCGACTCGATCGTGCTCGATCTCAGCCTGCGCGGCAGCGACGTCGTGTCGAAGCTGCAGGAGACCGGCACCAAGATCACCGACACCCTGGTCGCGCGCAGCGAGAAGGTCACGCAGACGTTCAGCGAGAGCGCCGAGGCGCTCGCGACCGAGATCGGCTCGCGCGGCGACGCGGTGCGCGACATGCTGGCGCAGCGCCTCGCGGCGTTCGAGGAGATGTTCACGCACGGCGGCGCCGAGCTCGCCGAGCGCATCGGCCGCGACTCCACGACGCTGGGCAACCTCATCACCCGCCACGTCGCCGAGTTCGACCGTACGGTGCGCACCTATGGCGGCGAGCTGGTCGAGCGTCTCGGCCAGCGCACGCAGGATCTCGGCGAGGCGATGAAGACCTACCTCGACGGCTTCGACGGCCGCGTCACCACCAAGGCGGTCGAGGTGACGACATCGCTCGACCAGCGCCTGTCGCGCTTCCAGGAAGCGCTCGACAGCCGCACCCAGAGCCTCAACGACGCGCTCTCCACCCGCGTGATGGACATCGCCAAGACCGTGGCGGAGGGCGGCAAGGAGGTCGTCGCCGCCCTCGACAAGCGCATCGCCGACGTGACCACGACGATCACGACGCGCGGCGGCCAGCTCGCCGACACGCTCGGCGCGCGCATCGGCGACATCGACCGCGCGCTCACCACGCGCACGTCCGAGCTCGCCGAAAATATCGACGGCCGCATCAACCGCTTCGAGGAGCTGCTGATCGGCCGCGCCGAGACGGTCACGCGCGAGATCGAGACGCGCAGCCGGACCGCCGCGGACCTGCTCAACGCGCGCATGGAGCAGCTCTCAACGTCGATCAAGACCAACACCGGCGAGGCCGCCCACGCGCTCGAGACGCTCACCAACTTCGCGACGCAGGCGATCCGCTCCAGCGCCGGCGAGGCCGAGCGCACCGTCACGGGCGCCGCGACCACGTCGAGCGAGAGCATGCGCAGCACCGCGGGCAACGTCGAGCGCGCCCTCACGTCGCTCTCGTCGGGCGTGAGCAGCGTGCTCAAGCAGAACGCCGACGAGGTCGAGCGCACCCTGCTCGGCGTGAGCTCCGAGGTCGCGCGCAACTTCGTCGGCCGCGCCGACGAGATCGCGGCCGCGGTCAGCAAGCGCTCGGGCGAGCTCACCAATATCCTCGACGAGAAGTCGAGCGGGCTGCTCGCCGCAATCTCGAGCAAGACCGACGAGTTCACCTCGCAGGTCACCCGCGTCACCGACACGGCCGTGCAGTCGATCCAGTCGACCGGCTTCGCCTTCACGGGCACGATGATGGACAACTCGGAGCAGCTGGCGCGCATCATCAACGAGGCCGGCGCCAACGCCACCGCGGCCGTCAACCGCACCATGGCGGAGCTGACGCTGACGGCGAAGAGCGCGGTCAACAAGTCGACCAGCACCCTCGCCCAGTCGGCCGCCAACTCGGCGAGCACCATCACGCGCGCCGTCAAGGATCTGCACGAGAAGACGCAGAGCGCCGTCGAGCAGTCGCGCCAGACCGCGACCGTCACGGTTGCCGAGATGCTGGAGACGCACGGCATGCTGCGCTCCGACACCACCACGATGTTCGAGCGGCTGCGCGAGGCGAACGGCCTCCTGCAGGACGTGCTCAGCGGCGCGCAGGACAACCTCGGCACCATCGAGCACATGCTGTCGAGCCGCGTCACCGAGTTCGTCGGTACGATGAACCAGCTGCTCGAGCGCACCGGCGACACCACCGGCCGGATGGACCAGCACATCGGCTCGTTCTACGGCGTCACCACCAAGACGCTGAACGATCTGACCGAGCTCGCGACCCAGTTCGACACGCACGGACGCGCGCTCGCCCAGGCCGTGGAGCTCGTCGAGCTGAGCAATCGCCGCGCCGACGAGACGCTCGGCGCCCGCCGCGCCGCGCTCGACACGGTCGTGGCCGGCCTCGACAGCCGCACCGAGGACCTCGATTCCCGGCTCAAGCGCTTCTCCGGCCTGCTCGATGAATCGCTGGCCGCCGCCGAGACGCGCGCGCGCGACATCGCCCGCGTTGTCGCCAACTCGACCGCGGAGGGCTCGCGCGCGATCGCCGAGCAGCACGAGGCGGTGCGCATGACCTCCGAGCAGGAGCGCGTCCGCACCACCGATGCGCTGCGCTCGCTCTACGAGCAGGCGACCAACGACGCGCACATGCTGTTCCGCGACAACGCGGGCGATGCGCAGAACATGCTGCAGGAGGCGAAGGACCGCTTCGCCGAGATCGTCTCGGGCGTCAAGCAGATGGCGACCGAGATGCAGCGCGAGCTCGACGCGACCCGCTCCGAGCTGCGCCGCGGCATTCTCGAGCTGCCGCAGGAGACCGCCGAGAGCGCCTCGCAGATGCGCCGCGTGATCGTCGACCAGATCGAGGCGCTCGCCGAGCTCAACCGCATCGTCGCGCGCCATGGCCGCGGCATGGATGCCCAGCAGGCCGAGCCGGTGCGCCGTGCGCATCCCGAGGAGTCCGTGGTGGTGAGCATGGGCGGACGCGGGTCGCGTCCGGTCGCGCGCGCCGACATCACGGGCACGCCGGGACCGATGCAGGGCCCGCCGCTGCAGCCTCCGTCGACGCCGTTCGCGCCGCGCCGCGCCGAGGCGCCCTCGCTCAGCCCCTCGCAGGGGCCGGGACCGGGCGCGCAGGGCGGCCGTGGTGCCGGAGGTGGTGGCGCCGGCAGCGGCTGGCTGACCGACCTGTTGAGCCGCGCCTCGCGCGAGCCCGATGCGCCGCGCGACGATCGTTCGCGCAACGACGACCGCCCGCGCATGGACGATCGTCCGCGCGCCGACGACCGCCCGCCGATGCGGCCGGACGACCGCGCCCCGCGCAACGACGACCGCGCGCCGCGGCATACCATCGAGTCGCTCGACTCGCTCTCGGTCGACATCGCGCGGATGATCGACCACAACGCCGCGACCGAGCTGTGGGACCGCTACAATCGCGGCGAGCGCAATGTCTTCACCAAGCGGCTCTACACCATGCAGGGCCAGAAGGCGTTCGACGAGATCAGCAAGCGCTACCGCAGCGACCGTGAATTCAAGCAGACGGTCGACCGCTACATCGGCGAGTTCGAGCGGCTGCTCGAAGAGGTCTCGCGCGACGACCGCGGCCAGGTGGTGGCGCGCACCTATCTCACGTCGGAGACCGGCAAGGTCTACACCATGCTGGCGCACGCCGCGGGGCGCTTCGACTGATCCGCCCTCCTCCCGGCTCAACGCCTCCCGAAAGGGCGCGCCCGCACGGCGCGCCTTTTTTCGTTGCGCCGGAATAAGCCGTTGCGCGCGGGGTTGACGCGAAGGACACTCGCGCCGCGCTCGCGGGCCCGGGAGCGATATCCAGACAAGCCAGAGCCCGCGAGCAGGCGCCCATCAGCAAGGGAGGAAGACGCATGTCTCGAATGAAAACGGCCGGCCTCGCGGCAGCCCTGATCGCAGCCGCGCTCGCTGCAAGCGCGCAGGCGCAAGCGCCTGCGCAGCCCGCCGCGCCCGCCGCCCAGCCCGCAGCGGCGGCGCCGACCGCGCCGCCGCTATACGCCACCACCAAGGTCACCGACAACGTCTACATCTTCCGCTACGTTGGCCACCAATCGATGTTCATCGTGACGCCCGCGGGCGTCATCGTGACCGACCCGATCGGCGAGCGGCGTCCGGCCGCCAAGGCCTACATCGAGGAAATCCGCAAGATCACCAAGGCGCCGATCAAGTACGTGATCTACAGCCACAGCCATTTCGACCACATCGCGGGCGGCAAGCCGTTCAAGGATCTCGGCGCGATCTTCATCGCCCAGCGCAACGCCAAGAACCGCATCGCCGCGCTCAAGCCGGCCGACGTGGTGATGCCCGACGAGGTCGTCGACTTCGAGCCGCACCATCCGCCTCGGCGGCACGACGCTGGAGCTGATCTACGTCGGACGCAGTCACTCCGACAGCATGCTGGTGATGCGCCTGCCCAAGGAGAAGATCATCTACACGGTCGACTGGCTGCCGCTGCAGGGCGTCCAGTTCCGCGTCATGGCCGACACCTACGTGCCGGACATCGAGGAGGCGATGAAGCGGGTGATCGCGATGGATTGGGAGAAGCTCATCCCGGGTCATGCCGGCCCCGGCGGCCGTCAGATCGGCTCCAAGGACGACGCGCGCGACGACCTCGCCTATCTGCAGGATCTTTCGGCCGCGGTGAAGAAGGAGGTCGAGGCCAACAAGACGATCGCCGAGGCCGTGCAGGACATCAAGTTGCCGAAATATGAGAAGTGGAACGGCTACGGCCCGTTCCTGCCGATGAACATCGAGCGCTACTACGACTTCTGGAATCGCGGCATCTGACCGCGCGCGTGCGGCGGGTCGGACGTCGACGGGCCTCGGCCCGTCGTCACCGCGGCGCGCGCTATTGCCGTTTCGTCTTCGGATCTTCCTCCGCCGTGCTGCCGCCGAAGAGCAGCCGGCTCGGATTGCGGTCGATGTTCTTCACCATCTTGTCGACCTCGGCCAGCGTGCGCCGTCCGTCGATCGCGAGCAGCTCCCATTGGCGCAGGCCGGAGTTGGAGAAGCGCGCGAGCCCGGTCGCGATCTCGGCGGTGCGCGTGTCGAGATGCTCCACCGCAAGCTTGATGGCGCGCGCCGCCTGCGCGATGTCGCCGGGGTGGGTGTCGGTGCCGAGCAGGCCCTCGGCGCCCGCCAGGATGTGGTCGATGCGCTGCGAGTTGGTCGCCAGCGTCTGCGAGAACACCTCGATGTTCTTGAGCGAGGTCTTGAGCACGGCCTCGTTGTCGGCGACGAGCGCGTCGATCCGGCGCATCGCCTCGCGCGCCGCCTGCGTCACGTCCTGTGCGCCGGCGGCGTCGACGCGCAGCGTCGGCGGCTGGCCGGGCGGCGGCGGCGCGTCGATCGATCCGCCGCGCATCGCGATCGAGGCCGTGCCGGTCACGCCCTGGTATTCGAGGCTCACCGCCGTGTCGGCCCGCACGGCGACCGCCTTGTCGATCGACACCATCGCGACCACCGAGCGCGGCGCCGCCGGGTCGAGCGTGAGCCCGGTGACCTCGCCGACCCTGATGCCGTTGAACAGCACGGACGCGCCGGCGCTCAGCCCCGAGATCGAGCCGTCGAACACGATCCGATACGAGGTTCGCGCCCCGGCGCCGCCGACCGTGCTGAACCAGAACACGAATCCGAATTCCGCCGGCGATCACGGCGAGCGTGAACAGGCCGATCAGCACGTAGTTGGCTCGCGTTTCCATCGTCAGGGTTCTCCGAATGCCGGCGTCATGCCGCCCGCGCGCCAGCGACGCGCGAGCGCTTCCCGCGAAAATATGATCTCACCCACGGATGCTCCGACGCGAGCATGGTCGCCATCGGTCCCGCCGCGATCACCTGCCCGTCGGCGAGCACCGCGATGCGGTCGCACACGGCATGCAGGCTGTCGAGGTCGTGGGTCACCATGAACACCGTGAGGCCGAGCGTACGCTGCAGCGTGCGGATGAGATCGTCGAACTCGCCGGCGCCGATCGGATCGAGCCCCGAGGTCGGCTCGTCGAGAAACACGATGTCGGGATCGAGCGCGAGCGCGCGCGCGAGGGCGACGCGCTTGGTCATGCCGCCGGAGAGCTCGGCCGGATACTTGTCGGCGACGTCGGGCGGCAGCCCGACCATCTCGAGCTTGGCGAGCGCGATCTCGTCGAGCAGGCGTCTCGACACGCGCAGATATTCCCGGATCGGGAACTGCACGTTCTGTCGCACCGTGAGCGAGGAAAACAGCGCGCCCTGCTGGAACAGGATACCCCAGCGCCGCTCGATGCCGCGCCGCGCCCGCGCCGAGGCGGCGCCGAGATCGACGCCGTCGACCTCGATCTGCCCGGCCCGCGGCGGCACGAGCCCGATGATGGTGCGCATCAGCACCGACTTGCCGGCGCCGGAGGCGCCGACGAAGCCGAGCACCTCGCCGCGCAGCACGTCGAGCGAGAGCCGGTCGAGCACCGGCGTGCCGCCGAAGTCGACCACGAGGTCGCGCACCCGGATCACCGCGTCGGCGCCATCCGCGATCGTATCGAGGGTGTCCATGCGGCTCATATTCCGATCGCCGCGAAGAACATGGCGAGCACGCCATCGAGCAGGATCACCAGGAAGATCGATTTGACCACCGAGTCGGTTGTCTTGCGGCCGAGCGATTCCGCGCTGCCCTTGACGGCGAGCCCCTGCACGCCCGCGATCACGCCGATGATCAGGCCCATGAACGGCGCCTTGATCAGGCCGATGGCGAAATCGCCGAGCGAGATCGCGTCGCGCATGCGTGTCATGTAGACGTTGGGGCTCATGCCGCCATAGGCCCAGCACATCAGCCCGCCGCCGTAGAGCGCCGCCATCGAGCCGAGGAACGCGAGGCACGGCACTGCGATCACCAGCGCGAGCACGCGCGGCAGCACCAGGACGTCGATCGGGTCGAAGCCCATGGTGCGCAGCGCGTCGATCTCCTCGCGCATCGTCATCGAGCCGAGCTCGGCCGTGTAGGACGACCCCGAGCGGCCCGCCACCATGATGGCGACCATCAGCACGCCGACCTCGCGCAGGACCAGGATGCCGACCATGTCGACCACGTAGATGTCGGCGCCGAACTGGCGGAAATGGAAGAGCCCCTGCTGCGCCAGGATCGCGCCGATCAGGAACGTGATGAGCAGGATGATCGGCACCGCGCGCCAGCCGACGCGGTCGATCTGGTGCACCATGGAGGTGAAGCGGAAGCGGCCCGGATGCGCGACCGCGCGGCCGAGCGCTGCCGCGAGCGCGCCGATCATCGCCACCACGGCGACGATGTCGCGACCGACC
Source organism: uncultured Pseudomonadota bacterium (assembly GCA_963703755.1). Lineage (GTDB taxonomy): Bacteria > Pseudomonadota > Alphaproteobacteria > Rhizobiales > Xanthobacteraceae > JAVDCA01. The sequence goes on from CAVPGG010000199.1 coordinate 26,413, forward strand.
TGCGTCACGGTGCGGCCCACGACCTCGAGCGTGGCCGCGAGCATCCACCTGTGCGGCGCCGCCGTTGCGGCATGATTGACCTCGCGCGCCTTGGTCACGAGCGCGCGGTAGCGCTCGGCGAGGCCGACGACGCGCGCCTCGCCGCCGGCGGCCGCAAGCCCGCGGACGAGCCGTTCCAGCAACCAGGCGCCGAACGTGTCGAGCCGTTCCACGCGCGCCATGTCGATATCGATATCGCCGCCGCTCGATCGCGGATGGCGCGCGATGACGCGCTCGATCAAGCGCTCGAGCTCGCCGGCCCGCTCGGCCGTCCATAAGCCGCCGGCCTGCAGCGCCGGCCGGCCTCCATGACTGGCGGTTTCGAGCAAAGGCTCGCCGTTCACGGCGTGTCAGCTCCCAAGTCAGCTTCGATGCAAATCGACGTGCGGGTCAACGGCCCGGCCGCGCCGCCCTTGCGGGCACATGATTTCGTTCACCATAATCGTCCGCCATCTTAGGCTCGCACGGGTTTCGCAATCCCTAAGCGTCCGTTAACCATCCATGAAGGCAGCCCATCCGCCCTCCCTCACGGTCGCGATCGAGCGCTGGCCGATCGCCGGCGCGTTCACGATCAGCCGTGGCTCGAAGACCGAGGCCGAGGTGGTGGTCGCGGACGTGAGCGACGGACTACATCGCGGACGCGGCGAATGTGTGCCGTACAGACGGTATGGAGAAACCGTCGAGGGCGTCGCGGTTGCCCTCTCGGCACTCGCCCCGCGGGTCGCCGCCGGCCTCGATCGCGCGGAGCTGCAATCCGCCTTGCCGCCGGGCGCGGCGCGCAACGCGCTCGACTGCGCGCTATGGGATCTGGCCGCCAAGCGCGCCGGACGTCCCGTGCATGAGCTCGCGAACCTGCCGGCGCCGGGCCCGCGCGTCACCGCCTATACGATCTCGCTCGATTCGCCCGACGCGATGGCGGCCGCGGCCGCCAAGGCCTCGGCGCGTCCGCTGCTCAAGGTCAAGCTCGGCCATGCGGGCGACCCTGCGCGCATCCGTGCGGTGCGCGCCGCGGCGCCGCGCGCCGAGCTCATCGTCGACGCCAACGAGGGCTGGACGGCGCAAAACCTCGCCGAGAATCTCGCCGCCTGCGCGGCGGCCGGCGTCACGCTTATCGAGCAGCCGCTGCCCGCCGACGATGACGCGGCTCTCGCCGGCCTTTCGCCCCCGGTTCCCATTTGCGCCGATGAAAGCGTGCACGACCGCGCCTCGCTGGCGGGGCTCGTCGGCAAATACCAGGCGGTCAACGTCAAGCTCGACAAGACCGGCGGGCTCACCGAGGCGCTTGCGCTCGTCGACGAAGCCGAGCGCCTGGGCTTCGCCCTGATGGTCGGCTGCATGATCTCGACCTCGCTCGCGATCGCGCCGGCGCTGCTCGTTGCGCAGCGCGCCCGCGTCGTCGATCTCGACGGCGCGCTGCTGCTCGCACGCGACCGTGCGCACGGCTTGCACTACGACGCGGCGCAAGTTCACCCAGCGTCAGCGGAACTCTGGGGCTAACAAAGTTGCGGCCATGCGGCGCGATGCACGCGTAATCCGCTCGCAAAACCTCCGTTGCGACAAGTTTCTTGCGGTTCCATGACGAATATCCTCGCCACGCGATTTTGGTGGTGTTAAATTCGTATAAATAAAAGGGGGAGTCGGGAGCATGCGACCGGGAATTGTGTCCGTGACCGCGTTCATGGCTACTGTGGCGTCCGTGCTGATCATCACGTCGGCGCAGGCGGAAATGCGCATCACCGACGATATGGGCGGGCTGATGACGCAGTACGCGTCGCGCTTCGCCTCGGTGCGCGCCAGCGGCGAGAAGGTCGTGATCGATGGCCCGTGCTACTCGGCTTGCACCATGCTGCTCGGCATGCTGCCGCGCGGGCAGGTGTGCGTCACGCCGAACGCGGTGCTCGGCTTCCACGCGGCATGGAATTTCGACGAGAGCGGCCGGCGCGTGACCAGCTCCGAGGCGACGCGGGCGCTGCTCGACATCTATCCGGCGCGCGTGCGCGGCTGGATCGCGCGGCGCGGCGGGCTGTCGCCGAACCTGAAGCTGATGCGCGGCCGCGAGCTCGCCGCGATGTATCCGATGTGCAATGGCGCGACCAGAGCCCAGGCAGCGCGCCCGGCCCGCAGTCGCGGCGGCCGTCCTCTGCGCAACGTTGCCATTCCGGCATCCGCGCGGTCGGCGTCCGCGCGCTGATCGTCGCGCCCTCGCCTACCTGATCCCGCGGCTCGCGAAGCCCGAGGCGATGTCCGACCGTATCGACTTCGCGGTCTCCATGTCGGCCGTCCCGCCGACCACGTCGCCCCGCTTCGACTTGGCGTAGCCGCGTCCATACAGCGACCACGCATCCTTGGTGTTGAGCTTCAGCGCCGCGTTGTAGTCGGCGATCGCGAGATCGAGCTCGCCGGCCGCGAGACGCGCGTTGCCGCGATGCATCAGCGTATTGGCGTGGTTGGGCCGCTGGCGCAGCGCCTCGTTGCAATCGGCCAACGCGGCCTGGACCTGCCCGACGAGCAACTGCTCGTCGCAGCGATTGTTGAAGGCGATCGGGCTGCGGCTGTTGAGCCGG
>CAVPGG010000200.1:0-12153 GCA_963703755.1 uncultured Pseudomonadota bacterium
GCCGCACACAATCGCCGATTCCTTGCGTCGACCGCCGCGCTGCAGCCGCATCATCAGCGCGGAAAGAACCCCGGCAAATACTTCCACCGGACGCGACGCGTTCGCCGTCGACAGCGCCGAGCGCGACACCTCGCACCCCCCAAGATGATAAAGCTTGCTCGCATGACTGCGAAGCCCCGCTTCGATCTCGCGAAGCCCGCGCGCGCCCCACAGTTGCGCGTACAGCATGGCGATCAGATGAGCCTTGGTCTTCAGACCACGCTCATCAGGTTCGGCCCCGTATTGCTCCACAAGCTGATCGAGGACCTTCCACGGGAACGTCCTTCAACAGCCCGTAAAAAACGATATTCTGATGCTGCACGGCGTTGATCCTTTCTCGCGTCCAGATCTGTAACCACCTGAATGCGAGTAGAATCAATGCCGTGCGCTTCTTCAAGCACGATCCGTGCCGGACAGCTGTGGGACAAGCCCGGCCATGACGGATAAATTCGCGTCGGGAGAAACGCCAATGCCGCGCACGTTACCGCCGTTCCGCGCCGATCACGTCGGCAGCCTGCTGCGCCCCGCCGCCCTGAAGGACGCGCGCGCGAAGCGGCAGAAGGGCGAGATCACGGCCGACGCGCTCAAGGCGATCGAGGACCGCGAGATCGAGGCCATCATCAAGAAGCAGCAGGATGTCGGCCTGCAATGCGCGACCGACGGCGAGTTCCACCGCTCGTGGTGGCATTTCGACTTCTTCCGCGGCCTCGACGGCGTCACATCGTTCGTCACCGATCACGGCATCAAGTTCGCGGGCGTGGAGACCAAGGCGGAAGGCATCAAGATCACCGGCAAGGTCGGCTTCTCGGGCCATCCGATGCTCGACCACTTTCGTTTCCTCAAGGCGCACACGCGCGTCACGCCGAAGATGTGCATCCCGGCGCCGAGCACGTTCCACTTCCGCCAGGGCCGCGCGCTGATCAGCCACGAGGTCTATCCCGACCTCGACGGTTACTTCGCCGACGTGGCGGCCGCTTATCGCAAGGCGATCCGCGCCTTCCACGACGCCGGTTGCCGCTACCTCCAGCTCGACGATACCGCCTGGGCCATGGTGTGCGATCCGAGCGAGCGCGAGCAGTCGAAAAAGCGCGGCGACGATCCCGACTTGCTGCCGGCGCGCTACGCCAGGCTCACCAACGCGGCGCTCGCCGACAAGCCCGCCGACATGGCCATCACGATGCATTCCTGCCGCGGCAATTTCCGCTCCACCTTCATCGCGTCGGGCGGCTACGAGTTCGTCGCCGAAGAGCTGCTCGGCCAGGTGACCGGCATCGATGGTTATTTCCTCGAATACGACAGCGATCGCGCCGGCGGCTTCGAGCCGCTGCGCTTCTTGCCCAAGGGCAACAAGATCGTCGTGCTCGGCCTCGTCACCTCGAAGAGCGGCACGCTCGAAGGCAAGGCCGCGATCAAGCGCCGCATCGACGAGGCGACGAAATACGTCGCGCTCGACCAGCTCGCCCTCTCGCCGCAATGCGGCTTCGCGTCGACCGAGGAAGGCAATATCCTCGCCGAGGAGGAGCAGTGGGCGAAGCTCCGCATGATCGTCGAGATCGCCAACGAGGTGTGGGGTTAGTATGCTGTCATTGCGAGGCGTGCGTAGCACGCCGAAGCAATCTCGATCCACGCGTGCATGAGCAAGTGGAACGAGATTGCTTCGACCCGCTGCGCGGGCCTCGCAATGACGGTGAGAAGGAGACACAGGTTTGAGTACGGCGAGTTCCCACGACGACATCGCCCCGATCCGCGAGGCCGTGCGGGCGTTGTGCGCGGATTTCCCCGGCGAGTATTGGCGCAAGCTCGATCGCGAGCGCGCCTACCCGGCCGAGTTCGTCGCCGCGCTGACCAAGGCCGGCTTCCTCGCCGCGCTGATCCCCGAGCAGTACGGTGGCAGCGGTTTGAGCATCGCGGCGGCCGCGGCCATCGTGGAGGAGATCCATGCCTCCGGCGGCAATGGCGCCGCCTGCCACGCGCAGATGTACACCATGGGTACCGTCCTGCGGCACGGCAGCGACGCGCAGAAGCAGAAATATCTGCCGGCGATCGCCCGCGGCGAGCTGCGCCTGCAGGCCTTCGGCGTCACCGAGCCGACCTCGGGCACCGACACGCTCGCCCTGCGCACCACCGCGACCCGCGACGGCAACGACGCCTACGTCATCAACGGCCAGAAGATCTGGACCTCGCGCGCCGAATATTCCGACCTCATGCTGCTGCTCGCCCGCACCACGCCGCGCGACCAGGTGAAGAAGCGCACCGAGGGCCTCTCGGTCTTCCTGGTCGACATGCGCGACGCCAAGGGCCTGACGATCCAGCCGATCCGCACCATGATGAACCATGCGACCACGCAGGTGTTCTTCGACAACATGCGGGTGCCGGCCGAGAACCTGATCGGCGAGGAGGGGATCGGATTCCGCTACATCCTCTCCGGCATGAACGCCGAGCGCATCCTCATCGCGGCCGAGTTGATCGGCGACGCCAAGTGGTTCATCGCCAAGGCGACCAATTACGCCAACGAGCGCGTGCTGTTCGGCCGGCCGATCGGACAGAACCAGGGCGTCCAGTTCCCGATCGCGAAGCGCCTACGCGCAGATGCGCGCCGCCGAGCTGATGGTGCACGCGGCCGCGAGCCTCTACGCGACCGGCCAAGATTGCGGGCCCGAAGCCAACATGGCGAAGATGCTCGCCGCCGACGCCTCGTGGGCGGCGGCCGACATGTGCGTGCAGACGCACGGCGGCTTCGGCTTCGCGGAGGAATTCGATATCGAGAGAAAGTTCCGCGAGACGCGGCTCTACCAGGTCGCGCCGATCTCGACCAACCTCGTCCTCTCCTATCTGGCCGAGCACGTGCTCGGCCTGCCGCGCTCCTACTGATGTCCAGTCCGCTCTCCGGCGTTCTCGTCGTGTCGCTCGAGCAGGCGGTCGCTGCGCCCATGTGCACCTGCCGCCTCGCCGATGCGGGCGCGCGCATCATCAAGATCGAGCGGCCGGAGGGCGATTTCGCCCGCGGCTACGACACGCTGGTGCACGGCGAGAGCGCCTACTTCGTCTGGCTCAACCGCGGCAAGGAATCGGTCGTGGTCGATCTCGCCAAGCCCGACGATCGCGTGCTGATGGAGCGGATGATCGCCAAGGCCGACGTGTTCGTGCAGAACCTGAAACCCGGCGCGGCCGGCAAGCTCGGCTTCGCGCCCGCGCGCCTGTGCCGCGACTATCCGCGCCTGATCGTGTGCTCGATCTCGGGCTTCGGCGAGAGCGGCCCCTATGCGCAGCGCAAGGCCTATGACCTGCTGATCCAGGCCGAGTCCGGGCTCGCCTCGGTCACCGGCGGTCCGGAGGCGCCGGCGCGCGTCGGCGTCTCCGTCGTCGACGTGGCGACCGGCATGAACGCCTACGAGGCGATCCTCGAGGCGCTGATCGGGCGTGAGCGCAGCGGGCAGGGCACGGAGATCTCCGTCTCCATGTTCGACGCCATGGCGGACTGGATGACGGTGCCGCTCCTGCACCACGAAGGCGGCAAGACGCCGACCCGCCTCGGTCTCGCGCATCCGTCGATCTCGCCCTACGGCGTGTTCAAGACCCGCGACGGCGTCGACGTGCTCATCTCGATCCAGAACGACCGCGAATGGGTCGTGCTCGCCCGCGACGTCATGGGCGACGCCGCGCTCGCCGCCGATCCCGATTTCGCCACCGTGATCAAGCGCCTCGAGCGCCGCACCGACACCGACGGCAAGGTGGCGAAATCGTTCGGCTCGATGAGCGTCGACGCGCTGACCGACAAGCTCGCTGAAAGCCGACATCGCCTTTGGCCGCGTCACCGATCCCGAGTTGCTGCGCCACCATCCGCACCTGCGCCGCATCACCATCGGCTCGCCGACCGGGCCGGTGTCGTACCCGGCGCCCGCCGCGCAGCGCGCCGGCGAGCCGCGCCACTACGGCCCGGTGCCGGCGCTCGGCGAGCACAGCGAGAGGATTTCGAAGAGAGTTCAGCGCCTCTCCGCCCTCATCCTTGTAGCCCTCGCGCAGCGAGGGCGTCTCGAAGGACGAGGCGGGCACCGCCGTGGCCTCATGGTTGGAGACGCGTCGCTACGCGACGCTCTTCACCATGAGGATGGAGGTGGTGAATTCGCGCGTAGACACCACCCGCCGCGATCGGGCAAATTCTCTCTCCAACCCCAAGGCTCCCGCGAGCCATCAGCAAAGAGGAAACACCCCATGGATAAGGCGATGTACGACAAGGGGATGAGCGTGCGCCGGGCCGTGCTCGGCGACGAGTATGTCGACGCCGCGATGAAGAACGTCGACGACTTCAACCAGCCGCTGCAGGACATCCTCAACGAGTACTGCTGGGGCGCCGTGTGGGGCCGCGAGGGCCTGCCGCGCAAGACGCGCAGCATGCTCAACCTCGCGATGATCTCGATCCTCAACCGTCCGCACGAGCTGCGCGCGCACCTGCGTGGCGCGCTGCGCAACGGCGTCACCAAGCAGGAGATCGCCGAGATCTTCCTCCAGGTCGGCTGCTACGCCGGCGCGCCCGCGGCCGTCGACTCGTTCCGCATCGCGCGCGAGTTCTTCAAGGAAATCGACGGGAAGAAGATTTAGGGATCATCGCCATGGACATCGGCTTCATCGGCCTCGGCAACATGGGCTTCCACATGGCGCGGCGGCTCGTCGAGGCCGGCCACACCGTGATCGCGCTCGATACCCGCAAGGAGGCGCTCGACCGCATGGTGGCGCTCGGCGCCAAGCCGGCGGCTTCCGCGAAGGAGGTCGCCGACCGCGCCGAGACCGTGATGGTGAGCCTGCCGACGCCCGATATCGTGCTTGCGGTCGCGACCGGCCCGGGCGGCGTCATCGAGGGCCAGCGCGTGCGCCGCTTCGTCGATCTCTCCACCACCGGCTCGGCCATCGCCAAGCGCATCTTCGCGCTGCTTGCGGCGCGCGACATCGTGCAGATCGATGCGCCGGTCTCGGGCGGCGTGAGCGGCGCCGAGAAGGGAACCGTGGCCGTGATGGCCTCGGGCCCGCGCGAGGATGTCGAGGCGGTCAAGCCCGCGCTCTCCGTCATCGGCAAGTTCTTCTACATCGGCGCGACGCCTGGCGCCGGCCAGACCATGAAGCTGTGCAACAACTACCTCTCGGCGGCCGCCATGGCGGCAACCGCCGAATCGATGGTGCTCGGCGTCAAGGCCGGGCTCGACCCGCGCGTGATGCTCGACGTGATCAATGCGAGCTCCGGCCGCAACACCGCGACCGAGACCAAGTTCCCCAAGAACGTGGTGCCGCGCACCTTCGACCTCGGCTTCACCAACGGCCTGATGGCGAAGGACGTGGGGCTTGCGGTCTCCGAGGCGAAGGCGCTCGGCGTGCCGCTGGAGATCGCCGAATTGGTCCTGAGCCACCTGCGCCGCGCCTGCGACGAGATCGGCCCGACCGCCGACCTGACGACGATCGTTCAGCCGCTGGAGCGGCGCGCGGGCGCGGAGGTGAAGGCGCCGAAATAAAAATGACTCGTCATGGCCGGGCTTGTCCCGGCCATCCACGTCTTTTTTCGTTTGCCGTTGCCAAGACGTGGATGCCCGCATGCGCGGGCATGACGTGGAATAAATTCCCGGAACAAACGCCCGAACGGGCGCATTATCGGTAGCGAGCGAGTCGGGGTGGGTGCCAATGTCCAGCGTTCTCCTCGCCGATATCGGCGGAAGTGCCACCCGTTTTGCCGTCAGCGCCCCCGGCGGTCGGCCGGAACGCGTCAAGGTGATCGATAACGAGACGGTGTCCGGGCCGGCAGCCGCGATCCGCCGCTATCTCGGCGAGGCGGGCGTGGCGCCGCGTTTCGCGGTTCTGGCCGTCGCCGGGCCGGTCGACGGCGGCGAGATCAAGCTCACCAACCGCGACTGGCGGTTCAGCTGCGACCAGCTTGCCGAGCAGTTCGGCTTTTCCGCCATCCACCCCATCAACGATTTCGAGGCGGTCGCCCACGCGCTCGCGGTGCTGCGGCCCGACGAGGTGCGCGCGCTCGGACCGCTGGCCGCTCCGCGTCCCGGCCCGCGCGCGGTGCTCGGTCCCGGCACCGGGCTCGGCGTCGCCGCCCTGCTGCCGCACGGCAAGGACTGGATCGCGCTCGCGAGCGAGGGCGGCCACGTCTCGTTCGGCCCCGCCGCGGCCGACGAGCGCATGGTCTTCCAGCGCCTCGGCAATGGCGGCGACTTCATCACCGCCGAGACCGTGATCTCCGGCCCCGGCCTCGAGCGCATCTACCGCGCCCTCAACCCGTTCAGCATCCCGCTCGAGGCGCGGGCCATCGTGGCACAGGCGCGCGCAGGCGCGAGCGATGCGCATGTCGCGATCGACCTTTTCGTGCGCCTGCTCGGCCGTTTCGCGGGCGACGTCGCGTTGACATTGAAGGCGACCGGCGGCGTCTACATCGCGGGCGGCGTCGCGCTGCGCCTCGGCCGCCTGTTCGACGAGGCGATCTTCCGCGCCGCCTTCGAGCACCATCCGCCGTATCAGGACATGCTCGCCGCCATCCCGACCGCGCTGGTGACCTGCAACGAGCCCGGCCTCGTCGGCTGCGCCGCGGTGGCGGGTCGCATGTTCGCGGAACCGCAGTTGCCAAAGGTGCGTGCCATGTGACATGCAGCGCGCGTCTCGCAACCGAGAAGCGCATGCCCAAACCGCCGTCCCGCGAATTCCTTGCCTCGCTCGGCCGCACCATCGAGGAGGGCGTGAGCCTGCAGCGGCAGGGCAAGCTCGCCGAGGCCGAGAAGATCTACACCCGCATCCTCAAGACGCTGCCCGACCAGTTCGAGACGCTGCAGCTCCTCGCCGAGCTGAAAGTTCAGCGCGGCAAGCCCGGCGAGGCGTTTCGCCTGATGGCGGCGGCCGTCAAGGCGCGGCCGAATTCCGCCGACGCCCACATCCACCTCGGCCACGTGCTGCGCGCGCTCAAGCGCGACGCCGATGCGCTCGCCGCCTACGACAAGGCGCTCGCGCTCGAGCCCGGCAGCATCGATGCGCTCGGCAACCGCGCCGACCTGCTGCTTGCGCTCCGCCGCCCCGCCGAGGCGCTCGCCTGTCTCGAGCGCATCCTCGCCGCATCGCCCGGCCATCCCGAGGCGCGCGCCCAGCGCGGCGTGGCGCTGGCCGGGGTCGGCCGCAACGCCGAGGCGCTCGCCGATTTCGATGCCGTGCTGCGCGCCGGGTCGAACCCGATCGTATCCTACAACCGCGGGCTCGCGCTCGCGGCGCTCGGCCGCGACGCGGAAGCGGTCGAGGCCTATGACCGCACGCTCGCCATGATCCCCAACCACACGGCGGCGCTGAGCAGCCGCGGCGTCGCGCTGCAGGGGCTCAACCGCCACGTCGAGGCGATCGCGAGCTTCGACCGCGCGCTCGCGCTCGCGCCCGACTACGCCGATGCCCATTTCAACAAGTCGCTCGCGCTGCTCGCGCACGGCGACTATCGCGCCGGCGAGATCGAATACGAGTGGCGCTGGAAGCGCTCGGGCATGGAGCACCTGCGGCCGAACCCCGGCCGGCCGCTGTGGCTCGGCGAGACGCCGCTTGCCGGCAAGACCATCCTGCTGCATGCCGAGCAGGGCCTCGGCGACACCATCCAGCTCGTGCGCTACGTGCCGCAGCTCGCGGCCGCGGGCGCCAAGATCGTCCTTGAGGTGCATACCGAGCTCAAGGCGCTGCTGTCGCGCCTCGCTGGCGGCGCCACCGTGATCGGGCGCGGCGAGCCGCGTCCCGCATTCGATCTGCACTGCCCGCTCGGCAGCCTGCCGCTCGCGCTCAAGACCGAGCCCGCCTCCGTGCCGGCCGACATTCCCTATCTCGCGGCCGACCCGGCGCGGGTGGAGCGCTGGCGGCCACGGCTGCAAGCGCTGGGCGCGCCGCGCGTCGCGATCGTGTGGGCCGGCAACAGCGCGCATGCCAATGACCGCAACCGCTCGCTGCCGTTCACCCGGCTCGCGCCGCTGTGGCGCGACGCGCGGGCGCATGTTCCGGCGAAGTGGCCACCGGTTCGCCGACAAGAACATGCGCCAAATAAAGTGAGCTTCGTCAGCCTGCAGCGCGACCTGCGCGCCGGCGATGCCGAGCTGCTCGCGGCGGCGGGGCTGCCGAATCTCGGGCCTGAGCTTGCGGATTTCGACGATACGGCGGCGGTGCTCGCCGGGTGCGATCTCGTGATCGCGGTCGACACGTCGGTCGCGCACCTTGCCGGCGCGCTCGGCCGGCCGCTCTGGGCGCTGCTGCCGTTCTCGGCCGACTGGCGCTGGACCAAGGATTCGGACCGCAGTCCCTGGTATCCGGCCGCGCGGCTCTATCGCCAGCCGCGGCCAGGCGACTGGGACGACGTGGTGGCGCGGGTGGCTAGGGACGTTGCGGCGCTGTGACGCACGAGCATGATCCCGAAAAAGCCTGCCCCGGACTTGATCCGGGATGGTTACCGGTTTTCGGAAAAGATCATGCTCAAAAGCGAAGCGTCTTACGCCGCGGCCAGCTCGGCCTCGCGGATGCGCGCCGAGAAGAGCTTCTGCCCGTCCGCATTGCGCACATTGATGCTGCCGCCCAGGAATTCCTCCCGTCCCTCGACCTCGAGATCGAGCGCGAGCAGCTGCGCGAGCTGGAAGGCCTTCTGCGGCTCGGCGAACTCGTGACCGCGGAAATCGTATTCCGAGGAACCTCGTCCCACGCGGTCGAAAAAGTATTTTTTCATCTCACACCTGTGGCCCGCGGCCCGTTGGGTCTGTCCGATATGACGAAGCCTACGGGGCTGGCCTTGCATTTGCGCTAAGCCGGGCACTAAAAAATACAAGTAAAATCGTCACAAAGCGCTCGCGATTTGCATGGAATCCTACTTAGCGCCCGGCAAGCGGGCGCGGGGTGACGATGACGCCTCAGGCGAGCCCAAGCTCGGCAAAGACAGCCTGGTAGTGGCCGGCTGCCGCATCGTCGAGGAAGCAGAACAGCACGCGTTCGATCGAGGGCGCCGCGGCGGGCAGCGCCGCGACCACGGTGGTGACGGCCACCCGCGCGGCGATTTCCTGGGGAAACCGGTAAATTCCCGTCGAGATCGCCGGAAACGCGATCGACGCGAGCTTGCGCTCGCCCGCGCGCGCGAGCGAGTTGCGGTAGCAGGAACCGAGCAGCGCCTTCCTGCCTTCCGGATCGCTGCCGCTCCACACCGGCCCCGGCGTGTGGATGACGTGGCGCGCCTTGAGCCGGTAGCCGCGCGTGATCTTTGCCTCGCCGGTCGGACAGCCGTCGAGCGTGCGGCATTCGGCTACGAGCTCGGGCCCGGCGGCGCGATGGATCGCCCCATCGACCCCGCCGCCGCCGAGCAGCGAGGTATTCGCGGCGTTGACGATCACATCCACGTCGAGCGTTGTGATGTCGGCGACGACGATGTCGAGATGGCGGTTGTCGATCGTGGCGGTAAGGACAGGTTGCGGTCGCGGCATGGCGAGAATCCGTCATTCCCGGGCTTGTCCCGGGCATCCACGTCTTTCGCCGCTCAGCATGAAAGACGTGGATGGCCGGGACAAGCCTGGACAAGCCCGGCCATGACGCATCAGAACATCGATCCTACGCCCACTCCGCGTGCGCCTCGGCGCGCAGGTCGAAGGTGCTGCGGCGGCCGATGTCGGCGAAATGCGCGTCGAGGAAGCGCCGCGCGGCGCGCCGGCCGCTCTGGCGCAGCATCTCGAAGAAGTCGTAGTCGGTCGAGAGCTTGGTCTCGCCGGTGAGGTGCTTGCCGTCGCGGTCGAGCACGATGCGGTGCGCGTTGATGCGCCGGTACTGCCCGGCGCCGGTGCCGCGCGTGAGCCGGCCCTGGTCGATCAGCCGGTCGACGAAGTCGATGGCGCGGAATTCCGCCATCAGCGAGGAGTTGAACGTGATCTCGTTGACCCGGTTCATGATGTCCTTCGACGAGGTCGGCACCGCCTGGCGCTTGAGCGGATTGATCTGCACGATCAGCACGTCCTCGCTCTCGGTCGCGGCGAAGAACGGAAAAATGGGCGGGTTGGCGAGATAGCCGCCATCCCAGTAGGGCTCGCCGTCGATCTCGACCGCGTGAAACAGGAAGGGCAGGCAGGCCGAGGCCATCACGACATCGGCGGTGATCTTCTCGCGCGGAAAGATGCGCAAGCGGCCGGTGTGCACGTTGGTGGCCGACACGAACAGCGTGAGCTTCGAGCAGTTGCGCACCGCGTCGAAATCGACGAAGCGCTCGATCAGGTCCTTGAGCGGGTTGATGTTGAGCGGATTGAGGTCGTAGGGCGAGAGGTAGCGCGACAGCGCATCGAACCACGCCTGCATCGGCGAGCCTTCGAGCGGCAGGAAGGAGAAAAGCCGTTCGACCACGGCGCGCTGCACCGGCGGGAGATCCCCGCCGAGGCTCGCGGCGCGCCAGAAGTCGGCAAGCCGCTTCTTCGCCTCCTCGGGTCCGCCGCGCGCGAGCCCGTCCGCCAGCATGACGGCGTTGATGGCGCCCGCCGACGAGCCGGAGATGCCCTCGATCGCGAGCCGGCCGTCGTCGAGAATCTGGTCGAGCACGCCCCACGTGAAGGCGCCGTGCGCGCCGCCGCCCTGCAGCGCGAGATTGATCTTCTTGCGTCCGTCACCACGCACGCGCTCGACCGCGACGCGCACCATGCGGCGCGGGTCGAGCAGATGCCGCAGGCTCACTGCGCGGTCCAGCCGCCGTCGATCGACAGGTTCGCGCCGGTGATCTGCGCGGCCGCATCGGAGCAGAGGTAGAGCGCGAGCGAGGCCACCTGCTCGATGGTGACGAACTGCTTGGTCGGCTGCGCGGCAAGCAGCACGTCCTGCTTGACCTGCTCGGCCGTCATGTTGCGTGCCTTCATGGTATCGGGAATCTGCTTCTCGACCAGCGGCGTCCACACGTAGCCGGGACTGATGCAGTTCGCCGTGACGCCGAAGGTCGCAAGCTCGAGCGCGACCGTCTTGGTGAGGCCGGTGAGGCCGTGCTTGGCGGTCACGTACGCCGCCTTGAACGGCGAGGCGACGAGCGAATGGGCCGACGCGGTCGTGACGATGCGGCCCCACTTGCGCGCCTTCATGCCCGGCACCGCGGCGCGGATCGCGTGAAAGGCAGCCGACAGATTGATGGCGATGATCTGGTCCCACTTCTCGATCGGGAACTCCTCGATCGGCGCCACGTGCTGGATGCCCGCATTATTGACCAGGATGTCGACCGCGCCGAACGTCTTCTCGGCCGTCTTGACCATGTCGGCGATCTCGGCCGGCTTGGTCATGTCGGCCGCCGAGTAGGCGGCCTTGATGCCGAATCTCTTCTCCAGGCCCGCGCGCTCTGCCTCGATCGCAGTTTTGTCGCCGAAACCGTTGATCGTCACGTTCGCGCCGGCCTCGGCCAGCGCCTTGGCGATGCCCAGCCCGATTCCGGAGGTCGAGCCGGTGACAACGGCGGATTTTCCCTTGAGCATATTGTGGTGTCCTGTGACGGGTCGCCCCGCGGGGAGGGGTAGTCGAATATGTTGCACTGCAATATAAAAGTCCGATGGCGGATTTACGAGCCCTATCTGGCTACCGCAAGCCTCCCTCGGCGGCGCTTCGATCGGGCGCTTTGATCCGTCTGCCTCGCAAGCGTAGAACCACCCCCATGGCAACAGTGTTTCCGGCTCCCGACCATGACCATGCCCGCTGCAGCGCGGACGCGATGGCGCATGCCGAGACCCTGTGCGCCGAGCGGGGCGAGCGCCTCACCCCCATGCGGCGGCACGTGCTGGAAATCCTCGCCGCCAGCCACAAGCCGCTCGGCGCCTACGAGATCATGGATCAGGCCGCCCGCAGCGGCCCGCGCCCGGCCCCGATCACGGTCTACCGGGCGCTCGATTTCCTGCGCGAGAACGGCCTCGTCCACCGCATCGAGAGCCGTAATGCCTTTGTCGCCTGCGTGCGCAATCATCGCCCCGATGCGCTGGTCGCGTTCCTGCTCTGCGAGCGCTGCGGGGCAGTGGGCGAGGCCCCCGCCGGCGCCGCCGGCGAGCAGCTCGCCGCCGCCGCCCGCCAGGCCGGCTTCACGCCCACCCTCTCGGTGGTCGAGATCACCGGCGTCTGCGCCCA
>CAVPGG010000201.1:0-26377 GCA_963703755.1 uncultured Pseudomonadota bacterium
GGCCCGAGTTTCGTGGCGGGGAGGGTCGAGCGACGCAGCGAAGCTGCGGAACGAGGGGTGGGGGGACTACGCTTGCGCCGAATTTGCGAGAAGCGCGCATAAAGCCTGTACCGAACAAGCGGCGCCCCCCACCCCCGACCCCTCCCCGCCACGCGCTTCGCGCGCGGGGGGAGGGGAGCGGAGAGGCAGTGCCGTCATTGCGTGTCAGCAATCGAGTCATGCGCGGAATCCAGCTCCCGCGCCCTTGACCGCGCCGTGGCTGATTTCGAATGATGCGCGCCTCACCTGCGCCGCGTGGCGGCGCCGTCAACGGGAGGAAAGCGTGCTGATCGATCACCGCTACTACACCATCAAGCCGGGCAAGATGGCGGCCCATCTCGACCTCTACGAAAAGCATGGATTTGCCGCGCAGACGCGGCTTCTCGGCCCGCCGCTCTGCTACATGTATACGGAATCCGGCGAGGTCAACACGCTGGTGCACATCTGGTGCTACGAGGACGCCAACGACCGCATGCAGAAGCGCGCCAACATGGCGAAGGATCCCGAATGGGTCGAGTACGCCAAGCAGATGGTCGATTCCGGCTATCTGGTCGGGCAGAAGAACAACCTGATGATTCCGGCGAAATTCGCGCCGATCAAGAAGTAGTAGATTTGGCACGGCGCTCGCGCTCCCTCTCCCCGTTCTTACGGGGAGAGGGTTGGGGTGAGGGGCGCTGAATCTCAGCGAAGTAAATCGCTGGTAGCAACTCGCTGAGGCGCCCCCTCACCCCGACCCTCTCCCCGCACGCGGCTATCGAATGCACACTTCTCACTCGCTCTGTCGAAGTCCGAAGCAGAAAAACGTGAGTCTTTCGAATCCCTTGACTCGAAACTGGCGTTCTCCGCCATCCCAAGGGGCGCGATCGCGTAGCCCATTGGCGCAGAATCAGATTTTGAGAAGTGTGAATCGAATAGCCGCACGCGGGGAGAGGGGGCGCGGGCGCCGTGCTCGCGATAAGAGTTTCAACGAACGACGATGGAGACGCCCGATGCGCGCCAAGGACAACATGCGGACCGCCGCCGAGGTGCTGGTCGACCAGTTGATCGTCAACGGCGTGCAGCACGTCTTCTGCGTGCCGGGCGAGAGCTACCTCGCGGTGCTCGACGCGTTCCACGACCGCGCGATCGACGTGACGGTGTGCCGGCACGAGGGCGGCGCCTCATTCATGGCGGAAGCCGTCGGCAAGGCGACCGGACGGCCCGGCATCTGCTTCGTCACGCGCGGGCCCGGCTCGACCAACGCGGCGCACGGCGTGCACATCGCGCACCAGGACTCGACGCCGCTGATCCTTTTCGTCGGCCAGATCGCGCGCGACATGAAGGGGCGCGACGCATTCCAGGAGCTCGACTACCGCGCGGCCTTCGGCGGCATGGCCAAATGGGCGGTCGAGATCGACGATCCGGCGCGCGTGCCGGAGATCGTCTCGCGCGCCTTCTACACGGCGACGAGCGGGCGGCCCGGCCCGGTGGTGGTGGCGATCCCGGAGGACATGCTCACCGAGCGCGTCTCGGTCGCGAACGCGCCCGCCTTCGAGCCGGTCGAGACCTGGCCGGGCGCGACCGACATGATGAAGTTGCAGAAGATGCTGTGGGCGGCCGAGCGCCCCGTGATGCTGCTCGGCGGCAGCCGCTGGTCGAGCGCCGCACATGCCGCGATTGCCCGCTTCGCCGAGCGCTTCGCGCTGCCGACTGCGACCACGTTCCGCCGCGGGCCTTTGTTCGATGCGCTGCATCCCTGCTACGCGGGCGACCTCGGCATCGGGCCGAACCCGAAGCTGATCGCGCGCGTGAAGGAATCCGACCTCGTGCTGCTCGTCGGCGGCCGGCTCGGCGAGATGCCCTCGCAGAGCTATGAGCTGATCGACATCCCGGGCCCGCAGATGACCTTCGTGCACGTGCATCCGGGCGCCGAGGAGCTCGGCCGCGTGTACAAGCCGCATCTCGCGATCCATGCCTCGCCGACTGCGTTTGCCGCCGCGGCCGAAGGGCTGCAGCCGCCGAGCGAGATCAAGTGGCGCGACGGCACCAGGACCGCACATGACGACTACCTCGCCTGGACCGAGCAGCCGACCGCGCAGCCGGGCGGCGTCAACCTCGGCGCCGTGATGGTGTGGCTGCGCGACAACCTTCCCGCGGACGCGATCATCACCAACGGCGCCGGCAATTTCGCCTCGTGGGTGCATCGCTTCTTCCGCTTCCGCCGCTTCGGCCAGCACGTCGCGCCGACCTCGGGCTCGATGGGCTACGGCGTGCCGGCCGCAGTCGGCATCAAGCGGCTTTATCCGGAGCGCACCGTCGTGTGCATCGCGGGCGACGGCGACTTCCTGATGAACGCGCAGGAATACGCGACCGCCGCGCAATATGATCTTCCGATCATCACCGTGATTGCTGACAACGGTTTGTACGGCACGATCCGCATGCATCAGGAGCGCGAGTATCCGGGCCGCATCTCGGCGACCATTCTCAAGAACCCCGACTTCGTCGCCTATGCGCAGTCGTTCGGCGGCTTCGGCGTCGTCGTCGAGAAGACCGAGGACTTCCCCGCCGCGTTCAAGGCCGCGCAAGCATCCGGCAAGCCGGCCGTGATCGCGCTGAAGATCGATCCGGACGCGATCACACCGGCGATGACGCTGACGAAGATCGGCGCCGCGGCGCGGGAACGGCAGAAGAGTTAGAGCGCTTTCCGCTTCCTGCGAGTGAGTCCCCCGTCATGCCCGGGCATGACGAACGTGGGATCACGCCGCGCCTTGGCTTGGCTACGGCGTCGCCGGCGCGACTGACGCCGGCTTGCTTCGCCACGACGCCGCCCGGCGCACCAGCACGTAGAAGATCGGCGTGAACAGGAGCCCGAACAGGGTGACGCCGAGCATGCCGAAGAACACGGCGGTGCCGAGCGCCTGGCGCATCTCGGCGCCGGCGCCGGTCGCGATGACCAGTGGCGCGACGCCGAGGATGAAGGCGAACGACGTCATCAGGATCGGCCGCAGCCGGGTGCGGGCGGCGGACACCGCGGCGTCGAGCCGGCTCTCGCCGCGCTCCTCGGCCTGGCGGGCGAACTCGACGATCAGGATGGCGTTCTTCGCCGCAAGGCCGACCAGCACCACGAGGCCGATCTGGGTGAGGATGTTGTTGTCCATGCCGCGCAGGATCACGCCGCCGAACGCGGCGAACAGGCACATCGGCACGATCAGGATCACGGCGAGCGGCAGCGCGATGCTCTCGTACTGGGCGGCGAGCAGCAAGAAGACGAACACCACCGCAAGGCTGAACACCGTCGCGATGGTGTTGGCGGCGAGCTTCTCCTGCAGCGCGATCTCGGTCCATTCGAAGCCGAAGCCGGACGGCAGGTCGCGCGCCATGATCTGCTCCATCGCGGCGATCGCCTGGCCGGTCGAGAAGCCCGGCCGGGTGGCGCCCTGGACCTCGGCGGCGGGAAACAGGTTGTAGCGCGGCACGCGCCATGGTCCGGTGATCTCGCGGAAGGTCGCGACCGCGCCGAGCGGCACCATCTCGTTCGCGGTCGAGCGGGTGCGCAGGTTGGCGACGTCGCGCACGTCCAGCCGATAGGGGTTGTCGGCCTGGGCGGTCACCCGGTAGGTGCGGCCGAGGATGTTGAAGTCGTTGACGAAGGTCGAGCCCATGTAGGTCGACAGCGTGGCGAAGAAGCGGGTGATCGGCACGCCGATCATCTCGGCCTTGGTGCGGTCGATGTCGGCATAGATCTGCGGCGTCGCCGTATTGAACAGGGTGAACACCTGGACGAGGCCGGGCGCCTGGTTGGCGTCGCGCGTGACCATGCCGACCGCCTGCTCGAGCGCGCGCGGGCCGCGGCCGGCGCGGTCCTGGACATAGAGCTTGAAGCCGCCGCCGGTGCCGATGCCGGGCACCGAGGGCGGCGGAATGACGAGCACGAAGGCCTCGCGGATCGCCTGCATCTGGGCGCGCAGGTCGTTGAGGATGCCGTCGCTGGTCAGTCCGGCGCGTACGCGCTCGTCGAACGGCTTCAGCGGGAGGAACACGACGCCGGAATTCGGCGCGTTGGTGAAGGTGGCGCCGTCGAATCCCGCGAACGTCACCGCGTGAGCGACGCCGGGGCGGCTCAGCAGGATGTCGGAGACGCGCTTGACGGTCGCGTCGGTGCGCTCGAGGGTCGCGCCGGCGGCAGCGTGATGGCGACGATGAAATAGCCGCGATCGAGCTGTGGGATGAAGCCGGCGGGCGTCCGGTTGAACTCGAGGTCGGCGATGCCGATCAGCGCGGCATAGACCACTAGCATCAGCGTCGAGACCCGCAGCAGCCGCCGCGTCAGCGCGCCATAGCCGTTGGAGAGCCGCCGAAGCCTCGATTGAACGCGCCGAAGAACGCATTGAGGGGCCGGCCCAGCGTGCGCCACACCCGATCCGGGCTCGTCGCTGTGCGGCTTGAGCAGCAGCGCGGCGAGCGCCGGCGACAGCGTCAGCGACACCGTGGCCGAGATGATGGTCGAGGCCGTGATGGTGAGCGCGAACTGCTTATAAAACTGCCCGGAAATGCCGCTGATGAATGCGCTCGGGATGAACACCGCGCACAGCACCAGCGCGATTGCGACGAGCGCGCCGCCGACCTCGTCCATGGTGCGGTGGGCGGCCTCGCGGGGCTCAAGGCCCGCCCGCAGGTAGCGCTCGACGTTCTCGACCACCACGATGGCGTCGTCGACCACGATGCCGATCGCCAGCACGAGGCCGAACAAAGTGAGGTTGTTGAGCGAGAAGCCGAACGCCGTCATGACGAAGAAGGTGCCGATCAGCGACACCGGGATGGCGACGATCGGGATGATCGCAGCGCGCCAGGTCTGCAGGAACAGGAGGATCACGATCACGACCAGGACCAGCGCCTCGAGCAGCGCCTTCTGCACCTCATCGACCGACTGCTGGATGAACTCGGTGGTGTCGTAGACCACCCGATAGGCCATGCCGGGCGGGAAGCTGCGCGATAGCTCCTCCATCTTCGCCTTCACGGTCGCGTCGGTTGTGAGCGCGTTCGAGCCGGGGCGCTGGAAGATGCCGATCGCGGTGGCGACCTGGTTGTCGAGATAGGCGTTGCTCGTATAGTCCTGCGCGCCGAGCTCGACGCGGGCGATGTCGCGGATGCGCGTCACGCGGCCGTCGCTATCGGTCGCCACCACGATGTCGTTGAACTGCTCCGGGGTCGACAGCCGCCCGAGGGTCTGCACCGCGAGCTGGAAGCCGCCGGGTGACTTCGCCGGCGGCTGGTTGACCGAGCCGCCGGCGACCTGCACGTTGTTGGCGCGCAGCGCCGTGACTACGTCGTCGGCGGTGAGATTGCGCGACTGCACCTTGGCGGGATCGAGCCATATCCGCATCGAGTAGTCGCGGGCGCCGAACACGATGGTGTCGCCGACGCCGTCGAGGCGGGTGAGCACGTCCTTGATGTTGATAGTCGCGTAGTTGGAGATGTACCCCTGGTCGAGGCTGCGGTCGGGCGAGATCAGGTGGATCACCAGCATCAGGTCGGGCGAGGCCTTGCGGACGGTGACGCCGAGACGCTGCACCTCCTCGGGCAGGCGCGGGATCGCGTTGGAGACGCGGTTCTGCACCAGCACCTGGGCCTGGTCGACATTGGTGCCGGGCTTGAACACGACGGAGATCTGCAGCGCGCCGTCGCCGGTCGCTTGCGACACCATGTAGATCATGTTGTCGACGCCGTTGATCTCCTGCTCGATCGGCGTCGCCACGGTCTGCGACAAGACTTCGGCGGAGGCGCCCGAGAATGACGTGTTCACCACCACGGTCGGCGGCGCGATCTCCGGATATTCGGTGATCGGGAGCGCCCGATACGAGATGTAGCCGACCATCGTGATGATGATCGAGATGACGGCGGCGAAGATCGGCCGGTCGACGAAGAAGTGGGAGAAGCGCATCCGGTGCCCCTACAGCGGGGCCTTGGGAGCCGCGGCAGCGCCTTTGATCTCGCCGTCCTCCGGCCTGACCTTCTGCCCCGGCCGGGCGCGCGGCAGCCCGTCGATCACGATGCGGTCGCTCGCCGCCAAGCCGGAGCGGATGACGCGCAGCCCGTCGATGATCGGTCCGAGCTCGACCAGCTTGACGCCGACCGTACCGTCGCCCGCCACCGTGAACACGATCTTGCGCGACTGGTCGGAGGCGATCGCGCTGTCGGGCACCAGCAGGGCGTCGTGCGTGCCGCCGAACAGGCGCAGCCGCCCGAAGAAGCCGGGCGTGAGGAAGCCGTCCTTGTTGTCGAAGACGGCGCGGCCGCGGATGGTGCCGGTCTTCGGATTGATCGTGTTGTCGACGAAGTCCATGCGGCCCTGATGGACGAACTCGGTCTCGTCGGCGAGCCGCACCGACACCGGGTTCTGGGCGTCACGCGACGACGGCCGCGCGCCGGCCCGCGCGAGCCGCAGGTAGTGCAGGAAATCCGCTTCGCTGCCATCGAAAACGAAGTGGATCGGGTCGATCGAGACGATGACGGACAGGAGCGTCGCGCCGTTGGGACCGCCGGTGATGAGGTTGCCGGCGTCGACGCGCCGGTCGGAGATGCGTCCCGCGATCGGCGCGCGCACCTCGGTCCATTCGAGGTTGAGCTGGGCGGTCTTGAGGGCGGCCTGGGCGGACGCGACTTGGCCGGCGGCGTCGCGCTGGGTGGATTTGCGGGTATCATACTCGCGCCCGGTCAGCGTCTGACTCTCCACCAGTGGCGCCGCGCGCTGCACGTCGGCCGTCGCGATCTCGAGCTTCGCCTGGGCGCGCGCGACATCGGCCGCGGCCTGCTCGACCGCCAGCTGGAACGGACGCTGGTCGATCACGAACAGGAGGTCGCCCTGCTTGACGAGTTGGCCCTCGTTGACCTGCACCTTGTCGATGAATCCGGACACTCGCGCGCGGATCTCGACGGTCTCCACCGCCTGGAAGCGGCCGGTATACTCGTCCCACTCGGTGATGTTCTTCTGCAACGGATGCGCCACCGTCACGGTCGGCGGCGCCGGCGCAGTTGCCGCCGGCTTGCGGTCGCAGCCGCCAAGCGCCAGGGCGGAGACGACGAGCGCGGCTGGCAGGACAGCGCGAAACATCTGGTGGCGGCTGGCGCCTTGACGATTGCCCAATGCACGTCTCCCAGTTGACGCCGATAAGGTGTGCAGTGCCGACCGCTCAGTCAATCGCTCCCCGCGCCGGAGCCGGCATGCGCAGGCTTGTTGCAAGCCAGCCGCACGGCGACGATGCGGCTGACGAGGAGGTGCGCGCCGGCCAGGGGGAGCGGATGAAGGGATGCGAAGGCGTCCGGTGAAACGCGGCGCGAAAGGCCATCATTGAAATCATTCGATTTTCTAGCTTCGTTTTGCGCGGTCGTCCTACTGACGCGACCGCCTTGGCATGACCGAACCTCGCCGCGTTGGTAGTGCTGCGCAAAGTCCTGTTGATATCGCTCGACTTTCCCCGAATGGCTTTGTTCTGCCGATTTGCGGATCCGCCTAAACGCCCACAGAGCGCAGTAACGAAGCGCCGCCGGGGCGCGCCCTGCAAAACTTTTTTGCCGACCATCTGCAGGCGATCTGCAGGGCATTGCAGGAAACAGCCTTGAAATATCGATGGAAACGCGCGCGGCGAAAAACGGCCAAACGATGAAGAACAGGAGAAAGAGCAGGAGGCGACGAAACCAGCAGGGACGCGCCCGTCGCGGTTGGCGCAACATCTCCTTTCATCCGTCGGATAGGCCAACAAGAAGCCCGGCCGGCCGCAAGCGGCCGCCGGGCGCAACTCGACGTGTCTCATTTCACCAATATCGCCAAAGGCGGCGAGGCGGAAGAACATTTTTGCGACAGAACATTTTTGCGCCGTTCGCTGATTTCGTCGAAACTGGGTTGATTGCCGCCCTTGATAGCCGGGCGGGGCACCGAGATACTTCGGTGGGCGTCGAACCGCCTGCGGGACATGGAGAACGAAGCGGTCCATGCGAGCGAACATCGTCCTGATCCTCGCGCGCGTCGGGCTCGTCGCGGCGATCACGCTCCCGGGCTGGGCCGCGCTTGCCTCCGCGCAAGACAAATTCCCCACCCGCCCGATCCGCATGCTCGTCCCCTTTGCGCCGGGCGGCGGCGTCGACGTGGTGGCGCGCATCGTCGGCAGGCGGCTCGGCGAGACGCTCGATCAGCCGATCGTGGTCGAGTTGCGCCCGGGCGGCGGCGGCGCGGTCGCGGTCGCCGAGCTGATGCGGGCGGCGCGGGACGGCTACACCATGCTCATGACCACGAGCGCGCACGCGACGCTGCCGAAGATCGCCAAGCTCGCGTGGCATCCGAGTAGCGATTTCTCGCCCATCGCCAGCATCTACTCCTATGTGTTCGTGATCGCGACCAATGCGCAGAGCAAGTCGCGTTTCGGCACGTTCAAGCAATTCCTCGACTACGTCCGCGCCAATCCGGGCAAGATCAACTGGGGCTCCTCGGGCATCGGCGGGCCGCAGCACCTCGGCGGCTCGCAGTTCGTCAAGGTCGCCGGCCTCGACATGGTGCACGTGCCCTATCGCGGCAATGCGCCGATGATCCAGGCGCTGCTCGGCGACCAGGTGCAGATCGTGTTCGACACGCCGACCCTGGTGCTGCCGCGGGTCGCGGACGGCAAGCTGATCGCGCTCGCGGTGACGGGCGAGCGGCGACTCGCGGCGCTGCCCGACGTGCCGACCGTCGCTGAGACCGGCCTCGTCGACTTCACCTATCGCGGGCAGATCTTCGTGCTGGCGCCGAAAGGAATGGCGGCGCCGCTGCAGACGCGCCTCAACCGCGAGATCGCGGCCGCGCTCGCCGACAAGGGCGTGCGCGACCAGCTCACCGGCTTCGGGCTCGACGTGCCGGGCGCCGGGAAGAATACCGTCGCGGCGCTGACGCGACACATCGACGAGTTCAAGGCGACCTACGACAAGCTGATCACGGAGCTCGGCATCGAGGCGCAGTGACGGCCGCGGGCGCGATCGAGTTCCACGCGGCAGGGCACGCTCGCGTCACCATTGCGCAGTCGCCTGAAATCTCAATTCATTACATTTCCGTCGTCATCTCAATTCGCGGCTGGACCCGCGCCGATGGCTTATCGCCGCACCGAACGCGTCCTGCAGCATCTCGCGGCCCGCCATGACGCAATCGTCGCGGCGGCGCGGATGATCGCGGCCGAGCAGGGCCTCGCGGCCGTGCAGATCGCGCCGGTGGCGCGGCGCGCCGGCATCGCGGCCGGCACGGTCTATCGCTATTTTCCCGCCAAGAGCGACCTCGTGCGGGCGCTCATCGAGGCGGTATCGACGCGCGAGATCGCGGCGCTGCGCAAGGCCGCGGACGCGGCGCCCGGCCCGCTGTCGGCGCTCGCGGCCGCGCTGGTGAGCTTCGCGGCGCGCGCGTTGCGCCACCGCCGGCTCGCCTGGGCGGTGAGCGCCGAGCCGGTCGACGCCGCGGTCGACGAATTCCGCCTGGCGGCGCGCCGCGCGCTCGCGGGCGAGATCGAGGCGCGCATCCGCGCGGCCATCGTGGGCGGCCACCTGCCCGAGCAGGACGCGGGCGCGGGCGCGGTCGCGCTGGTCGGATTGCTGATCGAGGGGCTGATCGGCCCGCTCGCGCCGCCGGCCGAGGCTGGCAAAGCGCGCGAGCAGGTGCAGACCGTCACGCTGCTGGCGCTGCGCGCGCTCGGCGTGGTCGATGCGCGCGCCCGCGGCCTCGTGGTGCAGACCGCGATGCCGGCGGAGGATGCGGCGTAGCTGGACTTCGGCCCGGGCCATGATCCGGACTCGTTATTTGGGCTCACCGTCGATCTCGTACGTCGCGCGCAGTGCCTTCGCGTCCTCGACATGGCCGAGCGCGTCGCAAAAGACGTGGATGCCCGGCACGAGGCCGGGCATGACGTCGTGACTAACCACGAGCGGAAGTTGGTCAATCCCTACTGCAGCGTCGCCGCGGCAAGCCAGTCGTTCACCGCCTCGAGCGCGCGCTCACGGGTCTCGGTCTTCTCGTGCGCCTGGAACACGGCGATCTGCGCGTCGGCGGAGGTGCCGGCGCCGACGATCGCGCGGCAGCGCGTGACATGCGTCGAGCAGCCGAGCTCCTCGGCGTCGGGCGCGACCTCGGCCAGCACCTGCTCGAGCGCCTCGGCGACCGTGACCGCCCCGCCGCCGTCGGCGCTCGCGAAGGTGCCGTTGACGCCGTAGCGCTGCGCCCGCCACTTGTTCTCGACCACGATCGCGCGCGTCACCGCCGTCATGTCGGCGTTGAGCCACGGATTGCGCACCAGCCGGTGGGCGAGCGCGCGGTAGAGCGCCGCGATCGCGATCGAGTCGTCGACGAAGGTGCAGCAGTCGGGCGCGCGCAGCTCGAGGGTGGGGTGCTGCAGCGAGGGGCGCAGCGCCCACCACACGTAGCTCGCGTCGTCGATGATGCCGGCCTTGGTGAGTGCCGCGATATAGGCCTCGAACTCCTCGCTCTTGCGGAAGAGCTCCGGGACCCCGGTGCGCGGCAACTCGTCATAGGCGGCGAGCCGGTAGCCCTTGAGCCCGGTCGGGCGCGAGCGCCAGAACGGCGAGGAGGTGGCGAGCGCGATGAACAGCGGCAGGTAGGGCAGCATGCGGCACATCACCTCGACGCGGTCCTCGCCGGCGGGCAGCTCGACATGCACGTGCAGCCCGCACAGCATGTTGCGCTGGCCGATCATCTGCAGGTCGTGCATCACGACGTCGTAGCGCTCGGCCGACGACTGCAAGGCGCATTCCCACGAGGCGGTTGGATGGGTGCCGGACGCGAGGATCGCGAGCCCGTGCTCGGCCGCGATCATGGCGACCGTATTGCGCAGATGACG
Organism: uncultured Pseudomonadota bacterium; assembly: GCA_963703755.1. Lineage (GTDB taxonomy): Bacteria > Pseudomonadota > Alphaproteobacteria > Rhizobiales > Xanthobacteraceae > JAVDCA01. Next base: position 10,887 of record CAVPGG010000201.1, read on the forward strand.
CAGCTCGGTGCGCGCCGTCGCCATGTCGTGATGCGGCTCGGTCGAGACCTCGATCTGCGACTGCAGGAATTCGCCGCGCACCTGCGCGCCGAGCGCGGCCTTGGCGGCGGCGAAGAAGGCTTCCGGGCGCTCCGCCGCGACCGTCTTGGTCACCGCGTCGACGAGGAAATACTCCTCCTCGATCCCGATCGTGTAGGCACCTTTCATGATCGACCTCCCCATCTCAGTCGAAACTGCGATCTATACGCGGAGCCGGCTAGAACAGATGGGCAGCATGAGAGGTACCGCTGACTCAATATTTTCCTCTATGCCATCAAGTTTGCACAAAGGTCCGATTTTACCCACCGAGCCCGCGCGAATATTTCCCTCTGCTGACGATAGTTCTTTGCGGCGCCCCTGACCTCCGGTGCGCCGCCCCCATATAATCATTTACCGGCAAAAGAGTTCCTGGCGGCCGCGGCAGGGCTGCGGGCTCGGTTGGAAACAAATTTATCGAAGCGATCCGTCATTGCGAGTTAGGCACCGGCCTTAACAGGTCGACGCTGGTGGATGAAACGGGTCGAGCGGCGCGGTAATTTGGCGGCGCTGCTGGCAAAGAGGTCGATATCTCCCTGGTGCGCACGAGCCCGGTTGCGAGTTGGACCCGGGGTGCCTGGATGACGCTCACTGGCGCCAAAGGGCGGCGACGCCCTGGAGCACGCTTCCTAGGATTCTCACCGTAACAGGCCCCCACGCCGGCGGCGCTGCGATGGAGGAGAAGACGATGGATATCTTGTACGAGCGGGTGGCGGGTCTTGATGTGCACAAAGACACGGTGGTGGCCTGTGTGCGCATCGCGACTGGTGGCCAGACGCAGCGGGAATGTCGGACGTTCGCGACGACGACGGAGGGGCTGACGGCTCTGGCGGCGTGGCTGGAGGAGAACCGGTGCACGCACGTCGCAATGGAGGCGACCGGCGTCTACTGGATGCCGGTGTGGAAGATCCTGGGCCAAGGCGACTTCGAGTTGGTCGTGGCCAATGCGGCCCACATCAAGAATGTCCCGGGCCGCAAGACCGACATGAACGACGCGATGTGGATCGCCGATCTGCTGGCCTGCGGCTTGATCAAGGCAAGCTTCGTCCCGCCTGAGGAGACGCAGGAGCTGCGCTCGCTGACACGCACCCGCAAGCAGCTGGTGCGTGAGCAGACGCGGCATGCGCAGCGTATTCAGAAGACGCTGGCGGAGGCAAACATTAGGCTCGATTCGGTGCTCAGCGATCCCATGGGGGCGAGCGGGCGCCGCATCATCGAGGCGATGATCGCCGGCGTGCGTCAACCGGCCAAGCTGGCCGAACTGGCCAGCAAGCAGATCAAGGCGACCCCGAAGGAGCTCTATGACGCGCTGCATGGCCGGCTGACGGACCATCACCGCTTCCTGCTCGAGCTCCACCTGCGACAATGGGACGGCCTGGACGCGGCGATCCGCAACATCGATCGCGAGATCGGTCAGCGCATCGATCGGATAGAGGTGCAGATCGGGACCGGTCAGGCGCCCTTTCGCGACCTGATCGACCTCCTCATGACGGCCCCGGGCGTAAGCACGGTAGCGGCACCGGCCATTCTCTCCGAGATCGGACACGATATGAGCCGGTTCCCGACCGCCGGCCACCTTCTCGGTTGGGCTGGCATGTGTCCGGGCCACAACGAGAGTGCCGGCAAGCGCAAATCCTCGCGCCTACGCAAGGGCGCGCCCTGGCTCAAGACGATGCTCATCCAATGCGCCTGGGCGGCTAAACGTAAAAAAGACAGCTACTACAGAGCCCAGTTCTTCCGTCTGCAAAGCCGGCGCGGACCGCAGAAAGCGATCTGCGCCGTCGCCGCTTCTCTGCTCACCGCGATCTATCATATGCTCAAGTACGGCGTCGAACACCGCGACCTCGGCGCTGCCCACTTCGATTCTCGCCCGCCCGAACTCAAAGCCAAGCGTCTGGTTGCCCAACTCGCCAAGCTCGGCTTCACCGTCCAACTTCAACCAATCGTCCAGGCTGCTTGATGCCCCGCCCACCAACGTTAGTTTCTTCCTAGGCCTGCACGGCAGGCCGAAGCAACCGCGATCGGCACGCCTGCGGATCGCGATTGCTTCGGCGCTGCGCGCCTCGCAATGACGGCGAAAATTACTTCTTGCTGCCGTCGGCCTTGAACTGCTTGAGGTAGGCCCAGAGGTTGGCGATCTTCTTGTCGTCCGTAATGCCCGGGAAGGTCATCTTCGTGTCCGGCACCTTGGCCTTCGGCGCCTTGATGTATTCCTTGAAGCTCGCCTCGTCCCAGGTGATCCCGGAGCTTTTCATCGAGTCGCTGTAACTGTAGTCAGTGCTGCCCGCCTTGCGGCCCTCGAGGCCGTTGAGCTCCGGCCCGACGAACTTGGCGGCGCCGGGGCCGATCTTGTGACAGACGCCGCACTGCTTGAACAACGTCGCGCCGGCCTCGAGGTCCTGCGCCCACGTCGCCTCCGTTGACGCCAGCAGGACAATTGACGCGGTCAGCAAATATCTCATCTCGGTCTCCTCGTTTTGCCGGATCGTCCGCGCGGCGGCGCCCCGGTCCGGCCTGCCGATCCCGGCCGGAACCTGACCGAAGCGCGATCCGAGCGCAAGCCGTCAACGCGGGCATCGCCGGGGGCGTTCCGAGAGCGCCGGTGGCATTGCCGCAGGCGGGTGTTTTCGCGGGCTTCACGCGATAAAATGACCAGCTGGGAGAAGCGCCAGGGAGCCTCGCGATGTCGGTGAAGATGCCGGTGCAGGACGCGGACGTGCTCGCACGCCGCGACGAGATCGTCGCCGCGCTGCGCGCGATCGTTCCGGGCGAGGGCGTGATCGCGGGCGAGCGCGAGATGCGGCCCTTCGAGTCGGATGGGCTCACGGCCTATCGTCAGCTTCCCATGGTGGTCGTGCTCCCCGAGACGACCGACCAGGTGTCGCGGATCCTCGCCTATTGCCATGCCGGCGGCATCCGGGTGGTGCCGCGCGGGGCCGGCACCTCGCTCTCGGGCGGCGCGCTGCCGCTCGGCGACGGCGTCCTGCTCGGCATGGCCAAGTTCAACCGCGTGCGCGAGATCGACTTCGACAACCGCATTGCGGTGGTCGAGCCGGGCGTGACCAATCTGGCGGTCTCGGCCGCAGTGGCCACGCGGCTTCTACTACGCGCCCGACCCGTCCTCGCAGATCGCCTGCACGATCGGCGGCAACGTGGCGGAGAATTCCGGCGGCGTGCACTGCCTCAAATACGGCATGACCACCAACAACGTGCTCGGCCTCGAGATGGTGCTGATGACCGGCGAGGTCATCCGCCTCGGCGGGCGACACCTCGACGCCGCCGGCTACGATCTCCTCGGCATCGTCACCGGATCGGAGGGCCTGCTCGGCGTCGTCACCGAGATCACGGTGCGCATCCTGCAGAAGCCCGAGACCGCGCGTGCCGTGCTGGTCGGCTTTCCGACGTCGGAGGATGCGGGCCAATGCGTTGCGCAGATCATCGGCGCCGGCATCATCCCGGGCGGCATGGAGATGATGGATCGCCCCGCGATCCATGCGGTCGAGGAGTTCGTGCATGCGGGCTACCCGCTGGACGTCGAGGCGCTGCTGATCGTCGAGCTCGACGGCCCGCAGGCCGAGGTCGACCACCTGATCGCGCGCGTCGAGGAAATCGCGCGCGCCTGTCGCGCCTCGACGTTGCGGGCGTCGACTTCCGAGGAGGAGCGCCTCCTGTTCTGGGCCGGCCGCAAGGCGGCGTTCCCGGCGGCCGGGCGCATCTCGCCCGACTATTATTGTATGGACGGCACCATCCCGCGCGCGCAGCTGCCGCGCGTGCTCGCGCGCATGCGCGAACTGTCGGAGCACTATGGCCTCGGCGTCGCCAACGTGTTCCACGCCGGCGACGGCAACTTGCATCCGCTCATCCTCTACAACTTGAACAAGCCGGGCGAACTCGATCGCGCCGAGGCGTTCGGCGGCGATATCCTCAAGCTCTGCGTCGAGGTCGGCGGGGTGCTCACGGGCGAGCACGGCGTCGGCGTCGAGAAGCGCGACCTGATGCCGGTGATGTTCACCGAGATCGACCTCAATCAGCAGCAGCGCCTCAAATGCGCGTTCGACGACAAGGGCCTGCTCAATCCCGGCAAGGTGTTTCCGACGCTGCACCGCTGCGCCGAGCTTGGCCGCATGCACGTGCGCGGCGGCAACGTCGCGTTTCCGGATATTCCGCGATTTTAGCGCATGTCCCGGCGAAGTGGGCACCGGTTCGCCGATAAGGACATGCGCCAAAGGAAAACTTTCACATGAAATTTGGCCTCTTCGGCTCGGCACAGGCAGACAGCCGCGGGCACGGTCCCGAGACCGGCCAGGGCTTTCGCGACTGGCTCGACGACAATGTCGAGGCGGAGGCGCTCGGCTATCGTTCGACCTTCCTGGTCGAGCATCACTTCACCGGCTGGAACCAGGTGTCGGCGACGCTGATGCTGCTCACCGCGCTGGCGATGCGCACGACCACGCTGCGGCTCGGCACCGCCGTGATCGTGCTGCCCTGGCACAATCCGGTATTGCTCGCCGAGCAGGCCGCGACGCTCGATCTCATCTCCGGCGGCCGCTTCGATTTCGGCATCGGCAAGGGCTATCGGCACAGCGAATTCCACGGCTTCCAGATCGTCCCGGAGGAGGGGCAGGCGCGCTTCGACGAGTGTCTCGCGCTGATGACGCAAGCGTGGACCACGCGCGAGCGCTTCTCGCATCGCGGCCAGTTCTGGAATTTCGCCGACATCGTGGTCGAGCCGCCGCCGGCGCAAAAACCGCATCCGCCGCTGTGGGTCGCGGCCGGCAGCGAGGCCTCGATCCGCCGCGCCGCCGCGCGCGGCTTCAACCTGATCCTCGACCAGTATGCGAGCGCGCAGGCGCTGGGCGAGCGCATTGCGATCTACCGGGCCGAGCGGGCCGCGCATGGCCTCGGATTCGATCCGATGCAGGTCGTGGTGGCGCGCCAGCTCTATGTCGCGAAGGACGAAGCCGACAGGCAGGCCGCATTGGTGCGCCAAGCGGCCTACACGCAGCGCACGGTCGATGTCTCACGCGCGCCGGATCAGGCGCGCGGCTCCACGTGCTCGCCTACGCGGACCGCAAGGGCGGCACGGAGGAGAACGCGCTGTTCGGCACGCCCGACCAGATCTGCGCCATGCTGGAGGACCTGCGCGCCGCTGGCGTCGCCTACGTGCTGCTGACCATCGCGGGCGGCCGCGAGCAGATGCGCCGCTTCGCCCGCGACATCATGCCGGCTTTCGCGGCGTCCGCCGCGGCTGCCGCGGAATGAGGGAGCGCGCGATGGCCGACACGCTCAAGCCGCGCGACGCCAAGGATGTGGAAAGCGCCGTGCAGTGGGCGCTGGCGCAGAAGAAGTCGCTCGAGATCGTCGGCCATGGCAGCAAGCGCGCGCTCGGCCGGCCCGCCCAGGTCGACGCGACGCTCGATCTCGCGGCGCTCACCGGCGTCACGCTTTACGAGCCCGAGGAGCTGGTGCTTTCCGCGCGCGCCGGCACCCCGCTCGCCGAGATCGAGGCGCTGCTCGACGCCAAGGCGCAGCAGCTCGCGTTCGAGCCGATGGACTACGGGCTTTTGCTGGACGGCGCCGCGGGCCAGGCGACGATCGGCGGCGTGCTCGCCGCCAACCTCGCGGGCCCGCGCCGCATCAAGGCGGGCGCAGCGCGCGATCATTTCCTCGGGTTCACGGCGGTGTCGGGTCGGGGCGAGACGTTCAAGTCGGGCGGGCGCGTGGTGAAGAACGTCACCGGCTACGACCTGTGCAAGCTCATCGCCGGCTCGTGGGGGACGCTGGCGGCGATGACCGACGTGACCGTCAAGACGCTGCCGCGGCCCGAGACCGAGGCGACCGTGCTGGTGCTCGGTCTCGATGCGGAGCGCGCCGGCGCCGCCATGGCGGCGGCGATGGGGTCGTCCTGCGACGTGTCGGGCGCCGCGCACCTGCCGGCCGGGCCCGCGGCGCGCGCCGCGGCGGATGCGGCGAGCGGCGGCAGCGTCACGGCGCTGCGGCTCGAAGGCGTCGCGCCGTCGGTCGCGCACCGCCAGGGCACGCTCGCGGCGATCCTCAAGCCGTTCGGCGCGCTCGCAAGCCTCGACGCGGCGCCGTCGCAGGCGCTGTGGCGCGCGATCCGCGACGTCGCGCCGTTCGCGGCGGGCGGACCGTCCGGGCAACGGCTGGTGTGGCGCATTTCGACGGCGCCGATGCAGGGCGCGCCGCTAGCGCGGGCGATCGCGCAGAAGGCCGACGCCGAATTTGTGCACGACTGGGCGGGCGGGCTCGTCTGGGCGGCGCTCGCGCCATCCGACGACGCCGGCGCCGCGGCGGTGCGCGATGCCGTCGCGGCCTGTGGCGGCCACGCGACGCTGATCCGTGCGCCGGCCGCCGTGCGCGCCGCGGTCGGTGCCTTCACGCCGCAGCCCGACGGCCTCGCGGCGTTGCAAAAGCGCGTCAAGGACGGCTTCGATCCGCACGGCGTGCTCGGGCCCGGCCGCATGTGGGCGGGAGTGTGAACGATGCAAACTAGCTTCACGCTCGCCCAGCTCGCCGATCCGGACATCAAGGAGGCCGACAAGATCCTGCGCGCCTGCGTGCATTGCGGGTTCTGCACCGCGACCTGTCCGACCTACGTGCTGCTCGGCAACGAGCTCGATTCGCCGCGCGGGCGCATCTACCTGATCAAGGACATGCTCGAGCACGACCGGCCCGCGACGACCGACGTGGTCACGCACATCGACCGCTGTCTCTCGTGTCTCTCCTGCATGACCACGTGCCCGTCCGGCGTGCACTACATGCACCTCGTCGATCACGCGCGCGCGCATATCGAGGACACCTACCGCCGTCCGGTCGTCGACCGCGTGCTGCGCGGCATGATCGCGCGCGTGCTGCCCAATCCCAGGCTTTTTCGCTGGTCGCTGGCCGCCGCCTTGTTCGCGCGGCCGCTGGCGCCGCTGCTCGAGCGCATCGGCCTCAAGCCGCTTGCCGCGATGCTGCGAACTCGCGCCCGCGACGCTTCCACCCGGCGGCGAACGCGGCCCGCGGGTTTTTCCGCCGATCGGCGAGCGGCGCGGGCGCGTCGCGCTGCTCACCGGCTGCGTCGCCAGCGTGGTGGCGCCCGAGATCAACGACGCGACCGTGCGCGTGCTCACGCGGCACGGCATCGAGGTCGTGCTCGCGGAAGGCGAAACCTGCTGCGGTTCGCTCGTCCACCACATGGGCCGGCACGAGGAGGCGCTGGCGGCCGCGCGCGCGAACGTCGACGCCTGGAGCGCTGAGATTTGCGGGCGTGGGCTCGACGCGATCCTCGTTACGGCGTCGGGCTGCGGCACAACGATCAAAGATTACGGCTACATGCTGCGCACCGATCCGGCCTATGCGGAGCGCGCCAAAACGGTCTCCGGCCTGACTCGCGACGTTAGCGAATATGTGAATAAAATCAATAACTTAGTAAGGATAGACCATCCCCCTCTGACGGTCGCCTATCACGGTGCTTGTTCACTGCAGCATGGACAGAAGGTCACGCGCGATCCAAAGGAAATGCTTTCCAAATCAGGATTCGTCGTCAAAGATGTGCCCGACGGCCATCTCTGCTGCGGTTCGGCTGGCACCTACAACATGCTGCAGCCGCAGCTCGCGAGGGCGTTACGCGATCGAAAGGTCGCGAATATTGCGAAGGTCGCTCCCGATGTGATCGCCGCCGGCAATGTCGGCTGCATCACTCAGATCGCGGCGGGCACCGAGGTTCCGGTGGTCCATCCGATCGAGTTGATCGACTGGGCAACCGGCGGTCCGATGCCGGGGGCTTTGAGGAGGCCAGCGCAGGCGGTCTGACGTTGCCAGTCCAGGTTGGCGGTCGGATCGTAAGACGAGTGAACATCGGTCGCGATCGCGCCACCATCCAGACGGCTCGGCGCGCGACCGCTCAGCAGCCGAACGATCGGGAGGTCGATTATGGCGAAGAAGGCAAAAGCGAAGAAGGCGAAAGCGAAGAAGGCCAAGAAGGCGAAGCGAGCCGCGCCGGCGAAGCGCCGGAAAGTGGCAGCCAAGAAGCAGGCGAGGAAGGTCGCGAAGAAAGCGGCAAAGAAGAAGACCGTGAAGGCGAAGGCTCCGGCGAAGAAGCCGGCGGCCGCGAAGCCCGCCGTCGCGGCGCCGAAGCCAGCGCCCGCGCCCGTGGCGAAGCCAGCGCCCGCACCGGCGCCAAGGCCTGCTCCTGCCCCCGCGCCGAGGCCGGCCGCTCCGGTCGCGCATTCGCCCGCGCCGCCGCGTCCGAGCATGCCGTCGCCGGCACCGATGGCGCCGCGTCCGCCGGCACCGATGGCGCCGCGTCCGCCGGCACCGATGGCGCCGCGTCCGCCATCGCCGCCGGCATCGAGCACGCCGCATACGCCGCCGCATGCTCCCACGCCTGCGCCGTCGCATACACCATCGCACACGCCGTCCCACACGACGCCGTCACACTCCTCGCCGCCGGTTCATCGTCCGCCGGGAAGCGAGGGCGGCGGCCACGGTGGCGGAAGTCACGGCGGCGGCCACAGCGGCTCGTAAGGGGTCGGTGGGCCCAGGCATTGGGCCGTGTCACGCGTCGCCCGACGCGTGACACGGCTGCGCATGCGATTGGCGTATTTTTTCTCGACATTTCTTGCGGTTCCGGCGATGCGCCGGCGCGGCCCTGCGACGCTCCCCGATTGCGTGCGCCGGGCGGGGCGCATAGCATTGCGCGAGAGGCGGCCACAGGCCGGAACCCTCAGGTTTCTGTTTCAATCGACAAGGGAGGCCGCGCGATGCCGGCGACACGAAAAATCCTGATCATGGGCGCGTCCTACGGCTCGCTGCTCGCGTCGAAGCTCTTGTTCGGCGGCCACCATATCCACCTCGTCTGCCTCCCCGCGGAGGCCGACCTGATCAACGCCGAGGGCTTCCGCGTGCGCTTGCCGGTGCGCGGCCGCAAGGACCCGGTCGTGCTCGACTCGCGCAACCTGCCCGGCAAGGTCTCGGCCGGGCCCGCGACCGGCATCAACCCGAAGGATTACGATCTCGTCGGCCTCGCGATGCAGGAGCCGCAGTACCGCTCGGCGGGCGTGCGCGAACTGCTCGACGCGGTCGCCAAATCGCGCGTGCCGTGCATGTCGATCATGAACATGCCGCCGCTGCCCTATGTGAAGCGCATCCCGGGCCTCGACTACGCGGCGCTCGAGCCCGCCTACACCGACGCGCGCGTATGGGATTTTCGATCCCCGGACCATCACGCTCAACAGCCCCGACCCGCAGGCGATCCGTCCGCCCGACGAGAAGGTCAACGTGCTGATGGTCACGCTGCCGACCAACTTCAAGGTGGCGCGCTTCGACGACGAGAAGTCGACCGCGATCCTGCGCCAGCTGCAGGACGAGATCGAGGCGATCCGCTACGACGCGGGCGACGGCAGCAAGATCGAGCTGCCGGTCAAGCTCAAGGTCTACGACTCGATCTTCGTGCCGCTCGCCAAGTGGTCGATGCTGCTCGCCGGCAACTACCGCTGCGTCACCAAGGACGGCATGCGAACGGCCCAGGAGGCCGTGCGGAGCGACGTCGACACGTCGCGCGCGGTCTACAACTTCGTCTTCGACCTGTGCGTCAAGCTCGGCGCCAAGCCCGAGGACCTGGTGCCGTTCGAGAAATACGCCGCGGCGGCGCAAAGCCTGACGCGGCCGGCCTCGGCGGCGCGGGCGCTGCAGAACGGCGCGCCGAACATCGAGCGCGCCGACAAGCTGGTGCAGCTCATCGCCCGGCAGAAGGGGCTGAGCAACCCGGCGATCGACGCGCAGGTTGCACTCGTCGATGCGCGGCTTAGAGGCCAACCGGAAGAAGGCCGCGGCCTGATCGTCCGGGCCGATTCTGCTCCATTGAAGGCCCGCGCGCGTGCGGGCCTTCGCTGTTTTGGGCGCCGGAGAGCACAATTTTTCAGCGAATTGCGCGCTCGTGGTCGGGACTGTCTCTTGCCGAAGTGGCGGCAGCTTACTTCCGGCTCGGCAGGCTGCTACCCCGCAGTGTGACGCAAATGCAACGCCTCGATTTTTCGCGACAGAATCCCGCTAAACGCCTAAAAATGCAGCAATTGCTTCAGGTTTCAACTTGCGAGTTCGGCTTCCGGTATGGGTTAAATCTACACGTCAAGGGTGGCTCGCGTTCGAGCGTAGTGTCCGCGTTCTCACGGGGTTGTACCGAGTTCGGGATCGTCGGGGCTCGAACAAGAAATTACAAAGGGGCTGGCGATGAAGAAGGTTATTGTGACGGCGTTGGTGGCGGCCGCGTTTACGGCCACCGGGGCGTTCGCGGCGGATCTGCCGATGGTCAGGAAGGCGCCCCCGGCGCCGGCTCCCGCGGCGAGCCCGTGGGACGTGGCGTTCGGTTCGTGGATCGCGAGCGACTATAACTTCCGCGGCATTACCCAGTCGGCGCATCGGCCGGCAGTGGGCACCTACTTCGAGCCGCGCTACAACTTCAGCGACAGCCTGCAGGGCTACCTCGGCGTCGGCGGCGAGAGCATCGACTTCCCGAACCATGCGGCGGCGGAAGTGGACTTCTACGGCGGCATCCGGCCGACGTTCGGCAAGCTCGCCCTCGATTTCGGCGCTTGGTACTACTATTACCCGGGCGGCATCTGCTTCAACGGCGCGGTCGCCGGCTGCAACCCCGCCCTGCCGAACGGCAACGTCGTCAAGGCCGACCTGAGCTTCTGGGAAATCTACGGCAAGGCCACCTACACAGTGAACGACCAGTTCTCGTTCGGCGGCAGCATCTACTACTCGCCGTCCGTGCTGAACTCGGGCGCCGATGGCGAATTCGTCGCCGGTATGGCGAAGTACGTCCTGCCGGCCAGCATGTTCCCGAAGGATTGGGGCATGTACGTCTCGGCTGACGTTCGGCCACTGGTTCCTCGGCACGAGCGACAACTTCTACGCGGTCGCGGGCTTCCCGAACGGCATCCCGTACAAGAGCTACACGACCTGGGATCTGGGCTTCGGCTTGACCTACAAGGTCTTCACGCTCGACCTGCGCTACTACGACAGCGACCTGAGCAAGGGTGATTGCAACGCCTTTACCAGCGATCACACCGCCTCGGGCGTGGCCAACACGCCGATCAATCCGGGCGGCCCGGGCTCCAACTGGTGCGGCGCGACCTTCATCGCCAAGCTGTCGGTTGACACCGCGCTCTCGGCTCTGAAGTAAGCTTTCGTCTCATCCCTTGCCCTTGGCTGGCGGCGTGCTTCCTGCGGGAAGCCGCCGCCTCTTTCTTTCTGGCGCGGGCGCCGAACTTTGCTCTGGCGTGACGGCGCGGCGCTTGCATTCATGTGGGCATGACGCATTGGAGACTTGCCGGCTCGATCGCCGCCGGCGCGGCGGGCGGCGCGCTCGGCATCGGGATCATGGAATATCTCGCGGCGCGCAGCGACTATCCGCTGATGTCGGTGCCGTTCGCGACCTCGATCGTGCTGGTCATGGGAATGCCGGAGGCGCCGCCCGCGCAGCCGCGCGCGCTGATCGGTGGGCACCTCGTTGCCACGCTCGTCGGGCTTGTGGTCGTCAAGCTGGCTGGGCCCTCGCCGGTGGCGGCGGCGCTTGCGGTCGGGCTCGTGATCGCGGCCATGCACCTGACCGGCACGTTCCACCCGCCGGCCGGCATCGACGCACTGATCGTGGTCAATTACAGCCTGTCATGGAGCTTCCTGGTCGCACCGGTCGCGGTCGGCGCCGTGCTGCTGACGCTCTGTGCGCTCGCATGGCACAACCTGGTCGGGCGCACGCGCTGGCCGTCACGCTGGCTCTGACCGGTCTCATGTTCGGAAATCCGTGCGCGAACCAGCCGCGATTTGCACGGACAACCCCCAGAACTTTGCGCGACCCTCGCCGCGCCGCCCTCGACATTGGCGCAACATGCGCGGCACCATGGCACCACCGGCGAATCGTGGGGAGACGCCTTGGCCATGGCGAAGGATCGCGCGCGTGCGCCGCGGCAGAGCAGCCGCCGCCGAATTCGTGCTCGCCGCCGCGGCGGGGGGCGCGGCCCTTGCGATGCCGCAGGTCTCGCGCGCCCAGACGCTGACGTGGAAGTACCACTTCGAGCTGGTCGCCCAAGGACATCTTCCACGAGTTTGCGGTCGACTACGCCGCCAAGGTCAATGCCATGTCGGGCGGACGCCTCAAGCTGCAGGTGCTCGCGGCCGGCTCGGTGATCGCGAATTTCCAGATGGCCGATGCCGTGCATGCCGGCATTCTCGATGCCGCGCACGGCGTGTGCGCCTACTCGTACACCAAGCACAAGGCTTATTCGCTGTTCGGCACGCCGCCGTCCTTCGGCTGGGATGCGCACGGCATGCTCGCCTGGTTCTACCACGGCGGCGGCGAGGCGCTGTATCGCGAGCTCGTCAACGACATCCTGCGGCTCAACCTCGTCGGCTTTCTCTACTTCCCGATGCCGACCCAGCCGCTCGGCTGGTTCAAGAAGACGATCGGCAGCGCCGCCGACTTCCGCGACCTGAAATTCCGCACCGTCGGCCTCTCGGCCGACCTGTATCGCGAGCTCGGCGCCGCCGTCACGGTGCTGCCCGGCGGCGAGGTCGCGCGCGCCATGCAGGCCGGCATCATCGACGCGGCCGAGTACAACAATCCGAGCTCCGACCTCGCGCTCGGATTGGCCGACGCGGCGCAGACCTACATGATGGGCAGCCACCACCAGCCGGCGGAGAACTTCGAGGTCATCATCAACAAGGCGCGCTACGAGGGGCTGCCGGCGGAGCTGCAGGCGATCCTGCGCTACGCCGCCTACGCGGCCTCGATGGACCAGCTCGGCATCGCCTATGACCGCTACGCCAAGGATCTCGACGAGATCCGGCGGCGCGGCATCAACGTGGTGAAGACGCGCGATCCCGTGCTCGACGCGCAGCTCTCGGCCTGGGACCGGGTGATCGCCGAGCGCTCGCGCGAGGCCTTCTTCGCCAAGGTGATCGCCTCGCAGCGCGAGTGGGTGAAGCGTACCGCGCCCTACCTGCACATCAACAATCTCGACAGCGCCGCGCTGGCCGCCGCCTATCGGCATTTCTTCGCCTGAGCCACGGCGCCGCGCCGCAAGGCCGGCATGCGGCAAGGCGGGCTGCAAAAGCGCGCTAGTGCCGCGAACCCGAAGTTCGCACGATCTCCGCGGCGAGCGCGGTTGCGAACTTCGGGTTCAAAAGCGGCACTAGAATCATAAACTTGCTGGTGTCCTTGTCGATTCCGAAGTTCGCTCAGAGGTCGCTGCACAATTAGCGAACTTCGGAATCGGGACACTAGCGTGCTATCAGGTGCCGGCAAAACGTCTCGCGGGGAGGATCGTGCATGGTTTCGGGTGGTGGTTCGGGAGTGGGGCTTCGCCAGGTCGGCTACGTGGATTGCGCCGGCGGTGGCCAGATCATCGTGCAGAACGGCATCGCCTATGTGGCGCACATGCGCAGCCCGCACGGCACCTCGATCTTCGACGTGCGCGATCCGAAGAACCCGAAGGAGTTCGCCAAGATCGGCATGCCGCCCGGCACCCACTCGCACAAGGTGCGGGTGCATGACGGCGTCATGGTGGTCAACCACGAGCTCAACCACGCCGACCCGAATCCGGTGCCGGCCGATTTCGCGCCCGGCTTCGGCGTCTACGATGTGAGCGATGCGAAGAAGCCGCGCGAGCTGACGCGCTGGAAGACGGCCGGCACCGGCGTGCATCGCTTCGATTTCGATGGCCGCTATGCCTATCTCTCGCCGACGCTCGAGGGCTATGTCGGCAACATCGTGATGATCATGGACCTCAAGGATCGGGCGAATCCGGCCGAGGTCGGCCGCTGGTGGCTACCCGGCCAGCACACCGCGGGCGGCGAGACGCCGAACTGGCCGAAGACCGCGCACCGCTGCCATCATCCGCTGCGCATGGGCAATCGGCTCTACACCAGCTACTGGCAGGCCGGCTTCGTCATCCTCGACATCGACGACATGACCAAGCCGAAGCTCGTCTCCGGCCTCGATTGGACGCCGCCGTTCGGCTGCCCGACCCACACGGCGCTGCCGCTGCCGTTCGCGATCAACGGCCGGCGCTATCTGGTGGTGAGCGACGAGGACGTGCAGCGCACCGAGGACACGTTTCCGGCCTTCATGTGGATGGTCGACGTCACCGACGAGACGCTGCCCGTTCCGGTCGCCAGCTTCCAGGTCGAGGGCATCGAGGGCAAGGGTCCGCACAAGATCATGACTGCCTGCCACCAGCCGTGCGAGAAGGTCCTGGGCACGGAGATCCCGTTCGCCTGGTTCGCGCAGGGCCTGCGCATCATCGACGTGAAGAACCCGCACTCGCCGCGCGAGGTCGCGCACTTCATGCCCGAGGTACCGCCGGGCAGCGAGCGGGTGTCGAGCAACGACCTCACCGTCGACGAGCGCGGCCTGATCTATGTGATCGACCGGTTGCGCGGGGTGACGATCGTCGAGCGGGTTTAGGCCGTCGCCGGCGCTCCGACGCGGCCGCGCCGCCGCACGAAGCGCCACACGCGCACCGCGACCAACAGCACTACGCCTGCCGCCAGGAAGCCGGCCGAGGTCCTCCGTGTGACGAACGTGGTCACGTCGCCGCGCGCGATCAGCAGGGTGCGGCCGATATTCTCCTCCAAGTGCGATCCGAGCACGAAGGCGAAGAACACCAGGCTGCGGTCGAGATCGGCCAGGATCATGCCGTAGCCGACGAGGCCGAAGCCGAACATGAGGGCGAGGTCGACGGGGTTGCGGGTGACGGACATGATCGCGACGCCGCAGACGGCGACGATCAGCGGCGCCACGATCCTGATGTCGAGGCGGCGCAACCACGCCACCGCCCGCTGCGGGACGCGAAAGATCGCGAGGGGCGCGATGTGCACTACGATCAGGGTCGCGCACACGAGCCAGATCGTCCCGGTCTGGGCGCGGCCGGTCTGATGCAACAGACTGTCTTCGGTCGTGAAGACCCGCCACAGCAGCGCGGCGACCGCGTCGCACGGCACGAACCAGGCGAGGAGGGGGACGAGCGACAGGCTGAACCGCATGTCGCTCGCCAGCGTGGCGCCGAGCACGCCCGGCATGTCGGTCCGGCTCGCCGGGTCGAATGGATCGGCGATCGGTCGCGCCTGCCGTTCCGCCGGCGTGGATGCGGCGCCCGCCCCATTCGTTGGCAGGAAAGCCGCAAGCACGGCGAGGATCGCGCCCCGCAGCAGGCCGGGCGTCGCGCCCCGGTCCGGGGCAACGGGCGGGATCCGATCGGCGGCCGCACGGCCGAGATCGGCGAAGACGTTGGCGATGACGAACAGGCCGAGCGCGACGTCAAGCGGGTCGATGCCGTCCGCCAATTGCGCCAGGCCGAAGGTGAGCCGCGGCACGCCGCTCTCGATCTCGGCGCCGACGCAGGCGA
>CAVPGG010000202.1:0-86153 GCA_963703755.1 uncultured Pseudomonadota bacterium
TTTGTTATGCTGACGCCTGACACCGTATTGCTCCGCAATCGGCATTCGCTCCACCTCCGGGGATGTTTCCGCCTCCGCCGGGCATGCGACCTCCGCCGCCGTTCTTCGGCCCGCCCCCGCGGCGGCGGGGCGGTTGGCGAATCTTCTTCACGGTGCTGCTCGTGGCGGTGCTGGCATTCTCGGTGCTGTTGAATTTCGCCCTGTTGGCCATGCATGGCTCGCAGCTTGGTGGGCAGCAACAGACGATTGCGGCCGGCGATCCGACAACGGAAATAGCCGTGGTTCCGCTGGAAGAGGAAATCAACTCCACCGTCGCCGCCAAGTTTGATCGGCTCATGACGCGGGTCGAAGGCAACAGCAACGTCAAGGCGCTGGTCGTCCGCATCAACACGCCCGGCGGGGAAGTCACCGCATCGGATGAGATCTATCAGCGCATCGAATTGTATAAATCCCGCAAGAACGTTCCCGTCGTCGTCTCGATGGGTGCGATGGCCACCAGCGGGGGATATTACGCCTCGTGCGCCGCGGATTATCTGGTCGCCGAGCATACGACGCTGACCGGCAACATTGGCGTGCTGATGCCGCGGTTCAACCTCAGCAAGCTCGCTGAGAAATACGGGATCCAGGAGGACACGATTGTTTCCAGCGGAGCCACGTACAAAAACGCCGGCTCGATGTTCGCCCGGACAATCCCGCGATGTTGCTTATTTGCAGTCGATCATCGATTCGGCTTTTGTCCGCTTCAAGCAGGTGGTGACCACCGGACGCGGCAGCGCGCTGAAGCTGCCGATCACGCAGATCGCCGATGGACGCGTCTACACGTCTGAGCGTGCGCTGACCGAGGGGCTGATCGACAGCATCGGCTACCTCGAAGACGCCTGTCAGTACGCGGCGACCACCGCCCATGTCGCCAAGCCACAGATCGTGCGGTATGAGGAGAAGCTGACGCTGTTCGGACTCTTCGGCGACGACGCTGAAGCGATGCACCTGCATCGCTCGGCGTCATCGGGAATATCGTTTAATGGCGTGAGTGTCGATCAGGCGACGCTCGATCGGATTCTGCGACCGCGGTTGTTGTATTTGTGGCAGCCGTAGCTGCGTGTGGTGAACATTCGGTAGAAGTCATAAGATTAGCCCATGACCCTCACATTGACCCAAGTTCCCAAGGAAGTCGACGACGCACTACGATTGCGGGCTCAGACGCAAGGGAAGAGCGTTGATGAAGTAGTGCTGGAAGTCATCCGCGCCGGGGTTGGCGATGACAGCTTCAACGAAGCTTCGAGATCTGAGCGAATTCGCGGGCACATGGGTGAGCGATCCCGAGGTGGAAGCAGCTCTCAAAGACCAGGATCGCGTTGATCCGGAGATGTGGCGATGAAGCTGGTGTTGGACACGAACCGGTACACGGATCTAATGAACGGTGTTCCGGATGTAATTAAGATGCTGGAACATGTGGAGGTGATCCATCTGCCGTTCATCACCATCGCGGAGCTTCGGGCTGGATTCGCGTTGGGGACCAAGGGGCGTAGCAACGAGAACATGTTAGCGAAGTTTATGGCAAGCCCGACGTGGTGAGCTTGTACGCGGACGAACAGACGACCATCCAATATGCAGACGTCTATAAGCAGCTTCGGCGGCAGGCAACGCCGATTCCGACCAATGATATGTGGATTGCCGCCCTGGTGCTCCGGCATGATTTAATCTTGTACGCTCGCGACGCACACTTCGATCATTTGCCGCAGCTCAAGCGAGTTTGAAGCAAAAGCAACTGATAACCTTCTCGCTGCGTACACCACTCGCACGGAGGAACAATGCCCATTCGCGTTGTGGTTTGGAACGAATATCGCCACGAGAAGACTAATCCGCGGGCCGCGGAGATTTACCGCCGGGCATGCACGAGGTGATCGCCGGCCATTTGCGACGCAGCGAGGATTTGGCAGTCTCCACCGCGACGCTCGACGACCCGGAACACGGTTGCTCTGAAGCGCACGTCAACGAAACCGATGTGCTGATCTGGTGGGGGCATCTCGCCACGATCAAGTCGTGGATCAGATTGTGGATCGGCTGCATCGCCGGGTATTGGCCGGCATGGGATTGGTCGTTCTGCATAGCGGCCATTATTCGAGACTTTTTCGCAAGCTGATGGGCACCACCTGCGATTTGAAGTGGCGGGAAGCGAACGAGCGCAGAGATTCTCTGGGTCACGCGGCCGGGCCATCCGATCGTGAAGGGAATCGATGATCACTTCACGCTGGCCGGCGAGGAAATGTACGGCGAGTTCTTCGACATCCCCGAGCCGGGCGAGACGATCCTGATCAGCAGCTTCGCCGGCGGCGAAGTTTTCCGCAGCGGCTGCACGTGGACCCGAGGGCGCCGGCAAGATCTTTTATTTCCGGCCAGGGCATGAGACGTATCCGACGTATCACGATGCGAACGTGCTCAAGGTGATCGAGAATGCTGTCCGCTGGGCCGCGCCCGCGGCGGCGATCGCTCCGATTGCGTTTGGGAAACGCAAAGTGGGGTGGATCGACGGGCAGAACCAGTAATGGTTCGCCAATCGTTGCAATTAGTCGAGCCCGTCTCAGAACAGTGTGGCACGGCCGCCCTCGGCTGTGGGAACGCAGAATCACAGCCGAGGGCGGCTGTGCCACATTGGGTGTCAGACGACGCTGGAAGGGGTTCGAAGTGGGCTCATAGCGGAGAAGCCAAATTGGTTGCTCGAATTGCTCATTTCTCGGCACCCGCCGTTTGATCGATCTGCACTTGCATGACTCCCTTCAGCGCTTTTGCGAGTTTCCAGATGACGATGGCCGCCCACGCAGTGATCAGGAGCCGAAACGCCGAAGCCGCCAACACGCGTGCGACCACGGCGTGGTCGAGTTGAATGTGCGCCCGCCCTGTCTTCGACGGGTAAAGCGTTAGAAGCTTCCAGATGCCCAAGTCCACCAAAATCGTGGGAAGCAGGGTTCCGAGAAGTGTCCCCACTGGCATGAGCCACACGAGAACTGAGAATCTCCCTGCCAGAGAGAAATCGGGAATCCGCAGCGACAATTTGCGGAGGTAACGATAGAGCAGCAGTTGCGTGAGTGCGAACAACAGCAATTCGCCGATCACCCACGGTTCCCAGAAGTCGCGGATGAAGTATCGGAACAGCAGGAGCCGGTAGCATGCGTTGGCGAGAAACCCAATCAAGTACAAGCGTCGCGCACCAGACGGCAAGCATGACCGACCCGCGCTGGAGCAAGCGCGGCTCCGGCCGCACGAGCAGCCACACTCCGATGCACTCGATGGCGTACAATGTGAGGTGGGCTCCAGTTGAGTCCACGCCACGCCTGATTCCTGGCAAAACGGCAAAGGGCGCTCCGATATCCAGGAATCCGTCCCGCAGAATCTCCACCGCGTAGCAGACACTTAACACGATCGCGCCGTCGCGCACATTTCTGAGCCATTCGGCGGTGTTATCTCCGAGGTAACGGACACGCAGCGACCGCGGAATCGGCGTGTTGCATTCGGGGCAGCGGCCGGATCGGCTCAGTCCGCGCAGGTTGTAACCGCACCGCACGCACAGCCAGTCGGAGGAGATTGACTCGGAATCGGCGGCGGGTGGCTCCATTAGATTGGCCGGGGCGCCGTCGGGGATGATCCCTCCGCGCAGCTCCGCGCCCGCGGCGTTGGATTCGACCTGCTTCACGTTCTTGCAGCCGGGAATCACGCAGGCGACCGCTTCATGTCGTAAGCACCACGCCAGCGCCCAATGCGCATGTCCATCCCCTTGGGCACTTCCGTTTCCTGGATTTTTTGTGCTTCGCGCAGCCGGTCTTCATGCCGCTTCGGATCGGCTTTCGATCGCCAGTCGGATTTGTCGAACTGCATTCCGGGCTTATATTTCCCGCTGAGATATCCGCTGGCCAGCGGCACCCGCGCCAGCACGCCAAGGTGTTGCTGCTGAGCGGAGGCGAGCACCGCCGCCTCGGGCTTGCGCTCGAGCCGGTTGTAAACCACCTGCACGGTTTCCGCACCGACCGATGTGGCCCGCTCGATCTGAAAAATATTGTCCGGCGGGCTGACGGAAATCCCCAGATGCCGAACCTTCCCCGCTTTGACCTGCTCTGCCAGCATCTCCCACAGGCCTGGCGTTTGGAACTCGTCATTCTTCCCGGAATGAAACTGGTACAGATCGATATAATCCGTCTGCAACGCCTTCAGCGATGCCTCAAGCTGCTTGCGGATGTCATCCGGGTCGTACCCTTGCGTGCGATCCTGGAACCCATGGAAATGGTGCCCGAACTTCGTCGCGACGATCCATTTCTCGCGGTCACGTTTGACGGCATTGCCCACGAAGCGTTCCGAGAGGTGATCGCCATAACACTCGGCTGGTGTCGACCAGATTAATCCCCAGTTCACGAGCGCGGTCAAACATCTCGTCGACTTCCCGTTGCTCGAAGTCCTTCCCCCATTCGCCGCCGAACTGCCACGTGCCGATGCCAACGACGGAGACCACTAACTGGGTTTTGCCGAGAGTGCGGTAGAGCATGGCCGCATCTTAATGGGTCGGTCGCGAGTTTGAATAGCTTCGGGACGATGCGGAAGTCCGAATGACGAAGCTCGAATCCTCGAATGAAGCTCGAATGAAGAAATTCGAATGTCGAAACAGGACGGGAAGCAGCCTCCCGTTTCGAACTTCTTCATTCGGGCTTCGGATTTGATTCGAGGATTCGAGCTTCGTCATTCGAGCTTCGCGCAGAGGATTTTTGCCGCGAATCCTGACACCCTGAACCCTTTCCAGATAAACTCGCGGCAATGATCTCTTCCCTGACTGGTGAACTCATTCGCGTCGATGAAGACCGTGTGCATGTGAAGGTGGGCCCGGTTCTGCGAGCTGCTGGTGGCCGCGTTCGATATCGCGTTTTTGCGGAGCGCGGTCGGGAAGAGATCACGTTTCATACCATCTTCTACCTGGAAGGGGACGCCGGCGGGGGGAACATTGAGCCGCGGCTGGTGGGATTTCTCCGGGTGGAGGATAAGCGGTTCTTTCAGCTTTTTATTACCGTCAAGGGGATCGGGCCGAAGAAGGCATTGCGGGCGTTGGCGTTGCCCGTTGGGGAAATCGCACAGGCGATCGAGTCGCGCGATACGCGGTTTCTGATCGACTTGCCGCAGATTGGGAAGCGAATGGCGGAGCTGATCGTGGCGGAACTGGCGGGGAAGGCGGCTCCCTATGCGACGGCGATCGACGCCACCCGAGCCCGGCCGGTCCCGATGACGCAGGCGCGTGCTGCTGAGGAGGAGGACGCGATCGCGACGCTGATGCGCCTGGGAGAACGCCGGATCGATGCCGAGCTGCTGCTGGATCGGGTGCGCACGACCAACCCGCAGATCAAAACCACCGACGGCTTCGTTCGTGAAATGCTGCGGCTGCGCTCGCCGAGGGGATGATCGATGGTGATTGTGTGCGTTGCGCGGGGTCCGCATCGTTAGCCGCCTCGCTTGCGAGGCGTGTCCCGGTGCGCCGCGATGAGAGACGCCGCCTCGCGAGCGAGGCGGCTAAAAAGGAATTTGAAAATCGGTGCGAATTCGTGGTCGCTTCGCGTCCGCTGTTCGCGTTGCGGTGTCTTTGGCGGTAAAAGTCAGGGTCGATGGCGCGGGAACGAATTGTCACTGGTGAGTCGGGCGGAGAAATCGAAGAGCGCGAAAACTTCGCGCTGCGCCCGCTGCGGTTCGCGCAGTACATCGGACAGGATTCACTGATCCGCAAGCTGCGCATCGCTGTGGAGGCGGCCCGCAGCCGAAAGGAGCCGGTCAACCACACGTTGCTGCACGGCCCTCCCGGGCTGGGAAAACGACACTTGCCCACGTCGTTGCCAACGAAGTCGGCGCACAGGTGCACGTCACCAACGGCCCGGCCCTGACCAAAGGCGCCGATCTGGTCGGCATTCTCACGAAACTCGCCCACGGCGACGTGCTTTTCATCGACGAGATTCACCGCCTCAGTCCGATCGTGGAGGAATATCTCTATCCGGCGATGGAAGACTTCAAGGTGGATGTGACGCTGGACCACGGCGCCCACGCCCGCACGGTGACGATTCCTGTGCAGCCATTCACGCTCATCGGTGCGACTACCCGCATCGGCCTGCTTACCGGTCCGATGCGGGGGCGTTTTGGCATCAACGAGCACATCGAGTTCTACGCGCCCGAAGCGCTGCACGAAATTCTCAAAGCCAATGCCCGCCTGCTGAAGCTCAGTGCGGAAGATTCCAGCCTGTGGGAGCTCGCGCGGCGGAGCCGGGGAACGCCGCGCGTGGCCAATCGGCTGCTGCGGCGTGTGCGGGACTATGCCACCGTCGAGGGAACCGGCAAAGTCACGATGCCGATCACGCAGGCGGCCCTTGAGCTGGCCGGGATCGACTCGCGGGGCCTCGACGAGCAGGACCGCACGTTCCTGCGTACGATGATCGATGTGTATGGTGGCGGGCCGGTCGGCATCGAAGCGATCGCGGCCACGATGGGCGAGGAGCGCGACACGCTGGAAGACGTGATCGAGCCGTATCTGCTGCAGACGGCGTTAGTGACCCGCACTCGGCAGGGACGCCGGGCGATGAAATCCGCGTATGAGCACCTCGGATTGAAATATAATCCCCCGCAAGGAGAGAGCGGGTTGTTCGATGAACCGGAGAAAGAGTCGTAGGGTGGGCGTACTCGCCCACCGAATGCGTTGCCGGAGAGACGGTGGGCGAGTACACCCCCCGCGAGCTGCTTCTTCCCGTAGGGCGGGATTCATCCCGCCGCGATTGGCGACAACGTGCGTTCTTGCGACGAGAGGCGGGATGAATCCCGCCCTACATTGAATATTTATGTCCTGGTTCCCTCACTTTCTCAATTCGATTCCCGCGCTGATTGGAGCCGCCCTGGCGATTCCGGCACTGCTGATTCTCTATTTCCTGAAGTTGCGGCGTCAGTCGATTGATGTGCCCTCGACGCTGCTCTGGCAAGGCGATCCAGGATCTGCAGGTCAACGCCCCGTTTCAACGGCTGCGGCGGAATCTGCTGCTGTTTCTGCAACTGCTGCTGCTGCTCTTGCTGCTCCTTGCTCTGTCGCGGCCGATCACCAACTATCGCCCCGGCGCGGGGAAGGCGACGGTCTTCCTGATCGATCGATCGGCGTCGATGTCCGCAAAGGACATCGACGGCCGGTCGCGTCTCGACGAAGCCAAGCGGCGAGCCAAGGAACTCATCGGCTCAATGGGCCACCGCGCGACGGCGATGGTGATCGCCTTCGACGACTCGGCCCGCACGGTTCAAACCTGGACCAGCGATGCGAGCGGCACTCCGCAACGCCATCGATTCCATCACCCCCAGCGACCGCCGGTCGCGGCTCAAGCTCGCGTATCAGCTTGCTGAAGGACAGGGCAACTTCAATCCGGATCAGCCGCACGTTTCCGAGATGGAGCGGTTTGACATCCGGCTCTTTTCCGATGGACGGGTGCTGGACGATCCTGCCGATCTGTCCATCCACGAGAATCTCATTTTTGAAAAGATTGGCACGGAAACGGCCCGCAATGTCGGCATTGTTGCGCTCAATGCTCGCCGAAATTACGAACGGCCGACGGAAGTGCAGGTGTTCGCCCGACTGGCCAACTACGGGCCCGATCCCGTGGATGTGCCGGTGCAACTGAGCGTGGATGGCGAGGTGGTCGGGATGCAGGGTTCGCAGACGCGCAACGTGTTTCTTCTGCCGGAACGCTGGGACAGCGACAAGCGCGACGCGTATCAGAAGCAGGGGGGCCGGCCATCGGTGGACAGCGTCGACTTCAAGCTGGATCTGACCAGTTCGGCGGTGATCAAGCTGGAGCAGATGCTCAAGGACGGGGACATGCTTGCCGCTGACGACGTGGCCCAAGTGGTGGTGCCTCCGCCCAAGACGCTGGCGGTTTGCCTGGTGACCGAGGGGAACTATTTCCTGGAGCGGGCGATCAACAGCCTGGGTTTGCAGAAGCCGGTGGTGATCTCACCGGGGGAGTATGAGAAGAAACTGCCGACGGAGTTCGATGTTATCCTGTTCGATCGTTACACGCCGAAGAAGCTGCCGCCGGCGGGAAGCTTCGTCTATTTTCTCGATGGCCCGCGCGGATTTGCCGGCTGACTTGAAGGTGAAAGTCACCAGGACGAAAAGGGACAGACACAGGTGCTCAAGGACGTCGGCGTGCTCGACTGGAAGCGCGATCATCCGATTTTGCACGAGCTGGCGATGAGCAAGCTCTACGTCGCCGAGGCGGCGAAGCTCGTCGTGCCGGACGACGTGCAGGTGCTTCTGGATGGTCTCAAAGGCCCGTTGATCGTGTTGGATCGGGAGAAAACAGGGACGCACCTTGTAATCGCGTTCGACGTTCTGCAGAGCAACTGGCCGCTCAAGGTGAGCTTCCCGATGTTTCTGCAAAACGCGATGGAGTATCTGGCGGTGGGCTCGGACATGGATGTACGGCACTCATATCAGCCGGGTGAGACGCCGGTGATTTCCCGTTCGAATCTGCAGAAACTCGATCCGTCGCTGACCAGCATTCAACTGAACGGGCCTTCGTTGGCGGTGGATGTTCCGATTCCCGCTACCGGCGATTTGCGATCTCCGCCGCTGGAGCGCATCGGCATCTACAGCACCAAGCCGGCAATTCCGCAGTTCGAGCAGATCGCGGTGAATCTTCTGGATCCCAACCAGAGCAATCTGATGCCTTCCGATGCTCCCCCCGGCGACGCCAACGCGGCAGTGGAGGAAGTGAAGGACACGCGGCGCAGCTCGAGTTGTGGTGGTGGCTGGCTCTGCGGGGCTGCCGCTATTGCTGATTGAGTGGTATGTCTATACGCGGCGGGTTCACCTGTAGCGTCGCAAGAAATAGCCGATGACAGTTCGAATGCAGGATCAGCCGGGTCGTCCGCGATCAGTTTTCCACAAAAAGCAGACTCGGGTCGAGGACGATCGAGGACGACCCGGCTCATCCTGCAACCGGCGCGGCTCGGGACTTCGCCGGCCTTGGAGATGATCTTTCAATCGGCAGTTTTCTCGGGACGCTGCTCGAGATCGGCGTGGATGGAGATGGCTTTCCCGCAGTTCTACCCGCTGCCGGCTTCGCCGGCTCTACCACCCGCGAGCCGATGAACCGGTACGTGCGAGCGGTGCACTGCTGGCATCGGAACGGCCGCATCAGCACCAAAGGCAGCAGGACTTCCCATCGTCTCGAGGCGGATCGATGAAAGGCGTCGCAGTGACAGACGTTGCAGTGCATGGACTCCCGGGAAACCCGCTGGGTAGCGATCATACGCTGAAAAGGGTGCCTTGGGTCAGGGAAATCCTGATATTCAAAGAAATGTGGTTTGTTTGCGGCGATCGGACTCCGTCCAGTTCATGCGGTGCGCGAAGGGCGTGCGTGGAGCACTCTGAGCCTCGAAATTCAGGTGATCCGGCGGTGCGGAGGTCACCTGGCAGCGGGGATGCTCCTGCTGGGGACCCTCTTCTGGGGATGTGGCTTCACCTGGGCCAAGGCTGCGATTGCGGGGATCAACACCGCCGCGCAGCTCAATTCCGAAGCGGCGTTTGGCGCGGTCTTTTCGCTGGCGGTGCGATTCTGCGTGGCGGCCGTGATCTGGCCAATCATTTTCCCCGCCGCCAGGCGCGGCTGGACGTGGCGGGGGCTGCTGCGCAGTCTGTGGATCGGATTGCTCCTGCCGGCGAGCCGGATTCTTCAACACGTCGGACTGGAACGAACCTCCGAATCGGTCAGCGCATTTCTCACCAGCCTCACGGTTCTCTTTGTGCCGGTTCTACTGACCGTGATTGCCCGGCGGCCGCCACGGGCCGTGTTGTGGGTCAGCGTGGCGCTCGCCACGGCGGGCGTCTGGCTGATGACCGGGCGCAGGCCAGCGGCTTCGGTGCCGGCGAAATTCTCGGGCTCGGCTGCGCTGCGGGCTTTTCGGTCTATATCCTTGCCATCAATTCGGCTTCCCAGAACGAGGATCCCTTGGCGGCTCACGTTCGGGCAGTTTGCGGTGGTTGGGCTGGCATGCGTTGTCGCGGCCGCCGTGATTCCGGGCGGCAGGATGATGCGCGAGATCCGCGCCATTCGTCCGGGTTGTGGTCCCGCCCAGAAAGTGGGATGGAATCTTCTTCTGCTGTCGTTGCTGACAACCATGGCGGCGTTCGGACTGCTGACACATTTTCAACCGCGGCTGGAACCCACGCGGGCGACGCTCATCTACCTGATGGAGCCGGTGATCGCAGCTGTATACGCCGCCGCGGCGGCAGGGCACGCGATTGGCCCGGTCGCCATCGCCGGGGCGGCGTTGATCCTGTGTGCAAATTTGTTCGTGGAGGTGGTGTCGGTGGCGCCAGAATGGTCGCCAGCGCAATCGTGAGGTGCTATAAAAGCTCACTCGCGGGGGGCACCAAGTTTCGCGTACTACCCATGGAGTCCCAAGCCGCCTCGTCACTTCTGCCTGATTCGCCCCGTTCCGGCCAAGCGATCTTTCGGCGCGTTCTCGCTGCCGCCCGCTTTTAGCGATAACGCGCCGGCGATATTGCTTACCGCACTCTTCTTCTTCCTGAACCTGGTCATGGTGCTGAATCACGCCATGTGGCGCGACGAATGGTCGGTGATTCAGGTGGGGCACCACCGCTCGCTGATCGACATGTACAATGCGAGCAGCCACTTTGGCCACCCGCTCGGATGGTATCTTTGTGCCTGGGTGATCGATCATCTGGGTATGAATCCGTGGGGTCTCAAGGTGTTTCACGTCTTGATTTCAACCGCGTACATTTACCTGTTTGTCCGCTACGCACCGTTTGGCCATCTTGAGAAGTTTCTGTTCATCTTCGGCTACTTTCCATTCTTCGAATACGGTGGCCGGGTGCGAACTACGCCCCGGAGATGCTGGGGCTGTTTCTTGCGTGCGTCGCTTTCACCCGGTCCAGGCGATCCGATCGCCTTTGGGTTGGCGTTGGCCCTGCTGGCGAAGACCACCGCGTACGGAACTCTGATTGGCGTCGCGATGGGAATCGCATACTTATTCGATTTGTGGCGGGGCAGAAGTGGGGGGCCCGATCCACTTCCCTGGCGAGGGATCGCGGCGGGCATCCTGATCGCCCTGCTCAGCATGGCCGTGGCCTATGCACAGAGCCGTCCGCTCAACGACAATTATCGTACGGTTCTGCCGCGGCCCTTAGCCCCTGTCGGCACGCTGGTGTGTCAGGGAGTCGGCGACATCGGTGCGCCTACGTGCCCATTCCTTTCGAGTCGATTTGGGACAGCAATATTCTCGAGTTGTCCCCGTGGATCGACTTTGCGCTGGGCGTTGTGCTCTTCTCGACGGTTGTCGTATTTCTGCTTCGGTCAAACACTGCGCTGATATTTTACGTGATCGGGACGCTGGCGATCGTCGCATTCAATACAGTTCATCCGGCCAGCATCCGCCACTATGGTCACCTGTTCATCGTGCTGATCCTGAGTTTCTGGATCGATCGATACACGTCGCAGGGCAGACCGCCCGCATGGCTGCGTCCGGATTTTCTGCTGCGATTGGAAAAACCGCCGCCGCATTCATCGTTGCGATCCTCTGCACGCAAGCGTACGCGGGGATCACCATGGCGCTGACGGAGGCGTACATTCCGTTTTCCGGAAGCCGTGAGGCGGCCGAGATCATCCGGACGCAATTTCCGCCGGATACGCCGATCATCGGTGACGTGGATTGGCCGGCGCGCCGGTGTCGGGCTACCTCGACCGCCCGATTTTCATCCCGTACCGCGATGAATATTGCACGTACCAAAAGGATGACGCGAACCGCCGATACACGCCCACGCCGCTTCCTCAAATCGGTGCGGCGATACGGAAGCTGATGCGGGAACATCATTCTGACGTGATTTTGTTGCTGACGTATCCAGCTAAGGAGGGCGAGCATCTGCAGAAGGTTGCCGATGTTCGCCGACTCGATGGTGCCCGACGAGGTCTACATGATCTACCGCGTGGCTGTTATCCTCAGAGGCCGCGGCTTACGGAGGCCGCAGCGGTGGTCAGACGGGCGGAGACGTGACGAAAAAGGCGGATTCGCCTGAACATTGAGGCAAGTCCCGGCTATTTCGGGGGGCGGAGAACCTGCCAGACTGTGACCGCCCGACCGTCACGATCAAACCCTTTCCATGCCCGTGCAGGCATCCCGGCGGACGCATCCAAAGCGGGTGCTCGGGGTATTCCACAAGATAGTTGATGGGAGTTTCGTCCAGGGCTTGGCGCATTTCGGTCTCGGATCTCGCATTCCAGATGCGTAGGAGACGGCGCCGACCCTCGTCTTTGTCGTGACCACGCCCGGAAGTTGATCCAAAACCGGGCGCGTCGAAGTATTCAACATAACACGCGCGGCCGCCGACCCCGGAATAGATGGAAGTACTCGGGTTCAATATTGTGGTGCTCGCAACGATGGAATCGGGCGGCGTATAGTCATGGAGGTACGCAAGGGCACCGTGCGCTGCCCGCGGAAAGCATGAACGGCCGCCGAGAGTATATGGCTGAGCTCGCAGTGTCAGTGGGTCGGGTAGGCACCGTACTGCCCCATCACGCCAATGAACAAAACCGACAGTGACTGACGAGACGTGCGACCGACCGGTCGCGGATTCCATTTCGTCCATAGCCAGTTCACGAATCTGCCAGATGAGCAGGCAGTAGACGGGAAATGCATAGACGGCGACGTTAATGAGCATCTCCCCGCCGAGCGAATAGGTGTCGTAGGTGGTATTCAGCAGGATGCCGCCGGCGAGAGAGCCCAGCCCGAGCGAGAGCATCATGATGGTCAGCGGAAGATGATCGGTCCAGGATTTTGTTCGGGCCAGATAGATGAAGACCGCGATCATCATGGGGATGCCGCAGATGTTCAGACAGACAAATGCCGTCATGTTGACGACCTGCCAAGTCCAATTGAAGGGGGTCGTGTCGCCCAGGCGGCGCAACATCCAGTCCTGAATCTCCTTGTGATATGGCCAAAGGGTCAGCCAGGGGACACTTCTCGAAAGGCGGTTATAGGTGAAGAGCACCTTGGAAGAGGACTTGAGATATGCAGCCGAGCCCATCTCCAATCGGAGCAAAGCTGAAACGACCAGGCAGGCCGCAATCGCCATTGCGAAACTCCATTTTCGCGAGCGAATCCAGAAATAGACCATCAGCAGGAGAAAGCCAGGCATGAGGGGGAGAAATACGTGGATGCGAAAGCGCATTTCCGCGGCCACCATGAGTCCCAGCAGCAGTGGCAGCCAGAAAGCCGGACCGCCAGTGCGCACTTGCCGGCCGATCATCAGCAAGCCCAAGGCAAAAGCGTAGACCAGTGATACGGAGCAGAACCCCTGCGTCATCGTGATAATGTCCGGCTCAAGGAAACTGGAGACGTGAGGTTCCAAGGTGAAGAAGTAGTACTGCAGGTAGCTGGGGATGAACGCGGGAAACGGATAGATGATGATGAACATCAGGCTGGCGGTGAGATATCCGCCGCCGGCCCGTCCGCTGAGCCATCTCCCGAGGCAATAGAGGGACAAGCAGGTGAGAATCTCCAGGACCGTGTAGCGATAGACGAGGTTGGCCCGCATCAGGTTGCGCTGGAGAGTGAAGCGGCCGATGAGCCCTATCGTCACCTGCGGGAAGCAGTGATACGCTCTTTCTGGCTGACCGCGCGAATGGTGCTCTGCAACGGCGGGATGTGCCGCATCAACTCGTAGGCGTACCCCGCGTGGCCGGTGTTGTCGTGATAGGTCGCCAGAAGGGCGCTGCCGTCAGGTTGCTCGTGGAGATACGTGTTGTACTTGATGCAGGTGATCAGGCTGCCAACCACAATCAACGCCAGGGTCGGGTTCAAGCGGTCGGTGCGGAGGGCTTGCCACCAGGATGGAAAGAGGCGCCACCCCTTGCTTTTGACGAAGCGGTGCAAGAACCAGCCGAGCAACACTGCCTGCATGAGATAAAACAGAAATCCGACGTGCAGTTCGGCGCATCCGAAATAGCAGAGCGTGGTGAGGGAGAAGGATGCGAGGGAAGCGAAGGTGAAGCGATCGAGCCCATCAGCAACTTCGGTGCGAACAGCCGCCCATAGAATAACGCACCCAGCGGCAACCAGAGGGCGGTCAGGCCAAGGATGGCGACAGGAAGCTCCAGCGGGCCGAACCCCATCGCAACGAGGTAGTACACCGTGCCAACTGCCACCAGGAGCCACCCCACGAGAAATGGGCGGTTGCGCACGTGCCCAGGCAGCTGACGAGACGCTTCGGAGCGCTTCGGTTTTGTCGGGGAGTCCGGCTGGCTGGTATTGGTCGGTCGTTCCATTGCGGAAAGCCAACGCCGTTAGGCCGGCGGGCGAAGAACCTCCCAGACTGTGACCCGGCTGCCATCGGGGCCGGTATTGCTCCAGGCACGCCGAAGGCAGCCAGGGGGGTGCGACCAAAACGGATGGTCGGAGAGCTCAACAAGATAGTTGATGGGAGTTGCATTGAGCGCCTCTCGCATTTCGGCTTGCGACTGGGCGTTCCAGATCTGCGAAAGCCGATCCAGCCTGGTTTGGGTTTTGATCACGCCGGGGAGATGATCGGCGGCCGGGAAATCGAAGTACTCGACATAGCAGGCGCACCACCGATCCCGGAGTACACTGCAGTCCCCGGATTGATGAAGTCTGATGCTGGCGACGATCGAGTCCGGCGGCGTGTGATCGTGAAGATATGCCAGAGCGCCACGCGTTGCCGGTGGTAGTATCAATGGCGCCTGTTGTAGACATTTTGTTTTGCAGATCCGTCGCTGGATATGCGTACTGGGCCATCACCGCGACCAACAGAATCGCAATGGCGACCTGACTCGCGACCGCCGGTCGGCGGATTCCACTTTGACCACAGCCAGTTCACGATCTGCCAGGCGATGAGGCAATAGACGGGGAATCCGTAGGTGGCGACGGCAATGAGCATCTCTCCGCCGAGCGAATAGTTGTCGTAAGTGGTATTCAGGAGGATCCCTCCGGCAAGGGAGCCGAGGGCGAGGGAGAGCATCATGATGGTGAGCGGCAGATGATCGGTCCAGGATTTTGACTTTGCCAGGTAGATGAAGACCGCGATCATCATGGGGATTCCACAGATGTTCAGGCAGACGAACGCCATCATGCAGACGACCTGCCAGGTCCAGTTGAAAGCGGGCGTGTCGCCAAGTCGGGCCAGCAGCCAGCTCTGCAATTCCTGGTGAAAGGGCCAGAGATTCATCCAGTCGACGCTTCTTGCGAGGCGGTTATACGTGAGGAGCACTTCGGACGAAGATTGGAGGTAAGCAGCGGATCGCATTTCCATTCGCAGCAGCATCGAAACCAGCAAACAGGCCGCGATCGCCAGAGCAAAGCTCCACTTCCGCGAGCGGATCCAGAAATAGACCATCAGCAGCAGAAAGCCGGGCATGAGGGGGATAAATACATGGATGCGAAACCGCAGTTCCGCGGCTACCATCAGTCCCAGCAGCAGCGGCAGCCAGAAGGCCGGACCGCCAGTGCGTATCTGCCGGCCGATGATCAGTAGACCCAGGGCAAAGGCGTAGACCAGTGACACGGAGCAGAACCCCTGCGTCATCGTGATAATGTCTGGCTCAAGAAAACTGGAGACATGTGGCTCGAAAGTGAAGAAGTAATAGCCGAGTTTATTGGGGATCAACGCTGGAAACGGATAGACAATGATGAACATCAGGCTCGCGGCCAGATATCCTCCGCCGGCTCGCCCGGTGAGCCATCTCCCGAGGCAAAAGAGGGAGAGACACGTGAAAATTTCGAGCACCGTGTAGCGATAGACGAGATTGGCGCGCATCAGGTCGCCTTGGAGGGTGAAGCGGCCGATGAGCCCCATCGTCACCTGCGGGAAGCAGTGATAGGCATGCTCCGCTTGACCCGCGCGAAGGCATTCTGCGAAGGGGGAATGTGTCGCATCAGCTCGTAGGCGAAACCCGCGTGACCGTAATTATCGTGAAAAGTGGCAAGGAGGCGCGCCGTCAGGTTGCTCGTGGAGATACGTGTTGTATTTGATGCAGGTGATCAGGCTGCCAACGACAATCAGCGCCAGGGTCGGATTTAAGCGATCGGTGCGGAGAGCTTGCCACCAAGTAAGGAACAGCCGCCATTCCTTATGCTTCACAAAGCGCCAGAAAAACCACCCAAGCAGCCCCGCTTGCATGAGGTAAAACAGCAACTCGACATGCAGCTCGGCACATCCGAAGTAGCAAAGCGTTGTGAGGGACAATGATGCGAGGGCAGCGAATGTGAAGCGATCGAGCGGATCGGCAATCTCCTTGCGCAGCAGATGATAAAACAGCCCGCCGAGCGGAAGCCACAAAGCAAAAATTCCGAGGATAAACAGCGGGGCTTCGAGCGGGCCGAAGTTCATCCCCCCGAAGAGGTAGTAGATTCCTCCGCCGGCCACGAGGATCCAGGCGATGAGCCATGGCCGGCGATGCCACGGCTGTTCCGCCTCGGCCAGCGACTCTCGCTCACCAACGGCGTTGTCGACAGGGTTCGCTGGAGAAGTGGCAGACATCAGGCAGCATGTTCCTTTGGCAATCAGAATAACGAAGCAGGCAAAGCCTCGTCTCGGTGGGGCAATGGCACGCCACGGGGCCCACCGGCTGGGTTGGGGGGAGGATCGTATCCGCCGCGGATTTCTGTTTCAATGAGCGACGCGGGGCATCGGCCGATCGGATGCGGTGCGATAATGCCTTTGGGCGAGCAAAGAAGTGTACTGTCGCTGAGTCGAACGAGCGCGTCTTGTCTCCAACCTTTTTCAGTCGTCTGCTGTTATCATCGGCTTGTACCAACCGCGGTGGCGAAACGCCGCCGGCATGAGTAGCACGATGCCCCAGACCGTCCAATGTCCGCAGTGCGAGCAGCCGAACCTTCGGCCACAGGGGGCGGCGGGCACCTACTGTCAGGCTTGCGGGCGATACTTTCAATTTGAGCCGCAGAATTTCTTCGATCGCCTGATCGACCCGTTTACCTCTCCTAAGGGGATTGTCATCGGCTCAGTCGCCCTGCTGTTTCTATTCGCCGCTTTTTGGGGATTGCTTCATCTCACATTGAGCGGTCCGGCCAAGCAGACTTCAGCTCCGCCGCAGGTAGCGACGAACAATAACAGTAACAGTGCTGACACGTCGGCAAGTCCGGCAGTTGCTCCGCCGCCGGCGGTGGAGGTGCCGGTGGTTTCCGCACCGCCGCCGGTCGTTATCACTCCAACCCCGCTCCCGGCGGTTGCGGGTCCCACTCCTCAGCCTCTGCCCTCGGTTCCGGTGGTAGTGAGCGAGAAGAGCGTTGGTGAGGCAATCATCCACGGAACCCGCTATCTGATAAGTGGATTCGATCCCGCGACACACATGATTCGGGGCGATGCCAATCTGGTGCATGGGGCCGATGCATGGTTATTTACGCGCTGTTGCAATGCAATGATGCGGTCAGCGATCCAGAACTCAGTCCAACCTCGGACTTCATGGCGCCGGCAATTGACACGCTCAAGAGCCAGCCGCTCGACCGGGGGCTTGAGACTTATGGACACTCGCTTCGAGCCAATGCGCTGGCACTGATCGATCGCCCGGTGGATCGGCCGGTAATCGAAGGTGATGTTGCGTGGCTGCTCAGCCTGCCGTGAGGGCGCATACAGTTACTCGATGCCCGCGGCGACGCTGAAGACGGATCGGAACTATGGGGACAATTCCAATTCTCAATATGGGCTGTTGGGCGTGTGGGCGGGAACAGAGGTGGGGATCAAGGTTCCCAGCTCCTACTGGCAGGCTGTGCAGAATCACTGGATTGTATCCCAGAACGCGGACGGCAGCATGGGGTATACCTTGGGCGATGCAGCGCGGCTCTCGATGACGGCAGCCGGAGTTGCGTCGTTGTGCATCGCCCACGACTTTCTCGCGCAGTCGGTACCTCTCGGGATTGATTCACGCTCGCCGGCGCTGCTCAGAGTGCTGGCATGGATGAGCCAGGACGATCATGCAGTATCAGTTGGAGGCTCGATCCAACCCCATTTCGCCTCGTATGCGCTTTACAGCGTCGCACGAGCGGGGTTGGCGTCCGGCTACAAGTACTTCGGCAAGCACGACTGGTATGTCGAATTGGCGATGCGCCTGCTTCCGGGGCAGGCAAACGACGGATCTTTCGGAGATGGAATCGACACAGGGTTTGCCCTCCTGTTCCTGCGGGCGTCATCCGGTCATGTTCAATAAGCTGAACATGGACGGGCTTGCCATCGATCATCCCCGCGATTTCTCCAACCTGCGCATGATGCCAGCCGGGAACTCGAACATACCTTCAATGCTCAGCTCGTGCCGATATCGGCGGGATGGACCGCGTGGATGGACGCCCCCGTGCTGTATCTGGCCGCCGGCTCAGCACCAGAACTGACTGATGAGCAATGCAACCAGCTCCGGAGCTTTGTCTGTGCCGGGGGGTTGCTGTTCACCAACGCTGACGGCAATTCGCCTGCGTTTAATGCCTTTGCCCAGGAATTGGCCCACCGGCTCTTTCCGGAGTATGCGTATCAGGACCTTCCCCCCGATCATCCGATTTACAGCGATCTGTTCAAGTTGAATCCGCCTCCGCCGCTCAAAGCGGTGAGCAACATCCGGCTCCTGATGGTGAACTCGCCGCGGGATCTGGCGAAGAGTTGGGACATTCACGACTGGCAGAAAGTGGAGCCGGCGTATCGACTGGGGCTGAACCTCTTTCTCTATGCCGCCGGCACGAGTGATTTTCGCAATCGCCTGGACACTCCGTACATCGCGCCGCCGCAATCCAAACCGCCGGTGACGGTGAAGTCGCTCGTCTGCGCTACGCGGGCAACTGGGATCCCGAACCGTATGCCTGGACGCTTCGCCCGCGACTTTCAGTGGAAGACATCGTTTGGCGTCGATGCGGAACCGACCGACATCAAAGACCTGAATTCGCAGCACACGCCGATCGCGGACCTCACGGGAACTGATGCGCATCAATTCACGCCGACCGAAATCAGCGCGGCTTCGCACTTTCGTACAGCAGGGTGGGCTGCTGCTGATCGATTCCTGCGGGGGAAAGCCTGGTTTCGCCTCCTCGCAAAATGGGCTGCTGGCCGCGCCGAGCCCGATGGCCACACCGATTCCCATCGCTCCAATGCATCCCTTGGTCAATGGAAATGGTCCCTGCATGGATAAACTTCCGCGGTGCTCTCGCGTATTCCGGGGCCTGATGTGGCTGCTGCCGGCATCGTCGCCCTTCTGGGCCCGCGGCCACATCATCGTGACGCCGCTGGATATCACCAACGCCCTGCTGGATTGCCGCGCCCTGGGAATCAGTGGTAGATACAGCGCCGGCTACGCCATGCCGTTTGTCAAAAATATGCTTCTGTGGGCATACAACGGTCAGCCGGAGCAATAAGAGGAGGGCGATCCGGTGATGCGTGTCGAGCGCGGAACCTTTCTTTTTTCAAAATTCGGTGAAACGTGCGACATCAAGGTCTCCAGGAGGAGCCGGGCTCTCCTCAGCCCGGGGGGAACGGACGAGGTGAGTCTGATCCCGATGCCGGCGGGCGAGATCGGGGGGTTGGAATGCCGCTCTGCTACGACGCAGGAATCACCAAGCGGTCAACTACAACCTTTTCGGGCCTCTTGGATGACCAGGCGTTTCATAAACCACATGATCGCCGCCATGCGGGCCATCGTCGGGTCCCCAGCCGATAGCGACCATCGACTTCCACCACCTGCCGCGTTCGCAGGAGCCGGTCGAGTCGGGGTGAAGCCTGCCTGCGCCCCCGAATACTTCTCGAGGATGATCGCTTCATCGATGGTCCCACCCGCGTCGACAAGTTCACGCAGGATCCGTCACCCGCCGGGCGGTCTCCCCCAGGTTGATGAAATGAAAATAGCCGTATCCCAGCGCACCGGTGGTTGAGACTGTCAGCAGCAGTTGCCCGATGCAATCAACAGCTCCCAGCGAGCCAAGTCGGCATGCCCACAGGGTGACCAGGGCATCGCAGAGGAGCCCCGACGTGAAGCCGATGACCAGGCTCTTGAGCAGCCCGTGGTGCGCCACGCGGACGGAGAGAACATGGGCCACGCAGTTTGCCGTCTGTCCAATCAGCGGCGAAATCACCAGGATCCATTGAGGCGACATCGTTCAGCCGCCCTTTCCCCGGCGAAGGATCGCGCGGACGACGATGAAGATGCGTACGAAACGGACGCCTTTGCGGGTGATCTGATACTTTCCCGGGACCGGCTCGGTGATCATCCCGCCATTGAGCAGATCAGCGACCGCGGCCTGACCAGAAGGTCATCAGATGAACCCGCGAAGAAAGGCGCTCTTGGGAAGTCCCGCGGATCCCGCGGCAGCGAGCGATCTGACCAGAACGAGGGAGGCGCATCCACTTCGATGGCGCTGTAAGTGACTGTGAAGCGAGCCCGAACGCCAGCGAAAACAGGAGCAATTCAGCGCACGGCGCGGCACCGCGGGGAAGGTGCGCCGCGGGAGCGGAAGCCCGGTCAAAGTGGGCGGTCGCCAAGAGCGATAGCGGGACGAGGCAGAAGATCAGCAGCAGCGCTCGCGTCGGCTGGCGGGGCAATCGAATGTGCCACACCAGCAGGTGCAAAGCGAACGAAACCGTCACGCAAAATACGCTCCAGATCCAGACCGCCATCGTCTCGTATCTCCTTGAGCCCCCAGATTCAACCTCCCCTGAGGCAATTGGGTATGAAACTTCTGCCGTTCACGGACGCAAACGCGATCGATGCTTTCGAGCGCAGAAGCAGAACGATTCTTTTCAACCAGCCGCCCTCTGGATACAATCCTGCAGTGATATGCCTGTGCAGCCAAAAGACGCTGCATTAAGAACTAAAATGACCGGCACTGATCCCGTAACAGCGCGAACCTGCGACATTACGTTCTTCATCGCCTGCTATAACGAAGAGGGGGAAATCGTTGGCACGCTGGAGACTCTGCTCTCAGCATTGCGCGAATTGCCGATTACCTATGATATCGTGATCGTCGATGACGCGTCCGCGGATCAAACCGTGCAACGGGTTCAGGAGTTCATGGCAGTGCATCCTGAGGAGCCGGTCAAACTGATTGTCAATGAGATGAACGCCGGGCTGGGCAACAACTTTGCCGAGGCGGCATTTCATGGCACCGGGGAATACTATCGACATCCTGCGGGACAATGTCGAGTCCAAGGAAGTCTTGATCGAAGTGCTCAAGCACCTTGGCGAAGCGGACATTGTTTCCTGTCATCACACCAACCGAAACTACCGGCCCTGGCATCGGCGAGTAGTTTCCGGTGCGTACACTGCTACGGTGAACTTCCTGGGCGGATACAGGCTGAAGTATTACAACGGGCTGCCAATCTGCCGAAGATACGACGTGATGCGGTGGCATTCCAACTCGCACGGATTTGGTTTTCAGGCCGACTTGATCGTTCGCCTCCTCGACCTGGGGGCGAACTATGTTGAAGTGCCAATCATGCCGCGCGAGCGTGCCAGTGGTACCAGCAATGCCTTTACGCTCACCAATTTCTGTTCTGTCGCGCACACGCTGCTCGACATCGCAATTCGACGATGTGCGGGATGATGCATCCCACGCTTTACGCGGCCTCTGGCTCGTCGCCGGGAACAACTCGCCAAGCGTAATCGCCTCCTGGAAGCGACGCCCGTTTCTACCTGAATGAACGTGCGCGAGTCCGCGCACGTGCGAAGACAACGCCGCCCCTTTGGGCAGCGGCTGCAAGATTTTCGCAAATGCGTGCTCCGCGCACGGTCATTTAGGCAATGAAGATCATTGCCATCCCTGCAGCGGCGGCAGAGTTGGATCCCGAGACGGGGTATGCGGCCCCGCCGTTCCGCTGATAATAATGGTCCAGCCTCTGATAGAGATCGTTGAGCACTCGATTCGAAGTGATCGCCGAACGCAGCGTGTGGATGGCAGCTGGGGTTAACCTCCCTACGGCGCGGCCAGACCCTTTCCAAGTCAGCAGAATCGTGCCTCCGTCGGCATAGATCAAGTCAAATCGGTCATTCAATGTTTCCGGCGCGAAGTATAGGGCTGAGGATAAGGCATCCATTCAATCGTTTATTGATTGCGATGACAAAATAATTCAGTCCTTCCCTGATCAACGCTGCCTTGGCCACGTCCGGTGGCCCGAAGACCATCAGGTGCCAGTCGCGGTAGCTGTAGTTCACTTCGGACTCAACCGAACGGCCAGGCACCGCACCGGCGGGGAAGAAATTCAACGACAAAATACGCTGGTCAATCCCCACCGTTTGCTTCGCAGCCACCAGCTCCGGCCAAGCTTCGCCTTACCGCCGAGGCCTCCTGGAAACTGGAGTTGCCAGTAATAAACTCAACTTCAGGGACCATGTAATCGTAGGCGTCGCGGAATACTGCGGCAGTCGGAATCAGATTGTGCAGGGCGGCGATCGCCAGCACGAGTGAAATACCCTTCCGTGCCACGGGAGAACCAGCAACGGCTGCACGCCCGTGTACCAGGCGCCAGCAACCAGCAGAGTCAACAGGGGAACCGTAAAACTAAAGTAGCGAATCGTCGATTCCGGCTGATTAAAGCCAAGGCTGACAAGCCCCGCAGTGCTCATCAGAACGGAGTGTCGGCGCCGCGACGGGAACGACACAATTGAAGACCGACTTCTGCCTGAGCGAGAGAATTACGAGAAGGATGACGACGGAACCGACAAACAGATTCGGAAACAGGAACACAAACATACTTGCATGGAAAAGGGAAATAAACCAGCCCGCTAAAGGAACGCTTTTGGCGAACGTCAGCGTGCCCATCGACGGATTGCTCCCTTCTGTTAAGGTAAGTCATCATATAAGGGCTGGTCCATTGGCTGAAAACTTTCTGATTCGCCATGGCCCACATCAAGCGGGCAGGATTAATTTCCGCCATCCCGGTCATGAAATAATTAATGCAGCACACCATCAGTACCGTTCCAGCCGCGACGGCGAGCGTGAATCCGTACGTTCTCGCGCCATGTGCGGTTGGCGACGAATAAAATAATAGACCGGTGAGTAATCAGAAGAAGCGGAGAGACGAAAGCGACTGCCGTCGGTGCGAAGATCGCCAGATGTACCAGCAGCCCCGCCAGCAGGGCAGTCCATGCCCATCTTGCATGTGCGGGGATTCGGGGCATTGTGATGATAAAGAAGCTGATCCCGGCGAATAAAGACGTCATGAAAACGTGTTGTTTTTCGAAGATGACCTCATAATTGAATGGAAGAGTGCAAAGATAGGTGATGACGACAGCAATGCCCCAATCGACATTGTCCGTCATTTTTTTACTAAGAGAATATAATACAAGGGCAGTAGCGAGAGTCATGAGGAAGCTGACGATGGAGAGGCCCATGTCGTCCGTCAGCAGCATGTTTAGATAAAATAGCCCCGCTCCTTTGGAATAATAAAAATGGTACCATACATTGTTCGGAGCCAATGAATGATTGTGAATGACCTCCCTGTAGTATTGCAGGTAGTGGGTCAAAGAATCATAGTCGAAGGTCGGAAACAGCGCTTTGTCAATCAGGACGGTGAGAAGCATGATTGCTGCCATGCCCACGAGAACGGCCCGAACGCTGACAAGCGATCGCAGCCTGAAGGCGGAAAGTCCTCGCTGCGTCGTTGCCAGAAGATCGCTGAGCTGTGGGTAAGAAAGGAAGACTATCGGAACAGTGATGACCAGCGAGACGGAGAAATAGTATAGGTGAAGGTATCCCAGCAAGTACATCACTATAGCCAGGGCCGAGCTGCCGATATAAAAAGCTGAAATGGCGCGATCAGTCGCTGTGAGCGAGAACTCGTAACCGCGTACAGAAAGAGCTTCGAGAATGACGTGGCCAATAAAATATAGTATCCACATCAGGTAGGCAGCGGACGCGAACTTCAACAGGTTGTACGTAAAATAAACGGAACCGGAATCACTGAAATGTTTATTGTGAACATCGTGGATGTGGAACCAGAACGAGATCGCGACGAACAACCCTGTTACGAGTAGCGCCGCAGCAAGCTCGCGAGGGTCCTTGAGAGAGCGGGATTGGGTTGAAGGAGCCGTAATCATCATCGTGGTGCATACTCGGCCGGAGGAGCGTGGTATGTAATTCCCGGCTGCTGCAGGCGTTTTGCCACTGATTCCGCCAGCTCCGGCGGCAGTGCGACGAATACCTCGGCTGGGGCCTGGAGCTGCAGCGGATGTAGCACCGGCCGATCCATGAACCGCTTGTCCACCTGCGCGGCATCCTCGTCGACGAAAAATGCGGCCGCTCCCTCCAACTCCGCGGCAAGCCAGGTCGCGGCGATCGAGGTTCCAAAGATTCCCATTGGCCCTTTTGCCGCCAGTTCACGTGCCGCCGCCACCGTGCGTTCCAGCCAGCGCAGTTTCCGCTCCAGTGCCTCCAGACTCGCCTTCGCATCCAACTGCTGAGTTCCTGCAACGCTGTGTTCTTCCACGCCTGCTCGCGCCACCATGCTCAATTCCTTGGCCACCCAGTTGGTTGTCACCAGTTCCAC
Organism: uncultured Pseudomonadota bacterium; assembly: GCA_963703755.1. Taxonomy (GTDB): domain Bacteria; phylum Pseudomonadota; class Alphaproteobacteria; order Rhizobiales; family Xanthobacteraceae; genus JAVDCA01. The sequence continues at coordinate 24,563 of CAVPGG010000202.1, forward strand.
CTTGAACCCGGCGCGCCCCCACGGCCAGCGTGAGGCTTTGCACGTCAAAATGGGTTCGGTGGTCCGCGATCAGAAGATCAAATGCGTTATGCCGGTAGGTGGGAACTTCCACCAGTAACAGGCCGGCCGGGCACAGCTTCGACCGCAATTCCCCCAGGAATTCCACCGGATCGATAATATGCTCGAGCACGTGAATCATTGAGATCAGATCGAACGTCCCCGGGATTGACTGGGGAGAGCTCGCGTGAAAGCCTCCCAGGCCGGCAATCGCCTCGATGGTCGACCGATGCACCTCGTTCAACTCTGTTCCCATCAGCGACCATTTCGGACGAAGCTGGCTAAACGCGTTGAGCATGGCCCGCATCGCCGCAACCGACGTTGAGCATTCGGCCCGTGGACGGAGCGCGAATTTCTCCATGACGCGATGCAGCAACCGCTCCGAACGCGGCAATGCAGCCCGGTCGAAGCGTCAAAAGCCCGCTGCTCCACCCCCTGGCTTTGGTGATAGATTTGATAGCCGCGATAGATCTCGTCGATCTCATTTTGATACGCAGCGTTGGAAAGTCTTTGGACGCAGCCACAGATCGAACATGCCCAAATTCCTCCGCCCGACGGCCAGGGCCGGCAATCCGAGGTGACGCGGTGCAATCGGCGAATATGTCTCCACTTTGCGCAGAGTCCCGGCGGAGCAAACGCAGCAGAGGGCATCGGATTTAGTTGTCTGCGTGCCCGTATTCCTCATCCTTCGATCGACCTCTCCACCGCATTCCACACTAAGGGACGGCCCCACCCATATTCGGTCGAGAGCCGAGTCGTGTCCAGCGTGGTATGTTTCGGCACCCACTCCAGCGTGAGCACGGAATCTGCGACGCGAAGCGGGGCAATGAGATCCTGCGCGCGCGCAACTTTCCTGGCGACGTGCCGCGCTGCCTGCTCGTAGGAAATGTCCCGATTTGCCGACACCTGAATGATTCCACTGCGCCGATCCATGCCGAGCCGCTTGATGCCTGCACTGCCAGGTCAACCGTGAGCGGAGCCATGACCATATCGGAGAGCGGACAGATAAACTTTCCCTGCAGCATCGCGTCACGCCACCCGCAAAGCAGGCCATGGCCTGCGTTCAGGACCTTGGTCAGCCGCACGATGCCGGACCGACTTCCGAATTCCAGGAGTTGTTTCTCCACCGCGACCTTTTGCCTGCCATATTCGACGCGGGGGCATGTCGCGGCATCCGCGCTGACGGTCTGCCACCGATCCGTCGAATACCAGGCTCGAAGAGGGAAACACGACGAACGCGATCTCTGCTGGTGAGCATCTCCGCCAGGCGAAGCGTCGCGGTGACGTTCACGGCGGCGGTTTCCGCAGGTAGCCGGCAGCGCTCCAGCGAACCGATGGAAGCGAAGGTACGCGATAGTGACCCCCGCCGGCACTGCGCAGGAGGTGATGTCGCCGGCAAGATTCAATGGGAGCGACCCTTCTTCGCCGTTTCGGGTCGTCCGAATGACCGAATGGCCCTCGACCGCTAGTTGGGTGGCGAGCGCCCGGCCGATCATTCCCCCGGCGCCGCACAACGAGGATCTTTTCCGCTGCCGCCATATGCTCATCCCACCGCGAATATGCGATTCAGGTGCGCTTCCCGGCGCATAAAGCAATGAGGTATTGGGCCAATGGATAAAATCCCAAATGCATGACCTTCATCATTCATGGAGAAGATGAAGACGTGATGGAACTGGCCTAAGATCGTCTTTTTCAAGCCTGCAGCATCCTTGCAGTTGACGTGCCCGGCGCGGCTCAGGGGGCTGGCATGGACTTGGGAATGGAGCGAGGGAATCCCGACAATCATCAGGCCGCGATCCGAAAGCGATCGGGCCATGTTGGAAATAAATGACTCCTCCTGCTCGGGTGCGATGTGCTCAAGCACATCGATGGCGTATGCCGCGTCGAACGAACCCTCCACCGGCCCGGCGAGCATGTCGTGAACCTTGCATTAAATGGCCAGCGGGGATCCATTGTGCTCGTGAACGTCTTGCACAAACACCGGATCGAAATCGACGGCGGTCACCCGTCCCACTTCCTGCTGCACGATCGCGTCCCGAACGCACGTGCGCAGCCAACCTCCAGCACCCGCTCCAGCCCGCTGAACATCTTGGCGACAAATTTGTATCGGGCCAGAACGAAGCCAAGCCGGCGCGGATCGTCCTGCCAGACCTGGTTGGTCATCAGCCCGAGGCTGCTCAGACCCTTCTCATTGCGAAGATCCACACACCGCTGGTATTGCGGCTCACGCGTATCAGCCATGTTCTGGCGGCCCTCGGTTTCTAATGCTGGCGTTGAGCAAGTAATACCATTTCCGCTGATCGAATAGAAGCAGTCTCAAATCCCGTTTAGCGGTAGTCCCGAAGGGACACGAGTCTTGGGCACGTCGCGAAGGCGGACCGGTCTCGTGGTGTTTCCATCCGGTGCTCCTGAGATACGTCCGAACACGATGGTGAACTTGTGTCCCTTCGGGACTACCGCTACTAAACGGGATATGATGCAATCGCTGCGCAACGGTCGGGGCGGCATCCCGGTTCTATTGGCCGAGGGGGCGAATGTCCTGTACATCCCGAGGCGGCATTCGACCTCTGGAATGATCGCTACTTCATCGTCCCGATCAATGGCGACGGCTGGACTTCGGGCGAGGCGGATTCGCCACCTTGCTGCCCGGCACCAAGCTCATCCACCCGGACGCCGCCCTCTTGACCGCCAAAGGGCCCGGCTCCTGGGCCAAGCGCGCTGACTGGATGCTTCTCAAGAACCTGTCCGTATTCCCCCGCGCCTGGCTGGTCCACTTGCGCGGGTGCGGAAGCCCGTCTCGGTGCTCCGCCTCAAGGACCAGCCCGATGACGACCGGCTCCTCTTACTCCAGGAGCTGCTGTACGAGAATGGCGCGTTCTGGAGCGACCCGCCGCGCCCGATCCACAGCCTGCACACGATGGCCTTCGTCGAGACCGATCAACCGGTGCTCCTCACCGGCTTCAGCGCCGCATCCCCGTCGCGCAACCAGTCGGTCACGATCACCGAATACGAGCCCCAGCGTGTTGCGCTGACCGCCGTCCTCGACCACCCCGGCCTCGTTGTCCTGGCCGACACCTTCTATCCCGGCTGGCGTCTGACCATCGACGGCGCCGCGGCGCCGATTTATCGGACCAACCACGCGATGCCGGGCGGCCGTCAAGGCGGGAACGCATCGGCTTGTCTAACGTACGAGCCCGACTCGGTCAAGGCCGGCCTGGGCCTTTCGATCGCCGGCACGATCGCCCTGGCCGGCCTGATCGTCTGGTCCATCCTCGGGCTCGCGCCGCCGAGCCGATTCCCGGCAGAAGTCGCCCAGACCCGGAATCTCGGGCACGCGCCGGGATGGGTGGTGATGGGTGGGCAAACGCGGCCAGTTCGAGTATTGGTGGGAGGGTTGGCGACGCCTCGACCGAGGTCCCGCAATCCCGCCATCCGGCCATACGGAGAGAGACATGCTCTCGAGCGGAAAATCCCCGGCCTTCCTTCTTGGTCTTCTCCTCACGATTGTCTCATTCGCACCGGCTCCTCCGGAACCACCCCCGCCACCCGCCCTGATTCCTGCCGACCAGGTCGCGGCGCTGGCGGGACTGTTGCGGCGCACCACCGGGCCGCCCAGAACAGTTCGAAGAAACCTGGTCTATTCCACGCAGGCTCGGACCAATGCCTTCCCGGTCTACGTCTGGTCGCACTTCGTCCTGCAGATCAGTTTGATCTGAGTGACAAGAAGCCCGACCAGCTCGCCGCGCTGGAAGCGCACCTCGATCGGATGAAGAAGCTGGAAGAGTTGCTCAAGAAGGTCCGGCGGCTTGGTTTTGGACAAGAATCGAGGTCGGTGCCGTCGAGTACTACCGGATCGAGGCCGAGTACTGGCTCGCGCACGCCAGCACAGGCACAGGTATCCCCCCGATAAAGATCCTCTACCTCCACTCACGTCACGACCCGGGGGCCGACAGAATGGCAACCGAACGCGAAAAGATGGTCACCGAGACGCACTACAACGCATCCGACCCCGACCTGGTCGACGCGCGGTGGAGAGACGCGCCCGTTGCTCCGGCATACAACGCCTCGCACGACGAGGAGCAGGATCAGCGCAGGAGGCTCCTCGGGCGGTGTTCGGCGACCTGGGGGAGGGCATCGCGATCGAGCCGCCGTTCTTCTTGCGACTACGGCGGGAACATCCCTCGGCGACCGCGTCTTCTTCAACTTCAACTGTGTTGATCCTCGACCCCGGCCCGGTCACGATCGGCGGCGACGTCCTGTTCGGGACGGGCGGTGCAGGTCTACACGGCCACCCATCCGATCGCCCCCCGGCAACGCGCAGCGCTGGACTCCGGCGGCCGTCGTGATAGGATCGGACGTCTGGGTCGGCGGCGGAGCGATCCTCTGTCCGGGTGTCCGGGTTGGGGACCGGAGCGTCCTCGGGGCGGGCAGCGTCGTCACCCACGACGTTCCCGACGGAGTGGTCGCCGCGGGTAATCCATGCCGGGTCCTGCGTAACCTCTGAGCAAATGAGCCCCGCTCGCTCGAACTCCCGGCGTCCATACTTCATCAGACGGGTCATGCAAAAGCGTCGGCGGTCTTGCCCGCCTCCCGTTGCGCAGGGTATGCTTCAGTGCGGGAACCAAGTCTTACTAACCGGTCGGTCGGTCCGGTTGGACCCTGGACTGCAGTGGCCGCAGGCCGCGGGAAGTATTATCACCGGATCGATGCTCGGTCGTAGATCTTCTCAAGGACAGCACCGCGATGAACACGATCCGGGCGCTGGCTTCGAAAAACCAGGGCGAGGTGATCGACGCGAGCTCTTACTGAACGGCCAGTCGGCGCGCCTCGCATCCGGCGCGGTTGCTCTTCCCCGACGCGATGTCACTCCGAACCCCCAAGGAAGTATACCGTGGAACAGGAATCACCGATCGGGAGCTGGGTTGGCCGGGGTCTCGTGCTCCCAGGGCTGATCGCGGTGGGGTTGTTGCTCGTGTCCCCCGCGGCGCAGGCGCAGCAGGCGGGGCCGGTCCCGGAGCAGGGGGGCGTCGCGCCGCCTTTCGTGGTACCCCGCCTCGAGACGGTGAAGCGCATGGCCCGGCCCGGCAGGCTGACCCAGCGGGAGGCGATGACCAGTTGCTATATCCTCCAGACGGCGCCTCAGCCGGTCGTGGGGAACGCCTACGTCGTGGTGACCGATCATCGCGAGGCGGCCTACCTGGAGCCGCTCGAGCGGCTCACCAAGCATCATGCAGGGACCATGATCCGGGTCGATGACCTGCACGCCCTCGCCGATCGGCAGGTCCGCACGGCCCTGGCCCAGCAGCTCGTCGCGGCGGAGGTCCGCTACGTCGCGGTCGCCCCTCGGCTGGAGAGCTTCCGCGAGAACATGCTCTGGGCCTGTGGGACATGCTGTCGACGCTCGATCCCGACCCCGAGCTCGACGCCCTGCCCGGCCTGTTCGTCGCCCCCGACGCCGCCAGCTTCGCCGCGCTCATCGACCGCTCGATCGCCTACCGGCCGACGCCGCGTTCCGGGTTTCACCCGTTCGTCATCAGCCAGCTCCTGAACGGCTCTCCGAACGGGTCGCGGTCGCTCCAGAAGCTGGGAATCCTCCGCGAGCGGTTCGGGCGCTCGGCATCGAGGCGCCCGGTCTGGTCGTGCGCCAGTTCCCCGGCGATCAGCCGCGGCTCGAGGGCAAGGATATCTGGGAGGCCCGCCACCCGCGGCCCGCGGATGCTCCTGTCCCAGCTTCCCGAGCCGGCCTCGCGCCGATCGACGACGCATCGTTGATCATCATGTTCGGCCACGGTGCCCCGGGCATGACCTGTGGGATGCGGGTCGAGGCGTTCGACAAACTTGCTTTGACCAACAAGGTGATCTTGTGCGGCTCGTGCTTCTCGGCCGCACCGGCGCAATCCGACTTCCCCAAGATGGCTGTCGGCCCTGACGGATCGGAAATCGCCACCGACCGCAAACGCTTCCTCATGGAGGCCATCGAGCACGGAGCCGTCGTCGCCTACGGCCACATGCGGCTCAATGCAGGGTTCCCCCACCTCTACCCGGTGCTCGACTCCTTGCTCCACGGAGAGACCGTCGGCGAAGCCTACCAGCGCCTGATCGACGGCTTGCTCGAGTGGACCCAGCTCAAGCCCGACGCGCTCGTGCTCGCCAATCCCGATCCCGACAATACGCCGGCCCTGATGCGGCGCAACCAACTGCTCTACGTCATCATTGGCGACCCGGCGCTGCGCCCCTGCGCCCCTTGACAACGATCAGGCGGGTCGGCCGAACCAACCGGCCAGCCCCCGAGGATCGGACTGACGAACGGGAACCAAGACTAAGGCATCGGGGGAAGGGGTGAAACAGAGCGGCCGGAGTGAATCCGCCGCGCGCGCTCAGGGTTGGTGCGGTAGAGAAGCCCCGGCGGTGCGCCCTTGTTATGGTGGGCCAGGAGCGCCCCGTGATGGGGCGACAGATCGCACACGGGATCGGTATTCGCCGCATTCCCGGTCAGCAGAGCCGCCTGGCAGCGGCAGCCGCCGAAATCGACCTCGCGCAGGGGACAATCACGGCACGGCTCGGGCATCCATGCCGTCCCCCGGAAGCGATTGAACGCCTCCGAATCGGCCCAGATCCGGCCGAGGGAACGGTTCCGGACGTTCTCGAAGCTCAGCTCGGCGATCCCACCGGCCGTCGGGCAGGGGAGCACGTCGCCGACGGGATTGACGGTCAGGTCGCGCCGGCCCCAGCCGCCGAGGCAGGGCTTGGGGCGGTTGTCGAAGTAGTCGGGCCGGACGTAGAGGATCGTCATCCTCCCGCGGAGTCGGGTCCCGGCCGCCGCGGCGAGCCCCTCGGCCCGCTCGACTTGCTCGCGCCGGGAAGCAGCGCGGCCTGGTTCCGGGACGCCCAGCCGTAGAACTGGACGTTTGCCAGCTCGAGGCGGTGCGCATCGAGGGCCTCCGCGAGGGCGATCACGCGATCGATACGATCGATGTTGTGCCGGTGGATCACCACGTTGATCGTTAGCGGCAGGCTGAGGGCACGCACCAGTCGGGCGGCCCGGAGCTTCGCGGCATGCGCGGGGAACCCGGCGATACCGTTGGCCAGACCCTCAAGGTCGGCCTGGAGGCTGATCTGCACGCTGTCGAGCCCGGCGGCCTTGAGCTCGCCGACCCGCGGAGGAGTGAGCCCGACGCCGCTGGTGATCAGATTCGTGTAGAGACCGGCCGCACGCGCGGCGGCGATCAGCTCGGGCAAGTCCGGGCGGAGCAGCGGCTCGCCGCCGGAAGAGGAGCGCATGCAGCACCCCCATCGATGCGGCTTCCGCGAAGACGCGCCGCCAGTCCTCGGTGCTCAGTTCCTGATCGTTCGGCGGATACCGCGTCGGGTTCGAGCAGTACCGGGCAGTGCAGCGGACAGCCGTATGTCAGCTCCGCCACCAGCCCGAGCGGGCGCGGCACGGTCGGGGCCGGGTCCGGAGGCACTGGGATCTCGACCGCTGCGCCGTCCGTGCGAGAGTCGAGCGGCTCGTCACCGACCGGAGCGCGCACGAGCACCCGGGCATGCAACTGGTCGAGGAAGTCGATCAGGTCCGGGCGTAGGTCCTCGATCTCTCTGCGGTACATTCCGGCCAGAACAGCCGCGATCTCATCGACGCTCCGGCGCCCGTCACAGAGGGTGAGGATGGCCACCCCCGTCGCGCTGGGCCGGAGGACGCCTTCGGGGTAAAGCAAGATCGACTGCTGGTCGTGTCGGTCCCAGTGCAGTCGCACCCCCTCCGCGAGTTGGGGGCGGAAACACCCATGAATCCACGGCTGGGCAGGCTGGCTCATGGCGGCCCTCCCTCGAGCACGGACCTGCCCCGTAGGCCGCCATGATGGCATCGAGCATCAACCAGAGGATCTCGCACTTACGCACCAGAGCAGAGACGGCCCGCTCCTGAAGCGCGCGTGGTGCAATGAGAGAGGGTCAGGTGCAGCCCCTCGTCCGAGTCGGTACGCGCTGGGTCAGGCGGGACCGGAAGTAGTCCAGCCCGGAGCCGGGCACCCAGGTGTAATACCGCTCGAACGCCCGGATTCGCTCGGCCATGAGGTCCGGTGCGAAGAGCTCCGTGAGTGACGACGCGACCGCGACGGGCCAGGGCTCGTCCCGGGCGAGTCGCACGTACGCCCCCACCGCCGATCGGACGCCAGGCAGCACATGCCGCTCATCCAGCAGCGCCTCGCGTGCCAGCCCGACGGCCTCGCCAAGGCGGAGCCAGGCTTCGATCCCCCCCTCTCCGGGACGCGTTCCGTCGTGGATCAGGATCCGCCTCGACCCAGCCCGCGCACCTCGTGGTCGGCACAGTTCGCGAGGATCGCGGCGTCCTTGATGGGGATATTCCGCTGGTAGTGGAACCGGTTGGCCACCCAGCCGCGGACCTGGTCCGGCGTCAGCCCACCCTCGTTCATCGCCATGTGGAACGGATGCTTGTCGTGATACGCCCGCCGGCCGACATCCCGGAGACGGTTCAAGAACGCGTCCCGGTCCCAGGGTGGTTCCGCGATCTTCCGCCACAGTCCTCATCTCCCCTCGCGGGCCCCGAGCCAAGGTTCAGACCTGGAACTCGAGCCCGTCCCGGCCGACCTCGACCCCGCGGGCCTCGACCTCCCGGCGCTGCGGTGAGCCGTCGATCAGAATCGGGTTCGTATTGTTGATGTGGATATAGATCTTCCTCAGGGCCGGCAGCCCGGCCACGATATCCAGGCTGCCACCCTGCCCGCCGACCGGCAGGTGGCCCATCGCCGAGGCAGAGGCCGCGCCGGTGCCGAGCTCCGCCAGTTCGTGCTCGCTCCAGAACGTCCCATCGATCAGCAGCGCATCGCACTCACGGAGCCGATCCACGAGAGGGGCGTCGAGCGCGCCGGCCCCGGGCAGCACGGCCAGCCGGCCGCCGGTGGCCGGGTCGTCGAACCGGTAGCCGACGCAGTCGCCGGGGCCGGGGTTGACCTCCCGCTCGCGGTATCGCGGCGGCTTGCCCGGAACGGGGAAGGCCGCATACAGCAAGCCGCTCGGCCCGCCGTCGCCGAGCCGGAGCGGCCCGGGCTGCCCCGGAGGGTCGCGCCACTCCAGATGGGTATAGCAACCGAGGACCGAGTCGAGCCGCAGGCCGTCGCAGAGCGCCCGGCGCGTGGCCGCCGTCGCGTGCACGCAGAGGCGCCACCCCTCGCGGAGGAGCAACAGGCCGAGCGCATGGTCGAGGTCCGCGCCCGCCAGCAAGACCCCCTCCAGCGCGCTGCCGCGCACGCCCAGGTCACCCCTCAGGGGAGCGAACGACTCCATCTGGAACCGGATGTCCGGCGATGCGCCGACGAGGAACCAAGCCCGGCCGTCCGCGCTGATCGCGACGGAAGCCTGCGTCCGGGGCGCGGCCACGGCAGCACCCGACCGCGCCGCCCGGCAATTGGGGCAGCCACAGTTCCACTGCGGAAACCCGCCGCCGGCCGCCGTCCCCAGCAGCCTGACGCGCATGGGATGATCGCCCCGGAAGATCGCGGAGGTCGCCGTGAACTACCGGCTCGTACCCTGGAGCGGCGCGGGACCGCTCGCCCGAACGTCCGGGCTCGTGGCCGGCCGCGGAGCAGGGACCGTGCCGCGCGGTAACGCCTCGGCCCGCAGTCCTCCCGCGTAGGCCGTGCATTCTCCGTTGACGTCGAACTCCTCGAACGAGGGCTTGGTCCATGTCCCGGTCATAGGAACCTCGGCGGAGTGAGGATTTCAGGAAATTAACACGCCCAGGATAACCAGGCACCGGCACCATTCAAGCACTCTCTTTCGGAATCCGGCACGCGCGGGAGCGGGGTTGACTTTGAATTACGATCGTCATATAATTTGAACGATCGGAGCCGGAGCGGGAGGAGATGAGCGATGCAGCGACGGGTGGTGGTGACGGGCATCGGGATGATCACGCCCGTCGGGTGCGACGCCGAGTCGTCCTGGTGGGCCTGCGAGGGTAGGGGAGGGGTCGGCTCGCGCGCGACGATCCCGGCCAGCTGCCGGGGCTTGCCGAACTCGAGCGCGTTCGCCGGCAACCGCCAGCAATACGAAGTGCGCCCGGCCGGCAATGCGGTGAGCCTCGAGGACGAGATGCTCAAGGTTGCGGCGAACCAGATGGACTATCAGGCCGCAACCCAGCTCTACACGCACAGCTTGAGCCTCCTCAAGCTCGCGGCCGACGAGCTGATCGCTCGTCATCCGGAGGTACCTCATGGATTTCCTCAAATCGCTCGCCGTCGCCGCCTCCGGGCTGCGCGCCCAGGCCGGCCGCATGCGCGTGATCTCGGAAAACATCGCCAACGCGGACTCGACCGCGCAGACGGCGGGCGGCGATCCCTATCGTCGGCGCATCCCGACGTTCCAGGCCGAGTTCGACCGCTCGCTCAACGCCAAGGTCGTGGCACTCGGCCCGGTGCGCACCGACCGCAGCGACTTCCGCCTCAAGTACGAGCCCGGCAATCCGGCTGCGGATCAGCTGGGCAACGTCAAATATCCCAATGTCAATCCGCTGATCGAGATGACCGACATGCGCGACGCCCAGCGTTCCTATGAGGCGAACGTCAACGTCATCGGCGCGACGCGCAACATGATCCAGCGCACCCTCGACATCCTGCGCAACAGCTGATCAGGACGCTCATCATGGCGACACCCGGACTTGCGGCCAATGCCTATGCGCAGATGGCGCGCATCACCGACGCGGCGGCGAGCATCAAGCGGGCGGCCGCGCTCGGCGGCACGGCCGACCAGGGCCCGAGCTTCGGCGACGTGCTCAAGGACGCGCTCGTCTCGGTGCGCCAGACCGGGGTGAAATCCGATGCCCAGGCGCGTGCGCTCGCCACCGGCACCAACAAGGCGGACCTCATCGACGTGGTGACCGCGGTCGCCGAGACCGAGACCGCCGTCAACACGCTCGTCTCGGTGCGCGACAAGGTCGTCGCCGCCTACCAGCAGATCATGCAGATGCCGATCTAGCTGGTTGGGGGCACCCGTCATTGCGACGAGCCGCAGGCGACGAAGCAATCTCGATCCACATGCACGTGCGGCACGAAATTGCTTCGCGGCGCTGCGCGCCGCTCGCAATGACGACCAAGGAGAAGTCATGACCGGACCGCAAGTGCTCGATGTGGCCCGCGACGCGATCTACACCCTCGTCCTGGTGGCGAGCCCGCTGATGCTCGTCGGCCTCGTGGTCGGCGTCGTGATCTCGCTGTTCCAGGCGCTTACCCAGATCCAGGAAATGACCCTCGTCTTCGTGCCGAAGATCCTCGCGATCTTCGTCGCCATGCTGATCGCCCTGCCGTTCATGGCCCACGTGCTGCAGGGCCACATGACGAGGCTCGCGGCGCATATTGTCGCCGGCGGGTAGTGCGGGTGTCCGGCAAAGCGACATCCGGTTCGCGCGCGGGCGCCCGATAGGCCCACCAGACAGGCCCGCCATGCGCATCGACATCTCGTTCCTTCCGGCGCTGGCGGCGGCCTACATGCTGGTGTTCGCCCGCGTCGGCGCCATGCTGATGCTGCTGCCGGGGCTCGGCGAGCTGATGATCTCGACGCGCCTGCGGCTCACCATCGCGCTGATGCTCGCCGCCATCATGCTGCCGCTGCACCGTGACGCCTACCATGTCGACCTGCACGCGCTCGGGCCCGTGCTGGTCATGCTCGCCGAGGAGCTGCTGATCGGCGCGGTGCTGGGGATGACGGCGCGGCTCACGGTCGCGTCGCTGCAGGTCACCGGCTCGGTTGTCGCCCAGCAGCTCGGCCTCGGCTTCGTCACCGCGGTCGATCCGACCCAGGGCGAGCAGGGGGTGTTGATCGGCAACTTCCTCACCATCCTCGGCATCACGCTGCTGTTCGCCACCAACCTGCACCACCTGGTGATCGCAGCGCTCGACGACAGCTATACGCTGTTCAATCCCGGCGAGGTGCCGCTGACCGGCGACATGGCCGCGCTGATGACGCGCACGCTCGCCGGCGCGTTCAAGGTCGGCATCCAGCTCTCGGCGCCGTTTCTCGTGTTCGGCCTCCTGTTCAACGTCGGCCTCGGCCTCCTGTCGCGGCTGATGCCGCAGATGCAGGTGTTCTTCGTCGGCGTGCCGCTCTCGATCCTCATCGGCTTCCTCATCCTCTTTCTCGTGCTCGCCGCCATGATGGGCAGCTACCTCGACAGCATCGAGGCCGTGCTGCGCGAGCTCGCGCCGCACGCCGGCAGCGTGCGCTAGTGTCCCGATTCCGACGTTCGTATCACTTTGCCGCACTCTCTGTACGAACGTCGGAATCGAAAAGGACACTAGCCACTTTATTGATTCTAGTGCGGCTTTTGGATTTGACGTTCCTATGAGGACTCGCGGCGGAGTGACAGGAACGTCAAATCCGCCGCACTAGCGGGGTCGCGCATGACCGAAGAACAGGACGACAGCGAGAAAACACAAGACCCGACGCAGCGACGGCTCGACGAGGCGGTGCGGCGCGGCGACGTGGTCAAGAGCCAGGAGGTCAATGCCTGGTTCGTGCTTGGAGCCGCGGCGCTCGTGCTGCTGAGCTTCTCCGGCGTGATGGGCTCGCGCCTCACCGCGACCTTCCGCGGCATCATGGCCAATGCGTCGCGCATCCCGACCGACGGCGGTGGGCTGATGCACCTCGCCCGCACGCTGAGCCTCGAGACGCTTGCGGCCGTCGCCATGCCGTTCCTGCTGCTGATGCTCGCCGCCATCGGCGGCAACGCGATCCAGCACCGGCTGGTGTGGTCGGCCGAGGCGCTGATCCCGAAGCTGTCGAAGATTTCGCCGCTCGCCGGCGCCAAGCGCCTGTTCTCCAAGCAGTCGTTGGCGAACTTCCTCAAGGGTCTCGCCAAGCTGGTCGTCGTCGGCACGGTGGCGGCCGCCATCCTGTGGCCCGCGCGCAAGCGGCTCGAAGGCCTGGTTGCGACCGACCCGTCGACGATCATGCTGTTCGCGCGCAGCCTGTCGCTGCAGCTCTTCGGCGGCGTCGTCGCGATCCTCGCCATCATCGCGGCCGCCGACTACCTCTTTCAGTATCGCACCTGGTACGAGCGGCAGAAGATGTCGATCCGCGAGATGCGCGACGAGTTCAAGGAGACGGAAGGCGATCCCAAGATCAAGGCCAAGGTGCGCCAGCTGCGCCAGGCGCGCACCAAGAAGCGCATGATGGCGGCGGTGCCGTCCGCGACCGTGGTCATCACCAACCCGACCCACTTCGCGGTCGCGCTGCAGTGGGAGCGCGGCATGAACGCGCCGGTCTGCGTCGCCAAGGGCCAGGACCTGATCGCGCTGAAGATTCGCGAGGTCGCCGGCGAGAATGGCGTGCCGATCGTCGAGAACCCGCTGCTTGCGCGCACGCTGCACGCGACCGTCGAGATCGACGCCGAGATACCGGCCGAGCACTACAAGGCGGTGGCCGAGGTCATCAGCTACGTGATGCGTCTCAACGGCACGGCGCGCGGGATGACCGGCGGCGAGCCGCGCGCCGCGCCGTAACGGCGTCGGCGTTAACGTTTGCGGCGGCCGCGCCCCCTTGCGAGACCGCCCCGACTGATGGCACTCAAGGGGGCGGGACGGCCAAGGGACCGTAAAGCCAGGATGGCGACAGAGGACGGAACCGACCGGGTGGGCGCCGAACGCCGCGGCAGCATCGGCTTGGTGCTGCTCGTCGCGATCGTGCTGGTCGCCGCCGCCATCGGCCTGATGTTCGTCGGCCGCGAGCAGGCCGAGCCCTATGTGCTCGCGCTGCTGGCGATCCTCGGCATGATCGGCGTGTTCTCGCTGTTCGCGACCGCGGCCGGCATCCTGCACGTCGGCGGGCGCGACCGCGGCAATCCGATTTTCCGCGCCGTGGCGGACGGCTCGCTCGACGGCATCGTCGTCACCAATTCGGCCGGCCGCGTGATCTATGCCAATGCGGCCTACCGCACGCTGACCGACGCGGCCGGCACCGACGACGTGCGGCCGGTCGAGCGCGTCTTTCTCGGCGATCCGGAGGTCTCCGAGGCGATCTACCGGCTCGTGAAGGCGGCGCGCGAGGGCCGCCGGCTGCAGGAGGAGGTGCGCGTCATCGGGCTGCGCGGCGAGCCGGCGCGCTGGTTGCGCATGCGGGTGCGCCCGCTCGGCGAGAGCGGGCGCGACGCCCGCACGGCAGTGTGGTCGGTCGCCGACGTGACGCGCGACCGCGACCGCAACGAGACCGCGATCATCGGGCTGCAGCACGCCATCGACTATCTCGACCATGCGCCGGCCGGCTTCTTCTCGGTCGATGCGTCGGGCCATATCGGCTACTTCAATGCCACGCTCGCGGGCTGGCTCGACCACGACCTCGCGCAGATCGGCTCGGGCGGGCTCAAGCTCGCCGACATCGTGCCGGGCGAGGGCGCGGCGCTGCTCGCGCGCTTCGCGGGCGAGCCCGGCGAGGTCAAGACCGAGGTGCTCGACCTCGACCTCAAGACGCGCGCCGGCAAGGCCTTTCCGGTCCGGCTGCACCACAAGGTCGCGTTCGCGGCCGATGGCACGCCCGGCGCCTCGCGCACGCTCGTGCTCAACCGCGGCGCCGACGGCGGCATCGACGCGCAGCGCGCCGCCGAGGTGCGCTTCATCCGCTTCTTCCACAACACCCCGCTCGCCATCGCGACCGTCGACAAGACCGGCCGCATCCTGCGCACCAATGCGCTCGCGGCGCGGCTCTTCCGCGGCAAGGGCGAGGCGGAGGGCAGCTCGATCCTCGACTTCGTCAATGCCGACGGCCGCGCGCCGCTCGAGGGTGCGCTCGCCAAGGCGGCGGGCGGGCAGGCCGACATCGCGCCGATCGACGCCGCGCTCGCGGGCGAGGTCGACAAGGCCGTGGCCAATCCCGCCATGGCGGGCGAGAACGACCGCTGGGCGCGCTTCTACGTGACGCCGGTCGCGGACGCACATGGCGACCGCGAGGCCGCGATCGTCTACGCGCTCGACACCACCGAGCAGCGCCGGCTGCAGAACGACTTCAACCAGGCGCAGAAGATGGAGTCGGTCGGCAAGCTCGCGGCCGGCATCGCGCACGACTTCAAGAACCTGCTCAGCATCATCCTGCTCGCCACCGATTTCCTGCTCAACCGGCACCGCCCGACCGATCCGTCCTTCGACGACATCATGAAGATCAAGAACGGCGCCAACCGCGCCGTCGGCGTCATCCAGCAACTGCTCGCCTTCGCGCGCGAGCAGACGCTGATGTCGCAGGTGCACGACCTCGGCGCGACGGTCGCCGACTTCGCCGTCATGCTGCGCACGATGATCGGCGAGAAGGTCGCGCTCGAGCTCGTGCGCTCGCGCAACCTGTGGCCGGTCAAGATCAACGTCAACCAATTCGAGCAGGTGATGCTCAACCTCGCGGTCAATGCCGGCCACGCGATGCCGGACGGCGGCACGCTGACGATCCGCACCGCCAATGTCCCGGCCGAGGAGGCGCGCGGCTTCGGCGACAAGTACAAGGGCATGCCGGCGGCCGACTACGTGATGGTGGAGGTCAGCGACACGGGCACCGGCATCGCGGGCGAGATCATCGACAAGATATTTCTTCCCTATTTCTCGACCAAGCCGAAGGACAAGGGCACCGGCCTCGGGCTCGCGACCGTGTACGGCATCATCAAGCAGACCGGCGGCTTCATCTACGCGGATTCCGGGATCGGCAAGGGCACGACCTTCCGCATCTTCATGCCGCGCTACGTCGCGAGCGCCGAGGAAGCGGCAGCGGCCGAGGCGGCGCCGGTCGTGCCCGCCGCGGTCAACGGGGCGCGCAGCGCCGAGGTGATCCAGCTCGCGCCCGCCGACGACACGGGACAAGGCACTATCCTGCTGGTCGAGGACGAGAATGATTTGCGCGGCCTCAACGCGCGCGGGCTCTCGTCGCGCGGCTACACCGTGCTGCAGGCCGGCAACGGCGTCGAGGCGATCGAGGTGATGGAGAAGCACGACGGCGACATCGATCTCGTCGTCTCCGACGTGGTGATGCCCGAGATGGACGGTCCGGCGCTGCTCAAGGAGCTGCGCCGCCGCCGGCCCGGGCTCAAGATCCTGTTCGTGTCCGGCTACGCCCGCGAGGCCTTCGAGAGCAACCCGCCGGAAGGCCAGCACGCCTTCCTGGCCAAGCCGTTCTCGCTCAAGACGCTGGTCGCCACCGTCAAGCAGACCATGGCGTCGTAGTCCGGTTTCCTCCCCTTCATGTCAGCGCCGCAGCCACCGCTTCCGCCCGACGACGAGGAGGAAACCGACGCCGAGCGGCGCAAGGCCAACCTGATCATCCTGGCGGTCACGGTGCTCCTGATCGGCGGCGGCATCTGGCTCGTCAACGCGATGATCGACGCGCGCAAGGCCGAGGAGTGCATGGAGTCAGGGCGCCGCAACTGCAACCCGATCGAGGTGCCGGCGCGGTAGGTAGGCGGTCTTCACTCGTCCGTGCGTCGAGCTTCGCCGCCAGTCTGCGAACGGTACAAGGTCATCGCTCGAAGCTCTGGATTTGCCCGGGAGGGTTGTTGCTAATTTACCGGCGGTGCGCCAGTATTGAGAGGACGAGCCAAAATCGATTGGCCACGGCTTGGGGGGAGCTATGGAATTGCCGACGATCGCCGTTTTTGCCGTGGCATTCGAGCGGCTGTTCGTAGTGGCGGCCGCATTGACCGCCATCGTACTCGGATGGAATTTGTTCACGAGGGCGATAGTACTGAACCAGAGCGGGTCGTTCTCTTTTGGCGACTGGAAAGTCGAATTGAAGACGGTGGGGCCGGGAGTATTTTTCTCCCTGTTCGGAACGATCGTCCTCGTATACGTGCTCTTGCGTCCCGCGGAATACACTGTCACGCCAAATGCCGGCCCTGGACACACCTATACTCTTAGGGCGCTCGGTGTCGGCGGTTCAGCTGACACGATCGCGCTCGGATATGTCCGTGCGGTAAATACCTTGATCCAGATTGAAAAGCAGGTCTCGGCACAGCCCCCCGGGTCGGCTGCCGACCTGACGGTCGCGCAAGTTGCTGATCTCAAATCGGCGGTAGCGCGATTGACGGAAATGCGCCAAGCGCTTCTGGTCCAGAAGTTCGGAAAAGCGGCATTTGACGAATGGCAGGCCAACGCCACCACCTTTGAGCGCCAAAAGCAGGCGCTTGCGGCCGATCTGCGTGAGCGGTTGGAAAAGATCGCCCCTTGGGCGACGCAGACTGTTGCCGACGATGGCGGAGGTGCAAGGTGAACGTGCTCTATCGATTTGGTTCGGCGTTCGCGTTGCTGTGGTTGATCGGGCTCTTGTCGCCCAACGCGATGGCGCAGAGCGCCGCAGAAAACGAGCTGCTATCGCGGAATTGTTCTGCTGTCGGTATCGGACAATGCTATCGTGACGGATGGCTTCGAGTTCATCCATAATAATTTCATTCCGCAAATCAACTCTATCCTGACTGAACGTGAAAAAAACACGCTGAGAGCCGTCAAATTCGTCGTAACGGATGATCCGAATGCGCTTGGAGCCGGTGCGGATTACCAGAATGGATCGATGTATATCAGGCTGACATCGAGCGTCGGCTACCATATTGCATTATTTGCCAACGCTGCCGTCTTTAACTTGTCGCTTGGAAAAGATCTGACTGTATTTTTGCAATATCAAGACAAAGTCGTTGCGGTATTGGTCGAGAACACGCGCCGCGCGCAACTCGGACAGGCGCTTTTGCCGACTCCGTCCTTCGCGGCTGCAATGGGAGTTGATCAGGCGAAGGTGACGGAAGTGATGAGCAATCCGACTGCGCTCGGATTGAACGCTTATTTTTCGCAAATGATCATGTTTTGGGTGCTGGCCCACGAGACGGGTCATCAATTGTTCGGGCACGCGCGGAAGATCGCGGAAAATCCCGATGCGCCGCGAAAGCCGATGGAGCAGGCGGCAGATGAGTTTGCAGCACGCGCCATGGTCAAAATGGGGTACTCGGTCTACCCAACCATTTTTCTGTTGGGATATTTCGCCGCCGTCGAGGCGGCAGGCGCCGGAGACCTCGATCACTACCGGCCGGCTGTTTGTCGGGTGGCGGACGTATTCAAAGCGGCATATGCAGAACGAGCCGCTGGAAGGGTTGCGCCCCGCGATGCGGCCAACAAGACCTGGAACGACGTCATGGATCAGCCGCAGCTCAGGCAGATGATCATGTCAGTCTCAGGCGGGCCGCAGTGCCGCTGATACCTGAGCCGATCGCGAAACCATCTTTGCACACGCTGGAAATCTTCTTTCGGGTGCGTTGCGACGCGATCGACCTTGAGAAGATGTGGGACAAGCGCGACCCAGCGATCGTCGCCCACGTCAAGGCGTGAACGGGCGCGCCCAGCGGATTGTGCTGTCGGGCGCCCGGATGGAGGCACGGCATGACCGGACCCAAGCGTGAGCTGCGTTGCGCAAAATGCAACTGAACCATTCAGCCGCGATGCACATGCGTTGCGCAGAGCTTGTTGCCACACGCGTCGCGCAGGTAGGCAAGATAGAATTTGACCCCGGGCATCTCGCGCCAACCGGGTGGGTCCTCAATGCTGGTGCCGCCATTGGCGACGCCCGCGTCGTGGAAAGCCTTGACCAGCTCGGGGGTGGCGCACGCGAAGCCGATGGTGCCGCCATTGGCGTGCGTCGCCGCATGGCCGTCGATCGGCTTGCTGATGCCGAACACGCCGCTCTTCGAGCGATAGAAGATGCGGCCTTTCGGATCGGCTTGACCCTCAGCGATGCCGATGGCGCCCAGCACGGCGTCGTAGAACTTCTTCGACGCCGCAAGGTTGTTGGCGCCGACCATCACGTGGGTGAACATGCCTGGCTCCTTCTGTCAGGGTGCCGTCGCGTGGCGTGGGGCTCGCGAAAGGGCGGGCCGGCGAAGCTTGCCTATCCTGGCTGCTGAGTCCAAGCGAATTTTCTTGATGAAGCGGCCGCGGTCTTGGCGATGCGTTCATTCCGCCGGGACGCCGTCCATCGGCGCGGCCCGCGCGGGGGATGGCTTGCGCTGCGTCCGCCACGGCATCAGCTCGCGGTGGCGCGTGACGAGATTGCGGAACGGCGTCGCGTAGAGCTGCCACACGGTCCTGAGCTCGTGCCCCGCGCCGTCGCCGAGGCCGAGCACGAGTGCGTCCTTCTCGTGCTCTTGCGGCATGTAGAGCGTGCCGAACAGGCGGTCCCAGAACGTGAACGTGAAGGCGAAGTTCTTGTCGCGATGCTTGGGCGCGACGCTGTGATGGATCAGGTGCAGCGCCGGGCTGAGGAAGATCTCGCGTAACAACCGCGGGAACATCAGCCACACATGCGAGTGGGCGAGGTGATAGGCGCCGATGGTGTAGTAGAGGAAATCGAGCGCGTTGACGCCCGCGATGGTCATTTGCGCGATCGGCCCCTGGTAGATGTAGAAGAAGCCGCCGTTCACGGCGCCGACACAGAGCGCGATCACCTGCGTGGTGAGGATTTCGCCGACCGGGTGCACGCGCAGCGCCGTGATCGGGGTGAGCACCTCGGCCGAATGGTGGATCTTGTGGAACTCCCACAGCCACGGAATCTTGTGCTGCAGCCAGTGGGCGAAGAAATTGCCGAAATCCATCGCCATGAACACCACGACCGTGAAGACGAGGCCGGCGGCGAGGCCCGGCGTCGCGGGGTGGTGGTTCGGCCCGAGCGCGAGCTCGAGCCCGGAGACCATCCAGCCGGTGGTGGTCGCGGCGCTCAGGAACATGACGGCGACGAGCAGCGCGATCACGAAGTAGTTGACCAGCACGAAGCGGTAGTCGAGCAGCGCCGAGGCGTGCAGGAAGACGCGGCGCGGGAAGAGGGCAGCGAGCAGCTCGCGGAGCGATCGCCGCCGCCCGCTCGCATCGCGGCGCAGCACCAGGACCGCGAACACGAGCGCGACCGCGAGGTAGCCGACGAAGAAGCGGTCGCCCGCGCTCAACGGCGCATACGCGAAGGCGCTCAGGCGCGCCAGGATGTCATGCAGCATCGCGAGAATTCCGACGGTCGATCGTATGGAACGCGCGCCACGGCTTAAAAGCGGTTAACGGAAGCTTGCCGGCGCGCGGCGTGCTTACCGAATTGTTTAGATCCAGTCCTTGATCACGATCGCGAGGCCGGCGACCGCGATGCTCGAGCCGAGCAGGGAGCCGCGCGGATAGCGCGAGATGATGCCGGCGAGGAATTCGGCCTGCAGCAGCAGCAGCATGATGAGCGCCACCACGAGGCCGGCCGCGGCGAGCAGTGCGACCAGCAGGCTCGCGATCACCATCGCGCTGACGATCACGCCGGAGACTGCGTATTCGGCCGCATAGACCCACAGCCGCGGATCCCACCAGTCGAGCCATGCGCGCGGCCCGAACACCATGAAGGTCGCGTTCATGACCTTGAGCGCGCCGTAGCCGAGCGCGTCGGCCGCGATCGCCGCCACGATGCATTTGCCGAGGCACGCGAGGAGCCCGCCGCGGCCCGTGAGGGCCGCGATGAGCCGCGGGCCGGCCGTGAACAATGCGGCCGCCGCGACGCCGAGCGGCATGACGAAGAGCAGGAAGTCGCCGGCCAGCACATTGCGCGCGCTCGCGCTGGCGCCGCGATAGCCCATCCGGTGCGCCAGGTACGAGACGATGAGCGCATCGCACAGGAAGACGGCGGCGAGAAAATTGCGCCGCATCTGCGGATGATCGAAGCGGTCGAGCAACGTACGCTGCCGGATGCCGTTCGCGAAGGCGCGCGCGCGTGCCGCTGCGCCGCCGAGGCGGCCGCGCTGGCGGTCGTTGAGCGACCAGTCGGCGAGCGCGCCCGCGACGATCATCGTCCCGACCGCCTCGCCGTAGTTCACCAGGGCCTGCGCCGACGTCCACATGCGCCCGCCGATAGCACGGCGGGCCTTAACGGCGGATTGCGGCGCGCGATGGCGGTATTTCAATGCGTCTCGGCGATCTGCTTCACGATCGGCGCCCACTTCGCCTGCTCGCCCTGGATGAAGGCGAGCGTCTCGGCGGGCGAGAGCGGGCGCTCCTCCCAGCCGATACCCGCGATGCGCCGCGCGATCTCGGGGATCGCGACCGCGCGGATCAGGTCCGCATTGGCCTTTTTGACGATCGCGTCGGGCGTGCCGGCGGGCGCGAGCAGCACCAGCCAGCCGCCGGCCTCGAAGCCGGGCAGCGTCTCGCCGACCGTCGGCAGGTCGGGGAAGGCGGCGAGCCGCTTCGGCGCCGCGACCGCGAGCGGGATGACGGTGCCGGCATTCATGGCGCCCGCGAGTCCCGAATAGGCCTCGAACACCAGCGGGATGCGCTTGCCCATCACGTCGTTGAGCACCTGCGCGGTGCCGCCCGAATAGGGGACCATCTGCAGCTTGATGCCGGCGCGCGCCTGCAAGAGTTCGCCCGTGAGGTGGGTGAGGCGGCCGCGGCCGTTGGCGCCAAAGGCAAGCTCGCCCGGCTTCTGCTTGGCGAGCGCAATCAGCTCGGGCAGCGTCTTCGGCCCGAGCCACGACGCCGTCGTGATGAACATCGGCGCGCCGCCGAGAAAGCCGACGGCCGTGAAATCGCGCGGCACCTGCACCGGCAGATTGTCGGCCGTGCCCGGCAGCGCCACGAAGGTCGACAGCGCCATGATGCCGAGGGTGTAGCCGTCGGGCGTAGCCGTCGATGCCGCGCGCGCCGCAAGCGAGCCGCCGCCGCCCGGCTGGTTGACGACGACGGCCTGCTGTCCCCACACCTGCGAGAGGCCCTGCGCGACGACGCGCAGGATCGCGTCGAGCGCGCTGCCCGGTCCCGAGTTCGAGATCAGGCGCACTGGGTGCGTCGGATAGGTCTGCGCGCGCGCGGGCAGCGTCGCGAGCAGGCCGAAGATGGTAGCCGCGAGCAGCCTTCGCCGCGTGTTCATGCGATCCTCCCCGGTTCTGCTGGCGCGATGCATACCGGAAATCGGCGCGGGCTGCTACGCCGCGGTGTCGCTGCGCTACATGAAGGGCAAGATCGCGACGGTGCTACCGGTCGCCGTGGTGGTGGCGGGCGTCGCGCGGCGCCGTTCAATCCTGCGCCACCCGCACGCCCGTCTTGAGACCCGCCTGCTCGATCGCTCTCTGCACGACGCCGGTTCGCTTTGCTTCGGCAAGCAGCTCGGCGAGCCGCGCCTGCGCCGCGGCTGAGCGGCCCTTTGGCAGCGCGAACGCGACGCGCACCGTGTTGAACGCGCCGGGCACGATCTTGCCTTCCGGATAGCTTCCGGCGATCGCGGCAATCAATCCGGAATCGGCGCCGAACACGTCGGCGGCGCCGTGGCGCAGCATGTCGATCGCGTCCGCCGGAAATTTCGGGCTGAGCGGCAGGCGTACCAGCGTGGCGGATTTCAGCGTGCGGCTGAGGAAGCGATCCGACGGGCTATTCTGGATCGTCGCGACTTTCACGCCGCCGCGATCGACCTCGCCGACGGCAGCAAACGTATGGCCCGGCGCGGCGAGATAGAGAAGCTCGATCAACCAGGCGTCGGACGTCACGTCGGCCTTGTCGGCCGGGGCGAGCACGCGCGGCCCGATCGCAACGTCCCAGGTGGGCGCCGCGAAGCTCGCTTCATACGCTTGCGGGTTGGGGTAGGTCACCGCCTCGAACGGCAGCCCGAGGCGTTCGGCGAGGAAGCGTCCGACCGGCTCACCGACGCCGCCGAGAACGCGCACGCCGATCAGCGCGACCCGGAGCTTTCCTCCCGGCGCGATCTCGGCCTTCAGCGAATCCTGCGCAAACGCGGCCAACGGCGACAGCAACAGGGCGACGAGTTCGACACAAAGGCGGCTGAAAGTCATCGGAATCTCCCAAAATGAGGAGGTCACGTTGCCATAGCCGCGTTGCGGCGACTTTACGGCCGGCTTACATTTTCCTTACCGGGCCGCCGTGCCGATCGAGGAGATGGCGGTGTGGTGCCGAGCGTGCAGAGGGCACAGCACGTGCGTTTTTTCTTCAACGGTTATGCTTTCGACACCGACCGGCGCGAGCTGCGGCACCGCGAGACCCTGGTGTCCCTGACTTCGCAGGTGTTCGACCTCCTCGATCATTTATTGCGCAACCGCGAGCGGGTCGTCAGCAAGGACGAGCTCGTCGCCTCGATCTGGCACGGGCGGGCGGTGACCGATTCGGCGCTCACCACCCGCATCAATGCGGTGCGCGCCGCCGTCGGCGACGACGGCAAGCGCCAGCAAGTGATCCGGACGCTGCGGCGCAAGGGCTTTCGCTTCGTCGCGGCCGTCCGGGAAAGCGAACCGGCAACGCCGCTCGCCGACGATGCCGACGCGCCCGCGGGCCCGGCGCTCGCCCTGCCCGACAAGCCGTCTATCGCGGTGCTGCCGCTGAGGAACCTGCCGCATGACCCCGCACAGGAGCACATCAGCGACGGCATCACCGAGGACATCGTTACCGAGCTGTCGCGCTTCTCCGAGCTGTTCGTCATCG
Organism: uncultured Pseudomonadota bacterium; assembly: GCA_963703755.1. GTDB lineage: Bacteria > Pseudomonadota > Alphaproteobacteria > Rhizobiales > Xanthobacteraceae > JAVDCA01. The sequence goes on from CAVPGG010000202.1 coordinate 48,082, forward strand.
CGAGCAACTCGAGCTTCCAGTACAAGAGCAAGACGATCGACGTCCGGCAGATCGGCCGCGAGCTCGGCGTGCGCTACGTGCTGGAAGGCAGCTTCCGCCGCCACGACGGTCGCGTGCGGATAGCTGCGCAGCTCGTCGATGCGCTCACCGGCGCGCACCGCTGGGCCGAGCGCTACGATCGCGAGCTCGTCGACGTGTTCGCGCTCCAGGACGAGCTCGCCCGCGCGATCGCGACCACGCTGGTCGCGCACGTCAGCAAGGCGGAGGCCGAGCGCACCCTGTTGAAGCCGCCGGCGAGCTGGCAGGCCTACGAGTATTTCGTGCGGGGCGCCGACATCCTCGCCGGCTATTGGTCGACAGTGAAAGTCGCCGATCTCTACGAAAGCCGCCGACTGCTCAAACGATCGCTGGCGATTGATCCGGGCTTCGCGCGCGCGTACGCGGCGCTGTCGACCACCTGGATCATCGCGTGGCGCAATCGTCTCGACAAGGATCACCTGGACCCGGCGGCGCTCGACGAGGCGCACCGGATGGCCAACCGGGCGGTGCAGCTCAACCCAAATTTGCCGCAAGCGCATGCGAGCCTTGGCGTCGTGCTGGCCTGGAAGCGGCAGCACGACGCGGGGGTCGCCGAATTCGAGAAGGCGGTGGCGCTCAACCCCAATTTTACCGACTGGCGCATGGCAATCGCGCTGGTCTATGCGGGACAGAGCGAGCGGGCCATCGAGGTGCTCAAGGCGCACATGCGGCTCGACCCGTTCCATGTGCCCCTCGCGCCGCACTGGCTGGGCCTCGCGCACTATACGCTCGGACAATATCCCGAGGCGCTGGCGGCGCTGAGCGAATGCGCGCTACGGGCGCCGAACTACGGCGCCGTACATCTCTGGCTCGCCGCGACGCACGCGCGGATGGGCCGGATGGACGCCGCGCGCGGCGAGACCGGCAAGGTGCTGGCGCTCGACCCAGATTTCACGATCGAGCGCGTCGCCAAAAGCACGATCGCATTCAAGCACAAGGAGGCTGAAGAGGATTGCTTTGGAGCCATGCGCCTGGCTGGATTGCCGGAACGATAGCAATGTTTGGTTGGGGCACGAGCACATATATTCCCGGTGCCGGCCCGAAAAGCGACATGCCGAAGGCTGCGCCCGTGCGCCCTCGATATTGGTCGCCGGCACGTGATTTAAGCCTGCAGCGCGTCGCCACGCGCTACGGCAGTGCCCTAGTTCGGCGCGGGCGCCCCGTGGCATGTGCCGGGCTGGCGCTGCTGCCAGAAGAAATCGCCGCACTTGTCGCAGCCCGCGAGCGCGAGGCCGAGCGCGAGGGCGGCGATGAGCGGCACCGCCTTGCGGCAGCATTGCGCGAGGCCGCGTGCCTGCGCGGTGCAGGCCGCATCCGTCCGGTCGGCCTGCCTTGTCATCGCGTTCATCGTCAATAGGCCCCGAATGGTCCGTAGTGCCCCTTGCGCGGGTCATAGCCGCGCGGCCAGCGGCACACGAAGGCGACGTAGTCGCCGTAATGTGCATGAACGCTGGTGACGACCGCGACCTTGTCCCAGCGGGCGCATTCGGCCGCCGCGATCTCGCGATAATGGCCGACGAGATCCGGCGACCACGGGAAGATGCCGCCGGTGTCATTGGTGTGCCCGCCGCGGAAACCCCACAGCCCGGCCTGCGCGGCGGTGGCGAGCAGGGGCAGCGCAAGGGCAGCGGCCAGCAGGGAACGGCGATGCATCGGGCGTCCTCCTTGAATGCGTCGCGTACTCTATACCATATCGGCGCAATGGCCGCGATGGCGGGCGTCTTATTGCCTTGATTTGATCACACGGAATACGGACGTTTCAAATCCGTTGCCGGACCGTCTCGATGCTCAATCGGCGCACGCTTCTTGTCGGTGTTGTCGCGCTCGCCGGACATCCCCGCCCGGCCTGCGCCGCGGTGCCATATGAATGGCCGACGACGACTGCCGACGAGGGATTTGCTCCGGGTTTCGCCGCGCGGCTCGACCAGTTCATCCTGTCCGGACAGGCGCGCAACGTTCACTGCGTCATCGTCACCCGCCGCGGCCGCCTGGTCGCGGAGCGCTACTACGAAGGCGAGGATCAGGTCCGCATCGAAGGCGGCCGGACGCGCGTCGAGCGCGTCACGTTCGACGCCGAGCGGCCACACGAGCTGCGCTCGGTCACGAAGAGCATCATCGGCCTCCTCTATGGGATCGCGCTCGATGCCGGAAAGGTCCCGCCGCTCGACGCGCCGCTGCTCGCACAGTTTCCGCAATACACGGACCTGCCGGACATGGCGCGGCGCCGGCGCTGGACCATCAAGCACGCAATGACCATGACGCTCGGCATGGATTGGAACGAGGAGGTCTCCTATGACGACCCCCGCAACGGTCAGACCGCGATGGAGGCGGCACCCGACCGCTATCGCTACGCGCTCGAGCAGCCCATTGTTGCGGTTGCGGGCGAGCGCTGGATCTACAGCGGTGGCGCGACCGCGCTGATCGGAAAGATCATCGAGAAGGGCGTCAGCCGCACGATCCACGACTATGCGCGCGGCGTTCTGTTCGGTCCGCTCGGGATTGGCCCGACCGAATGGCGCATCGGCCGCGACGGCGAGACGAATTTCGCCTCCGGCCTCGCGATGCGGCCGCGCGACCTCGCGCGCATCGGGCAGATGGTGGTCGACGGCGGCAAGGCGGGCGAACGCCAAGTGGTGCCTGCGAGGTGGCTCGACAACTCGTTCCAGTCCGCGGTGCGCATCAGCGACCGCCGCCAATACGGCTATCTCTGGTACCTGAGCGACGCCGTGCTCGATCTCCCGGAAGGGCGGCGTCGCGAGCGCATGATCGGCGCATACGGCAACGGCGGCCAGCGGCTGTTCGTCTTTCCCGGGCTCGACCTCGTGGTCGTCGTCACGGCCGGTAATTACAATTCGTATGATCAGGGCATGGCGCCGGCTCGGGTGCTCAACGACATGGTGCTGCAGAATTCTGCGATGATGCGTCTCCAGCACCCCGCTCGCGGCCGGCGCCGCGCCCGGCTCACTCGATCCGCTTGAACCGCTGCACCCGCCGGCCCGAGCCGACCTCGGTGGTGTAGAGGTTGCCTTTCGAGTCGATGGCGATGTTGTGCACCCACTTGAACTCGCCCGCCATGCGGCCGGCCTGGCCGAACTTCGCGACCACCTCGCCGCTCTCGCGCAGCGCCACGATCACCTGCTCGTTGGCGCCATCGACGATGAACATGTAGCGCTCGTCCGCATCCTTCGACAGGACCATGTCCCACACCGAGCCGTTGGCGAGCGTCTGCGGCTCGAAGCGGAACTCCTTCACGAAGGTGCCGTCCTTGTGAAACACCTGGATGCGGTCGTTGACGCGGTCGCACACGTAGACGAGCCCGTCGCGCGACAGCCGCACGCAGTGCACCGGGTTGCCGAACTGCTGCGGCAGCGCGGCGGTCGGGCTGTAGGGCGGCAGCTTCTCGTCGCTCGGCACGTGGCCATAGGCGCCCCACAGCCGCTTGAACGCGCCGGTCTTGGCGTCGAACACGATGACGCGGCGATTGCGATAGCCGTCCGCCACATAGAGCTCGCCCGCCGCCGCATCGATCATCATGTGGGCGGGACGGCCGAGCGTGTCGCGCGAGCTCGATCCGGCGGTCTGCCCGGCATGGCCGATCTGCATCAGGAACTTGCCGTCGCCCGTGAACTTGAGGATCTGCGCATCGGCCGGGTCGTTGCCGCCGATCCACACATTACCCTCGTCGTCGACGAGAATGCCGTGCTCGCTTTTCGGCCAGTCGTAGCCGGGGCCCGGCCCGCCCCAGTGGCGCAGCAGCTTGCCGTCCTGGTCGAACTCCATGACGGCCGGCGCCGGATGGCAGCAGCGCGCCGACGGCGGCGTCTTCAACGCCTCCTTTTCGTCGTCGAGCAGCGTGCCGGGGCGATGGATGATCCAGACGTGGTCGTTCTTGTCGATCGCGACGCCGGCGACCTGCCCGACGATCCAGTTGTCGGGCAGCGGCTTTGGCCAGAACGGATCGACCTGGAAGCGCGGCGCGTCCGCGGCCGCGACCGGTTGCGCCGCCAGTCCGCCCGCGATGGCGGCCGCGATGAGCGCTGCGCGCAGCCCACGTATCATGGTCATCCTCCCGTCTTGCCCGCGTCACATTCGGATGCGCGGTTCTGCCCATGCTAGCGCATGTTCCGGCGAAAGCCTGCCCCCGACTTGATCGGGGGTGGACACCGGTTCGCCGACAAGAACATGCGCCAAACAAAGGAGGCAAGAGTCCATTCCGATCGCACGGATCGGAATGGGCTCTTGCGACCGCTGCAATGTGCGGCCAGCCCCGCCGCCACTGCAACTTTTTTGCGCGGCGGCCGTATGAACCTGACGGGTCGGCGCACCGACCAAGCATGGAAGCCGTGAGGAGGATTTTACCGATGGTCCGCATGCCGATCTCGCGCCGCGCCTTTGCGGCGGGCCTCGTGCTGCTCGCGAGTTCGGAGCCGCTGCTTGCGCGCGCCGCCGAGCCCGCCACGGCGAAGAGCTTCGTCGAGCAGATCTATGGCAGCTATGTCGGCACCGCGGGCCAGAAGGGCATCCCGCTCGACAGCGCCGCGATGATCCGGCGCTACTTCACGCCGGGCCTTGCCTCGCTGATCCTCGACGACCAGGCGGCGGCCGACAAGCGCGGCGAGCCGCCAACCCTCGACGGCGACGCCTTCGTGGGCCACCAGGAATGGGATATCTCGGACCTGACCGTCGACGCCAAGGAGGCGGGCAGCAAGGCGACCGTCACGGTGAGCTTCACCAATTTCGGCAAGGCCGAGAAGGTGGTGCTGGAGCTCCTGCGGGTCGGCGCCGACTGGCGCATCGCCGACATCCAGTGGGACGACGCGAGCACGCTGCGCGGGCTGTTTCGGAAGAAGTGATCGTTCGGCCAATGGCGAAATAGGGGAGGGCGTCCAACGACGATTCGGTTCCCACTCGCTACACCCTATTCGCCACTCCCTATCTTCCTCCGCTCCAGCCAGAAGCCTGGCCCGTAGTACCAGACCCGATCCATGTCGCCGGGCGCGGGATCGCCGCGATGCAGCGCCTCGATCGGTACATCCTCGGGTGATGCGCCTGGAAGTGTGTCGAGCGCAAGATCCAGGCGCTTCGCGGCGGCCTCGTCGCGGCCGCCAACGCAGGGAAAGATTCCGACTCCCCCGATTGATACGGCATCGAACCTGTTTCGTTTGCGCGCCTCGGGCAACACGATGAGCCGCGCGTCGTCATCGCGGCCGTGCGTCGCCCGCAGCAGGAAGCCCCACCAGTTGTCGCCCGTGAGCGGCATCAACAGCTGGCCGCCGGGCGCCAGGCGATCGAGCCACAGTGGCGCCGGATGGGTCGAGCCGGCGAAGACGACGATCGTATCGATCTCGCCGGCGTCGTGCGTGCGCCCGTCGCCGGCAATGACCTCCACGTGCGGCCACGGCGCGAGGTTGGCGCAGGCCCGCAACGCAAGCGTGGCGTCATGCTCGACCGCGACCACGCGGCCGTCGGCACCGACGATCTCGGCGAGGATCGCCGCGTAGTAGCCGGTGCCGGCGCCCACCTGCAGGATGCGCCGGCCAGGCCGCAGGTCGAGATGGTCGAAATTGCGCGCCCAGAAGCTCGGCAGGCCGTTGTTGAGCTTGCGCGCCGCATCGATCGACACCAGCACGTCATGATAGAGCCAGCGTATCTCGGCATCGGGCGCCGCGAACGAGCTTTCCATGAGCCGATCGGGCCGGATGATCCATGGCGGCTGGCCGAGGAAGCGCTCGCGCGGCACGGCCGCGAAGGCATCGACGATCGCCAGATTGCTGCGGACCGGCGCGCGCAGCTGCAGGTCCTCCGCATACCAGCGGCGTGCCGCCGCGATCTCCGCCATCGACCGCCTCTGCGTTTCGTTCTCGACCGCTGAACATTCGCCTGGCCACCCGCGGCGCGGACACGCGAAAATAAATGATGCGGCCGTGTCCGCACCCGCGCCGGTGGAGCGTATATTTTCCTGATGGAGCGGTTCACCGAAGGCAGCGGAAGGCGGATCGCCACCGTCGACGGCACGACTGTCGACGTTGCGCGTGCGATTCATGCGCTCACCGCCGCTGACCTCGTGCGCCTCAAGGCGCTGGCGCGGTTGTGGACGCGCGGCCTGCCCGAGGTGCTCGGATGGTCCGATGTTCTGCACGAGGCGATCGCGCGGGCGCTCGACGGCTCGCGCAAGTGGCCGCCCGGCGTGCCGATTCTCGCCTTTCTGTCGAGCATCATGCGCAGCATCTGCGACGATCAATGGCGCCGCACCCGCCGCGAGGGGCGTCTGCTGGCGCACGACGACGACCTCGGCGAAAGCGAGGCGCAGCCCGCCGCCGATCCCGAACGCGCGCTTGCCGCCGCGCAGGCGCTCGCCGCCGTCAACGATCTCTTCTGCGCCGATCCGGCCGCGCTCAAGGTGATCGCCGGCCTCGCCGACGGCCTGACGCCGGCGGAAATCTGCCGCCTCTACGGCATGTCCGAGCGGGACTACGACACAACCCGGCGGCGCATGCGCCGCGCGCTGCTGCGGCGCGGACTCGAATGGGGCGAGCCATGACGCAGTGGGATCCGCAGATCGATCTGGCGCGGCTGCTCGAGGCGCTCGCGCAGGAGATCCTCTCGACGAGTGACGACGACGTGCGCCGCGCGAGCGTCGAGGGCGAGCGTGCCATCCGCGTCTCCGCCGACGAGGTGCGACGCGTGATCGACGCCATCCTGGGCGATGGCGTCGATGCGGGCGACCTCGATGCAAGCCTGGCACGCGCCGCAAGTGTGCGCGAGCAGCGCTTGCGACAGCACTGAACCGGCCGTTCGTCCATTACCCTTGGCGCGGCGTGCGCGCGGAATATTGCCGGGGCCGCAGGGTTTATCATCACGCTGCCATGTCCTCAGGCGAGGATGGCAGCGCAGAAAATCATGGGAGAGCTCGCATGAGGAAGACTGGATATTTGCTTGCAGTTGCGGCCGCGGCGCTGCTCGGCACCGCAAGCGCGCGGGCGCAGCAGGCCGACATGACGTTCTTCGTCACCAGCGTCGGTCTCGGCAATGGCGCGAACCTCGGCGGCCTCACGGGCGCCGACAAGCACTGCCAGGATCTCGCCGCCGCGGCGGGCGCCGGCAGCCACACCTGGCACGCCTATCTGAGCACGCAAGGGCCGGGCGCCGTGAACGCCCGCGACCGCATCGGCACGGGCCCGTGGAAGAACGCCAAGGGCGTCGTGGTGGCGACCAGCGTCGATGACCTGCACAGCGCCAACAACAAGCTCACCAAGGAGAACTCGCTCACCGAGAAGGGTGGCGTGGTCAACGGCCGCGGCGACAAGCCGAACATGCATGACGCGCTCACCGGCTCGCAACCCGACGGCCGCGCCTTCACGGGCAATGACGACCGCACCTGCCACAACTGGACCAGCGCCGCGGCTGGCGCCGCCATGCTCGGCCACATCGATCGCCAGGGCCTGCGCGACGACGACGCGTCGAAGTCGTGGAATTCGTCGCATCCCTCGCGCGGCCCCGGCGGCGGCTGCGGCCAGGACGACCTCAAGGGAACCGGCGGGGCCGGGCTGTTCTACTGCTTCGCGGTGAAGTGAGATTGGCACTGAGCTTGCGCCCTCTCCCCCGCTTGCGGGGAAGGGGCGCAAGCGCATGCGCGTGTGGCGTTAAGCGCTCACCCCTCCGCATGCAGCATCTTGCCGGCGACACTCACGGGCTTGGCGCTGATCAGGATGAACGCGATGACGCAGGCTTCCTTGCCGCGGTTCATCCAGTTGTGGATGGTGCCGCGCTGCACCAGCGTGTCGCCGGCCTTGAGGTGCACCGAGACGCCGTTGTCGAGCTCCATGTCGATCTCGCCCGCCATCACCACCGCATAGTCGATCGAATCGGTACGGTGCATGCGCGGGCCGTTGCCGGGCTCGAGGCGCAGCACGCGAAACACCGTCCCGTTGTCGACCGTGAGGCCGAACTTGCGGCCCGACGGATCCTCGTTGCCGTCATTGTCGATCGGGAATCCGGTCGTCGACCAGATCACCGAGGACTGCGCGCCCGGCCGGTTGGCGACGACGTTCTTCGTCATCTCGTCGATGGTGACGATGGCGTTACCCTTGGCGTCGTGCCCGGTGACGATGCGGCGAACTTGCAAGCTCATGAGATTTTCCTCCCGATGTTCGTGATTGCGAATGGCGAATGGCGAATGGCGAGTAGCGAATAGAATGCAGCGTTTCAACCCATTCGCTACTCGCCACTTGCCGTTCGCTAGTTCCTTTTGGCTCGTCGCCGTCTCCCTGTCGTCTCGCTCCACAACAGAAAGAGCCCCGACACCACGACGATCGCCGAGCCCGCGAGCAGCGGCAGCGTCGGCACGTCCCCCCAGACCGCAAAGCCGAGGATCATCGCCCACACGAGCGAGAAGTAGTTGAACGGCACCACCGCGGAGGTCGGCGCGAGGTAAAGCGAGCGTGTCCACCAGTACTGCCCCAGCGCATTGGCGGCGCCGTTGAAGACCATGATGCCGACGTTGTTCCAGCTCGGCGTCACGAAGGCGAATGGCAGCGTCAGCGCGAAGAAGCAGGTGAGAAAGAGGATCTGGTAGATGGTGAGCGTCTCGGTCGACTCGGTCGCCGTCATGCGCCGCACGCCGATCGTGACCGAGCCGTAGAGGATCGCGTTGCCGAGCGCGAACAGCGAGCCGAGCTGGAACGTGCCGACACCCGGGTGCGTCACCAGCAGCACGCCCACGAAGCCGACCAGGAGCGCGAGCCAGCGCGCCGGTCCGACCGGCTCCCTGAACAGGAGCGCGGCGACCAGCGTGGCGAACAGCGGAGCCGAAAAATTGATCGCCACCGCGCCGGCGAGCGGCAGCATGCTGAAGGCGATCAGAATGAAGGTCTGCGAGCAGCACTGCGACACGCTGCGTGCGACGTGCGAGGGCAGCTTGCGCGTCTCGAACACGGTGAGGCCGAGGCGCGGCAGGATGAAGGCGCTGACGACCACGAGGCCGACGATATTGCGCGCGAACAGCACCTCGCCGACCGGATACGTGACGACCAGGAGCTTGGAGACGGCGCTCGATGCCGCGAACAGCGCGGTCGCGCTGATCATGTAGACGATGCCGAGCGGAATCCGTTCCTGCCGCGGCGGCCGTCCCGGCCGGGCGGCAGCGCGGCTTTCCAGGCTGCCGGATGCGGTCAAGAAGTCGTCTCCAAGCGGAACGGTGGGAACGGCGCGGAACGGCGTCGGCGGGAGGCCGTTTGGTACCATGCGGGCGCCGCGCTCGGCAGGCCAAATCCGTATACCCGCGCCGCGCGACTGCATGGCGTGCGCAAGCTTGATCTTGCGCCCGGTCGGGCGGAAGCTTCGTCACGGACAGCGACAGCGCGAGGCGCCCCATGCGATACGAGCTTTACTACTGGCCCGAGATCCAGGGCCGCGGCGAGTTCGTGCGGCTCGCGCTGGAGGAGGCGGGCGCCGATTATGTCAACGTCGCGCGCCGCAGCGGCGGCATCGACAAGATGCTCGCGCTGATGGCGAGCGCGCGGCTCGACCATCGGCCGTTCGCGCCACCGTTTTTGCGGGCCGGCAAGCTCGTCATCGCGCAGACCGCCAACATCCTGTTCTATCTCGGCGGCCGCCACGGCCTCGCGCCCAGGCCCGAGCCCGGCCGCCTGTGGGCGCATCAGCTGCAGCTCACCATGGCGGATTTCCTGGTCGAGATTCACGACACCCACCATCCGATCGCGTCGGCGCTCTACTACGAGGACCAGAGGAAGGAGGCGAAGCGGCGGAGCGAGAATTTCCGCCACAACCGCCCGCCGAAATTCCTCGGCTATTTCGAGGATGTGATCGAGAAGAGCGGCGGCCCGTTCCTGCTCGGACGCCGCCTGACCTATCCGGACCTCTCGCTGTTCCAGATCGTCGAAGGCCTGCGCTACGCCTTCCCGCAGATGATGCAGCGGCTGGAGAGGAAGATCCCGCGTATGGTCGCGGTGCACGAGCGCGTGGCCAAGCGTCCGCGCATCGCGGCGTATCTCGCGAGCGAGCGGAGGATTCCATTCAACGAGATGGGCGTCTTCCGGTGTTACAGGGAGCTGGATGCGTGAAGGCGCCCGACAGGAACTCCTCCTCATGGTGAGGAGGCGCGCGGAACGCGCGCCGTCTCGAACCATGGGCCGCGAGTCAGCGGCCGCCCATCCTTCCGCCTTCGCCCTTCGGGCTACGGCGGACAAGTCGAGACGCCCGCAGCCCGCAGGATCACCGCCCGGACCGCTTTCAAAGCCCCGGCAAACTGCCTAAAACGGCGCAGATCCCAGCACGCGCCGCACAGGACATCGCCAAATGAACGCGCCCGCCCAGATCGTTCCGCCCTATCGCCACACGCCTCTGTTTCCGCTCGGCAAGGATTCCACGCCCTACCGCAAGCTCACGGCGGACGGCGTGCGAGTCGAGAAGGTGATGGGCAAGGAGGTCGTGGTGGTGTCGAGCGACGCCATGCGCCTGCTGGCGGAGGCCGCCTTCATCGACATCAATCATCTGCTGCGGCCCGGGCACCTCAAGCAGCTCGCCGCGATCCTCGCCGACCGCGAGGCCTCCGACAACGACAAGTTCGTCGCCTACGACTTCCTCAAGAACGCCAACATCGCGGCCGGCGGCGTGCTGCCCATGTGCCAGGACACCGGCACCGCCATCATCATGGGCAAGAAGGGCCGGCTGATCTGGACCGAGGGCGACGACGAGGCCGCGCTCGCGGCCGGCGCGTGCGACGCGTACCTGAAGAAGAACCTGCGCTACTCGCAGCTCGCCCCGCTCTCCATGTTCGAGGAGACCAACACCAAGTCGAACATGCCGGCGCAGGTCGAGATCTACGCCGACGGTGAGGACGCCTACAAATTCCTCTTCATCGCCAAGGGCGGCGGCTCGGCCAACAAGTCGTTCCTGTTCCAGGCAACGCCGTCGATCCTCACGCGCGACCGCATGCTCGCGTTCCTCAAGGAGAAAATCCTCACGCTCGGCACCGCGGCGTGCCCGCCCTATCACCTCGCGATCGTCATCGGCGGCACCAGCGCCGAGATGACGATGAAGACCGTCAAGCTCGCCTCCTGCCGCTACTACGACGACCTGCCGACCCAGGGCTCGCCCGACGGCCACGCCTTCCGCGACCTCGACATGGAGCGCGAGATCCACAAGATGACCCAGTCGCTCGGCGTCGGCGCCCAGTTCGGCGGCAAATATTTCTGCCACGACGTGCGCGTGATCCGCCTGCCGCGCCACGGCGCCTCGCTGCCGATCGGCCTCGGCGTCTCCTGCTCGGCCGACCGCCAGGCGATGGGCAAGATCACGCGCGACGGCGTCTTTCTCGAGGAGCTCGAGCACCACCCGGCGCAATATCTCCCCGAGATCGACGCAACGACGCTCGGCGGCGAGGTGGTCGAGGTCGACCTGCGCAAGCCGATGCCGGACATCCTGGCGCAGCTCGCCAAATACCCGATCAAGACGCGTCTCTCGCTCACCGGCCCGATGATCGTCGCGCGCGACCTCGCCCATGCCAAGCTGCGCGAGCGGCTGGAAAGCGGGCAGGGGCTGCCCGACTATTTCAAGAACCACCCGGTCTACTACGCGGGTCCGGCCAAGACGCCGCAAGGCTACGCGTCGGGCGCGTTCGGGCCGACCACGGCCGGTCGGATGGATTCCTTCGTCGACGCCTTCCAGACGGCGGGCGGCTCGATGATCTCGGTCGCCAAGGGCAACCGCTCGCCGGCGGTGCGCGAGGCGTGCAAGAAGCACGGCGGCTTCTATCTCGCCTCGATCGGCGGGACGGCCGCGAACCTCGCGGAGCACTGCATCAAGAAGGTCGAGGTGGTGGAGTATCCCGAGCTTGGCATGGAGGCGATCTGGCGCATCGAGGTGGAGAAATTCCCGGCCTTCATCGTCATCGACGACAAGGGCAACGATTTCTTCAAGGAGCTCAATCTCGGGTGAGGCGCGCCGCCGCGTTTGCGTGTATGATGCGGCCGCGCCATTGCCATCGAGGAGCAACCATGCCGCCCACCTTCCCGCCTTTTGCCCGCAAGGCACCTGGATTCAAGGCCGTTTCGTTCAAGACCGCCGCGTTCGCCGGCCTGCTGATGCTGTCGGCCTCCGCCGCCGCGGCGTCCGGCATCGACTGCAACAAGATCGGAAACGCCTACGATGGCCTGTTCGCCAACGCCAACGACCGCGTGCAGGCGATCCTCACCGAGTTCAAGGCGCTGCCGGGCGGCGCCACCGACCAGAAAAAGGATGCGGTCCGCAAGCGCTTCTGCGCTGTCGCTGGCGAGCTCGTCGGCTTCTACAAGTTCGTGCAGGCGCTCGGCAACGATTGCGTCAAGCAGGGCGACAACATGACCGAGTTGATGGGCGTGGTGAACAAGCAGCTCGAGCTTGCCCGGCAGGGCGTGAAGACCGCCTGCGAGCAGTAAGCGTCCGCCCACTCACTCCATGTGCACGTCGAGGCGGCGGATGATCTCGCCCCATTTGGCGGTCTCCGCCGCCGCGAAGCTGCCGAGCTGCGACGGCGTCGAGGCGCGCACCTCGTAGCCGGCGGCTTCGAGCCGCGCGACGAAGGCCGGCGCCGTGATGATGCGCGTGATCTCGCGGTTGAGCCGGTCGATGATCGGCGCCGGCGTGCCCGCAACCGTGTAGAGCGCCGTCCAGATCGGCGTGAGGCGGAGCGCCGGAAAGCCGAGCTCGGCGGTGGTCGGCACGTCCGGCAGCGCCTTGGCGCGCGTCTCGCGCATGATCGCGAAGGCGTGCAGCTTGCCGCCCTGCACCAGCGAGAACACGTCGGCGACGAGCGGGAACATGGCGTCGAGCCGTCCGCCCAGGAGATCGGTGAGCGCCGGGCCCTGGCCGCGATAGGGCACGTGCACGAGCGACGTGCCGGTCTCGCGGTTGAACAGCTCGCCGGCGAGGTGCGTCGATGAGCCGATGCCGGAGGAGCCGAACTGCGTGCGCTGTCCGGGCTGCTTGAGCGCGGCGATGAATTGCCTGAAGTCGAGACGATCGTATTTCGCGCCCGCGACGATGAGCTGCGGATTGAGCGTCACCAGCGTGAGCGGGGCGAAATCCCTGGCGGGATCGTAGGGGAGGTTCTTGTACAGGCTCGCATTGCTCGCATGCGTGCCGGTGGTGGCGAGGAAGAGCGTGTAGCCGTCGGGTGCCGCGTGCGCGGCCGTGGCGGCGCCGAGATTGCCGCCGGCGCCCGCCTTGTTCTCCACCACCACGGGCTGGCCGAGCGCTTTTGCGAGCTCCTCGGCGATCACCCGCGTCTGCGCGTCGGCGCTGCCGCCGGCCGGGAACGGCACGATGATGCGCAGCGGCCGGCTCGGCCACTCCTGCGCCTGCGTCACTCCGACGGATGCGACCAGCAGCACGAGCGTGGCGGCGAGGCGAAGAAGCAGCATGCGAAAATCCATCGGCGGAGGGCGGCTGTGGCGGCGCCGGCGCAACATGCGCTAAGCTTGCGCCGACAACAAGCGAGGACATCGGCGAATGACGACGTTGGCGCGCGAGGTGTGGGCATGACGGCGGCAGCAGGGGCGGCGGCGCGCCAGAAAGGACCGCGCGTCTGGCTCGACATGGACCAGAAGGAGCTCGACGACGCCTACGACCAGGCCGTCTACGCGCTTAATTCCGCGCACGTCGCCAAGCGCCGCACGGTCAACAGCGCCGAGGTGCGCGCGCGGCTCAAGCCGCAGCGCCTCGCCTACGGACCGACGCCGCACGAGATGCTCGACCTCTACGTCACCAAGGCGCCGAACGCGCCCGTGATGGTGTTCATCCATGGCGGCGCCTGGCGCGCCGGCAGCGCCGCCGACAATGCCGAGTGCGCCGACCTCTTCGTCAATGCGGGCGCGCACCTCGCGGTGCTCGACTTCATCAACGTGATCGAGGCGCGCGGCAGCCTCTTCCCGATGGTCGAGCAGGTGCGCCGCGGCGTTGCCTGGGTCTGCCAAAATGCAAAGAGCTTCGGCGCCGATCCAAACCGCATCTACATCATGGGCCGCTCCTCCGGCTCGCATCTCGGCGGCGTGGTGCTGATTACCGACTGGCAGAAGGACTTCGGCCTGCCGGCGGACATCGTGAAGGGCGCGCTGCTTTCCTCCGGCATGTACGACCTCAAGCCGGTGCGGCTCTCCAAGCGCGGCGCCTACGTCAAGTTCACCGACGCGATGGAGCAGGAGCTCTCGACCCAGCGCCATCTCGACCGCATCAACTGCCCGGTGGTGCTTGCCCACGGCACCTACGAGACGCCCGAGTTCCAGCGCCAGACCCGCGAGTTCGCGGCGGCGCTGAAAGCCGCCGGCAAACCGGTCCGGTTGATCGTCGGCGAGGGCTACAACCATTTCGAAATTCCCGAGACGCTCGCCAATCCGTACGGCCTGCTCGGCCGCGCGGTGCTGGAACTCATGGGCTTGAGCGTCATTGCGAGCGAAGCGAAGCAATCGCGCGCCGCGGGCGCATGAGTCGGTGCAACTCGCAGGCCCGGTCAAGGCGGCGGCGCGGCGCTCAGACAATCAGCACGATCGAGCCGGTGGTGCGGCGCGCCGCGAGATCGGCGTGCGCCCGTGCGGCCTCGGCGAGCGGATACGCGGCGCTGATCGCGATGCGGATGCGGCCGCTCGCCACCATGTCGAACAGGTGGTTCGCGGTCGCCAGAAGCTCGGCGCGCGTCGCCGTGTAGTCGCCGAGGCTCGGATGCGTGACGTAGACGGAGCCGAGCGTGCCGAGCGCGCGCGGTGCGATCAGCTCCGGATCGCCGGAGGCCTCGCCGAACGAGGCGAGCACGCCGCGCCGCGCCAGGCACTTGAGCGAGCCCGCGAAGGTCGCGCGGCCGATCGAGTCGTAGACCGCCGGGACGCCGCGTCCGTCCGTGAGCGCGCGCACCTGCGCGGCGAAATCGACGTTGCCGTCGGCGCCAAGCACGATCGCGTGGTCGCAACCATGCGCGCGGGCGACCGCGGCTTTTTCCGCGCTCCCGACCGTGCCGATCACGGTCGCGCCCAGGTGCTTGGCCCATTGGCACATGACCAGGCCGACGCCGCCCGCCGCGGCGTGCACCAGGATGGTGTCGCCGGCCTGCACCCGGTAGGTCTCGTGCAGCAGGTAGCGCGCCGTCATGCCGCGAATCATCATCGCGGCGGCGGTGCGCGCATCGATCGCGGGCGGCAGCGGCACCACGCGCGCCGCCGGGACGATGCGGCTTTCCGCGTAGGCGCCGTCCGGGCCGGCAACGCAGGCGACGCGCTCGCCGACCCGCAGGTCCGTCACGCCGGCGCCGACGGCCTCGATCACGCCCGCGCAATCGAGGCCGATCCCCGACGGCAGCGTCACCTGGTGAGCGCCGCGCCGCACCAGCACGTCGCGGTAGTTCACCGCGACCGCCGTGTTGCGCAGGCGCACCTCGTTCGGCCCGGGCGCGCCCACCTCAACATCCGTAAAGCGCAGCACCTCGGGGCCGCCGGTCGTGTCGAAGCGGAAGGCTTTGGTCATGGGCGTGGGCGAGTTGGCGAGTAGCGAGTAGCGAGTAGCGAGTAGCGAGTAGCGAGTAGCGAGTAGCGAGTAGCGAGTAGTTAGACTACAATCAACTCGGTCTACTCGCCATTCGCTATTCGCCATTTCGCAAGGTGGCCCCATGCCCGATCCCGCGCACGCCCTGACGCTGCAGTTTCTCGCCTGGGTTGGCGAGAGCCCGCGCACCTATGCGCAGGCCATGGAGGCTTGGCGCAGCACCTGCCCGCGGCTGTCGATCTGGGAGGATGCGATCCTCGACGGCCTCGTCGCCTTTGCGGGCGGCGCGACCCGCAACCAGTCGCGCGTGACGCTCACGGCGAAAGGCCGCGCATTGCTCGCGGCCGCCGCCGCTACCGCGGTCGCGCCGGCGAAATCCGCGTCCGCCCGGGCGCTCGTCCATTGAGCGGCGCTCGCGCCGCGCGGCAAGGTTGCGGGGGTTCGCTGCGAGGCGTCGTCTGGCTCGCGGCTCTCGCCACCGTGCTGACGCTGCCGGCGCGCGCCGCCGTGTCGACCGAGACAGGCGCCGGCGCACCCGCGACGCACAAGCGCCATGCGGTGCGCCGCTGGCATGGCTACGGCTTTCTGCCCGGCTACGTGCCGCCCGAGGCGGAGCCGCCGCGCCGGAATTACTGGACCCATTCGCCGACCTGGTGGTACGGCGGCCCCGGTTTCTATCGCGGCCGCTGGAACGGCGGCGGCTTCGGTCCGTGCTGGACACAGACGCCGATCGGGCCGATGTGGAACTGCGGCAGGTAGCGATCTGCGCCTGATCCGAAACGGCGACCAGCGCTCACGCGGCCCATCGGTGTTGTGCCAAAAAAGAGGCCGCCCGTCGGGGCGGCCTCGTCATCGCTCATCGCGCAGATCGAGCCCGGCCGCGCCGTGCTCGCGCGGCGTATGGCGCGCGTCAAGCGATGATCGCGCTACGTGTGCGACGCGCGCGGCCGCGGCCGCGGCGGTGGCGGCGCCGGGCGCTGGCAGGCCTGGTCGGGAACCATCGAGACCGTGATCACGTCGGGATACTTGTTCATCGCGCCGGTCGCGGCGTCGACGCCAAGCCCGATGACGCCGCCGACCAGGACGTTGCCGGCCGTCATCGCCTCCGTGCCGGACGGAATGACGCTCGAGCCCATCAGGTAGCACGGCTTGGTGCACTGGATCGGCAGCGACGCCGAGCCTTTGTCCAGCACCACGGTTCCGGGCGTCTGCACCACCTTCGGTCCGCTTTGCGTCGCGATGGTGCAGGTCGCGCCCGGCACCCCGGGCGTATCGATGGCGACCGTCTGGGTGGTCCCCTTGACGATCGTGGCGCAACCGGCCAGCAAAAAGCACACCGCAAGCAACGCAACTCGATACATGCCCGGCCCTCCGCCGGTACCATCGGACAACTTTTGCTGGCAGGCAAGGGGAATGCTTAAGAAATGGTTAAAGGCCGCGCAAGGCGCGCCAAACGGGCAATGAAGCTCCCGCCGCGGGATCTCATCCGCCGGCCGCTAATCCTCCATCCCGCTGACCGCGAGATAGATCGCCATCATCGCGACGGCGGCTGCGCCGGTCCATTCCGGATGGCGGCAGAAGTTCTCCGCGCTGCTGCAGACGGTCTGCGCCCATTCGGCGTCGTCGAGCATGTCGGCGAGCGCGAACACGCCGGTCGCGGCGATCAGCAGGTAGAGCATGCCACGGGCGAGCGATGACCACTTGAAGGTGGGGCCGCTCGCCTGCAGGGCGAGCTGCGGCCCATAGCCCGGCAGCAGGATCTGGCTCGTGTCGATGTCCTGCATCGGCGCGGCCTTCTGCGCTGCCGCCGCGGCGGCGGCCGGCGCCGTGCCGCGCCGCATCCAGGCCGGGCGCGGCGCGAGGTCGATGTTGGCGACGGATTCGTCGACGAACTGCACGCCGAGCTGGCCGCCGCGCCGCCAGGCGACGCGGCAGAAGCGGCGGCTCTTGCCGTCCTTGCTGAGAAAGAGGCCGAACACGTCGGGCAGCGCGCCCGCGCGGGCCGCCGCGATGCGCGCGCCCGCGTCCGAGATGTCCCACAGCACGCAGGGGACCTGGGCGCCGCCCTCGAGCACGATCCACGCTGCCTGGCGCCGCGGCGTGCGTCTCGCCTTCCTTTGCTCGCGCCGCGATTCACGGGACAAGTCCGGTCCTCCCACCAAGGATCAGTGCTGCGCAGCCCGCCCAACCCAAGGCTGCGTGAACCTGCGGTTGTATCTCAATGGCCCGGTCGAACGGATTCGCCGGGGCAAATGCCCATACGATTATCGTCAAATCTATGTGGAATAGGTTTCACGCGCGCTAAGCTTCTGCGTGTATTTTATGTTGCCGAATGCCCGGCCTCGCGGTCGCGGCGTTAACGCTGCGTTAACTTCCAGCGCACCGCTCGCGGCCATATCGGCGCGCGCGGCTGCGCTGCAGGCTCCCGCGTTGACAGACGATCGGCGGCCTCTCTTGATAGGAAGGCGGCACGCGCCAGGGACAAGAGCGCGTCGACCGCAGGGGGAGGGACCCATGTCGTCGCAACACGCCTCGGTCATCACGGCGCGGCTCGACCGCCTGCCGCTGTCGCGGCATGTCTGGATCCTGGTCGTGCTGCTCTCGCTCGGCGGCTGGTTCGAGCTCTACGACTTGCTGATGACCGCCTATGTCAGCCCGGGCCTCATCCGCGCCGGCATTTTCGCCGCCAAGGACGAACTCTTCGGCCTGCCCGACCAGGCGGCCTTCGCGTCAGTGACGTTCGCCGGCCTGTTCGTCAGCACCATCCTGTTCGCCCAGGTGGCCGACCGCTTCGGCCGGCGCGCCATCTTCACCTTCGCGCTCCTGTGGTACGCAGTCGCGACTGCCATCATGGCGATGCAGAGCACGCGGCTCGGCATCGACGTCTGGCGCTTCATCGCCGCGATCGGCGTCGGCGTCGAGCTCGTCACCATCGATACCTATGTCGCCGAGCTGGTGCCGAAGGCGGTGCGCGGCCGCGTCTTTGCCGTCAATCAGGCGATCCAGTTCTCCTCGGTGCCGGTCGTGGCCGGGCTCGCGGCGCTGCTCGGCACGAGCGATCCGTTAGGCATTGCGAGCTGGCGCTGGATTGCGATCGTCCCGGTGGTCGGCGCCGTCGTCGTATGGTGGATCCGGCGCGCGGTTCCGGAATCGCCGCGCTGGCTGGCCCAGCAAGGCCGAGCCGAGGAGGCCGAAGCCGTGATCGCGCACATCGAGGCGAAGGTCGCGGCCGACATCGGCAAGCCGCTGCCCGCGCCCGCCCCGGCGCCAGAGGAGCACGGCAGCGCAAGCTTCGCCGAGATCTGGCACCCACCCTATCGCGCGCGCACCGTCATGCTGTCGGTGTTCAACTTCTTCCAGACCATTGGGTTCTACGGCTTCGGCAACTGGGTGCCGGCGCTGCTCATCGCCCAGGGCGTCGCCTTCGCCAAGGGAACGACCTATGCGGCGATCATCGCCATCGTCTATCCGATCGGGCCGCTCGTCTGCAGCGTGATTGCCGACAAGATCGAGCGCAAATGGCAGATCGTGGGCGCCGCCTGCTGCACCGCGGTCTGCGGCATCCTGTTCTGGCAGTCCGGCAACACGGTGCCGTTGCTGATCTTCTTCGGCATCGTGATGACCACCTCGAACAACATGCTGTCCTACGCCTACCACGCCTATCAGGCCGAGCTCTTTCCGACCCGCGTGCGCGCCCGCGCGGTCGGCTTCGTCTACTCCTTCAGCCGCCTCTCCACCGTGTTCACCAGCCTGATGATCGGCTTCTTCCTGCAGAACTTCGGCAATGGCGGCGTGTTCGGCTTCATCGCCTTCGCGATGGTGGTGGTGATGATCTCGATCGGCGTCTTCGGCCCGCGCACCAACGGCCTCGCGCTGGAGGAGATCTCGGCGGACGATGCGCCGGCGAAAGCGGCGTGAACGCGGTCGCGTGATGTCGGCGGAGCAGAGCAACATCAGGCCCGCGCCCGACCAGGTGCTGGTCGACATCGCCGATTACGTGCTGCGGCTACAAGATCGATAGCGCGCCTCGCCTACGCGACCGCGCGCCACTGCCTGATCGACACGCTCGGGTGCGGCCTCGAGGCGCTCGAATATCCGGCCTGCGCGAAGCTGCTCGGCCCGATCGTACCCGGCACTGTGGTGCCGAACGGCGCCAAGGTTCCGGGCACCCCGTTCCAGCTCGATCCCGTGCAGGCCGCCTTCAACATCGGCGCCATGATTCGCTGGCTCGACTTCAACGACTGCTGGCTCGCGGCCGAATGGGGCCATCCGTCCGACAATCTCGGCGCAATTCTCGCGGTCGCGGACTGGCTCTCGCGCAGCGCGGTCGCGGAAGGCCGAGCGGCGCTCACCATGCGCGACGTGCTCACCGCCATGATCAAGGCGCACGAGATCCAGGGCTGCCTCGCGCTGGAGAACTCCTTCAACCAGGTCGGCATCGACCACGTGGTGCTGGTCAAGGTCGCCTCGACGGCCGTCGCCGCCGGCCTCATCGGCCTCGCGCGCGAGGAGATCGTCAACGCGCTCTCGCTCGCCTGGGTCGACGGGCAGAGCCTGCGCACCTATCGCCACGCGCCCAATACCGGCTCGCGCAAGAGTTGGGCCGCCGGCGATGCCACGAGCCGCGCCGTGCGCCTCGCCCTGATCGCCAGGACCGGCGAGATGGGCTACCCGTCGGTGCTCACGGCCAGGCGCTGGGGATTTTATGACGTGATGTTTCGCGGCAGGCCGTTCGTGATGCAGCGCCCTTACGGCAGCTACGTCATGGAGAACGTGCTGTTCAAGATTTCCTTTCCGGCGGAATTCCACGCCCAGACCGCGGTCGAGGCCGCGCTCGCGGTGCGCGGCAAGCTCGCCGCGCTGGGCAAGACGGCCGACGACATCGCCGAGATCAAAATCCGCACCCAGCGCGCCTGCATCGAGATCATCGACAAGTCGGGCCCACTGCATAATCCGGCCGACCGCGATCACTGCATCCAGTACATGATCGCGGTGCCGCTGCTGTTCGGCCGCCTCACCGCCGCCGACTATGAGGACGGCGTCGCGGCCGACCCGCGCATCGATCGTTTGCGCGCGAAGGTGACATGCGTCGAGGACGCGGCCTTCACGCGCGACTACCACGATCCGACGAAGCGCTCGATCGCCAATGCGCTCACGGTGCGGCTCACGGACGGCACCACGCTCGACGAGGTGGTGGTGGAATATCCGATCGGCCACAAGCGCCGCCGCGCCGAGGGCCTGCCGTTCCTCGAGGCCAAGTTCCGCACCAACCTGGCGCGGCGCTTTGCGCAAAAACAGCAGGCGCGCATCCTCAACGTCTCGCTCGACCAGGCCGCGCTCGAGCGCATGCCGGTCAACGAGTATGTCGATCTCTACGTGATCTGATCGTAGGCTTTAGCCCGCATGGAGCGCTAGCGGAATGCGGGGACGGCGGTCCCGGATTTCGCTGCGCTCCATCCGGGCTACGCGTCTGTCAGCCGTGCAGGCCCCAGCCGATCAGCCCAAGTGCGACGATGGCGAGCACGATGTCGAGCCACCAGAGCCCGGTGATCCACGAGCCGAGCGATTTCGAGCGCGCCTCCTTCGACTTGTTGCTGACGACGAAGACCTTCGACGCCGAGCCGTGCGCCGGCTTGCCGACCGAATGGTCCGCCTGCACCTGCCCGAGCACGTAGACGGCGATGTCGGGCGCGAGAATTGTCTCGGTGTAGCGTCGCCGCGCGTTGACGTTCTGCACCGCGTTGACGATGACGCCGAGCACGTCGCGCTCCGTCTCCTCGCGGTCGACCACCTTCTCGCCCTCGACCTCGGCGCCGTCGAGACCGAGCGCCACGCGGCCGCTCGCGTCCTCGATCGCGCACGGCGCGTGCATCGTGCTGAATTGGATGCGCAACGTCTCGGTCCCCTGGTTGTTGGCGCGCGTCACCGTGCGGGTGACCTCGGACGTGAACCAGACGCAAGGCAGGTTGGAGAACTCCGCCGTGAGCGGGCTCGCGCAGCGCAGCGTTCCGATCACCTCGACGATGCTGCCCGGCGCGAGGCTCGCGACATCGGCCGTGCGCGAGGTCTGCGTCGCCGCCATCAGGGCGGCTTCGCCGATCAGCCGCTTGCGGTAGAGCAGGAAGCCTGCGGCCACGACCGCGACGATTGCGCCGGCGGCGATCAGCACCCAGTTCATCGCATGCCCCTCATGTGTGCAGCCCGTTGGGCAGGCGCCTTTCGTAGCATAGGGCATGCCGCTGCAAATCCCGATTTGAGGGCAACACGGCGGGGTATCCATCCGATAGGAGCATGTGGTTTGATCATATGGACAAGATTGGCGGCGTCCTTCATTCGAGGTAAATATCTCGCCGCGCGCCTCATCCACCATGCGACCGGGCGCAGGAGGGTGCCGTGAAACGGCAACTGCATCTCAACCTGTTCATCCACAGCCGCGGCCATCACGAGGCGTCGTGGCGGCATCCGGCGGCCTCGCCGTTGGCGCTGACCGACATCCGCTACTACCAGGATCTCGCCCAGCGCGCCGAGGCGGGCCTGTTCGATTCGATCTTCCTGGCCGACCAGCTCGCGCTCGGCAGCGACGCCTCCCAGGCCGCCCGCACCTGGCTCGAGCCCGTCACCGTGCTGGCGGCCGTCGCGGTCGCGACCCGAAGGATCGGGCTGATCGCCACGTGCTCGACCACCTACACCGAGCCGTTCAACCTGGCGCGGCAGTTCGGCTCGCTCGATCACATCAGCAACGGCCGCATCGGCTGGAACATCGTCACCTCGTGGCTGGCGACGGCGGCGGACAATTTCAGCGGCGCCGGCCAGGTGAACCACGCCGAGCGCTATGCGCGCGCCGAGGAATACGTCGCCGTGGTCAAGGCGCTGTGGGACAGCTGGGCCGCGGACGCGGTGATCGACGACCGCGAGCGCGGACGCTATGCGAAGCCGGATCGCATCCGGCCGATCAACCACAAGGGCGCGCACTACCAGGTCGCGGGTCCGCTCAACCTGCCACGCACGCCGCAAGGCCGCCCCGTGTTCGTGCAAGCCGGCTCGTCCGATACCGGCCGTCACTTCGCGGCGCGGCACGCCGAGGCGGTGTTCACCGCGCATCTCGAGAAGGCGACCGCGCAGGCTTTCTACGCCGACCTCAAGGCCTTTATCGCGGCGGAAGGCCGCTCGCCCGAGCACGTGCTCATCCTTCCCGGTTTGAGCCTGATGATCGGCGCGACCGAGGCCGAGGCGCAGCGTCTCGCGCGCGAGACCGACGACCTGTCCGATCCCGAGGTCGGCCGCAAGCGTCTGTCCGGCCGCTTCGGCGGCCATGATTTCTCGCACCTGCCGCTCGACCGTCCGCTGTCGCCGGAAGATTTCCCCGCCGTCGTCGGTCGAGGCGGCGCGCAGCCGGACCGAGGTGATCCTGAGCCTCGTGCGCCGCGAGAAGCCGACGCTGCGCCAGCTGTTGGGGACGCTCGCGGGCGCCCGCGGCCATTTCGTTTTCGCCGGAACGCCCGAGCAGGTCGCGGATCTCATCGCGGACTGGTTCACCGACGGCGCCGCCGACGGCTTCAACATCATGCCGCCGCTGCTGCCCATGATGCTCAACGTCTTCAGCGCCGAGGTGATTCCGCTGCTGCAGCGGCGCGGGCTCTTCCGCACCGCCTATGCGGGGACGACGTTGCGCGAGCACTATGGGCTGCCGTGGCCGACGAGCGCGTTCGACGCGGTCGCGCTCGAGAAGGTTTGAGCTCACTCGGCCTTGATGCCGGCCGCGCGGATGATCTTGCCCCACCTCTCGGTATGCTCGGCGATGATCTTGGCAAACTCGGCAGCCGTGCCGGCGAACGGCTCCAGCCCGAGCTTGGCGAGCTTTGCCTTGAACGTCGCATCCGCGAGCGCCGCATTCACGTGCCGATTGAGCAGCGCGACGATCTCCGGCGGCGTGCCCGTCGGCGCGCCGATGCCGGTCCAGCTGGTCGCTTCATAGCCCGCAACGGTCTCGCCGATGGCCGGCACGTCGGGCAGGACGCCCACGCGCGCGCGCGATGTCACGCCGAGCGGCCGCAGCTTGCCGGCGCCGATCTGGCCGACCGCGGAGGCGACGGGAATGAAGATCACGTCGACCCGCCCGCTGATGAGATCCGGCAACGCCACCCCGATGCCGCGATATTGCACCGCGACCATGTCGATGCCCGCCATCGTCCTGAACAGCTCGCCGAAGAGCCCCGAGCTGCTGCCCGGCCCGGATGACGCCATGTTGATCTTGCCGGGGCGGGCCTTGGCGTAGGCGATGAACTCGCTCACCGTCCTGGCCGGCGACGACGGACCGACCACCATCACGAACGGCGCGCGATCGATGCTCGCGATCGGCGCGATATCGCGGAGAAAGTCGAAGTTGAGGTTGGCGTAGATCGCGACGTTATGCGCGTTCGAGTCCGCGATCTCGAGCAGCGTGTAGCCGTCCGGCGTCGCGTGCGCCACGGCCGCGGCCGCGATGTTGCTGCTGGCGCCCGGCCGGTTCTCGACCAGGAATTGCTGGCCGAGCCGCTCCGACAGCCATGGCGCGATGAGTCGCGCCGTGATGTCGGTGAAGCCGCCCGGCGCAAAGCCGACGAGCAGGCGAACCGGCCGGGTCGGATAGGCCTGCGCCATGGCGGGGCGCGAGAGCACCGGCAACGCCGAAAACGCCGTTGCGCCGGCAGCGACATGAAGGAATCCGCGACGGTGCATCATCATCGAGCCTCGGGTGACGCCGTACGATGCGGGAGCCTATTGCGCCGGGCGCGGCATTTCGGCGAGCGGCCGGATATAATATGGTCCGCCCATTCAGCCGCGACATCAAGGGGAAACAGTGATGCAGTTCGTCGCTGTCGATGATCGCGGTCGTGGCCGCGCCACGCCGAGCCATGCATCCGGGAGCTTGACATCGATGCGACGCAGGGAATTTCTTCGCTTCGCCGCCGCCGGCAGCTGCTTCGCGGCCGTTCCGGCCCGCGCGCAGACCGCCTGGCCGGCGCACACCGCGCGCTTCATCGTGCCGTTCGCGGCCGGGGGCGCACTCGACATCCCGGCGCGGCTGATCGCCGATCGCCTCAGCCACGACCTCGCCGCGAGCTTCCTGGTCGAGAACCGCACCGGCGCCGGCGGCGCGATCGGCGCGCAGGCGGTGGTGCAGTGGCCGCCGGACGGCAGCGGCTTCCTGTTCACCAGCTCCTCGGTCGCGATCCTGCCGGCCTTGCGCGCGAACCTCGGCTTCGATCCGCAGCACGACCTGCAGCCCGTGAGCCTGGTGTGCGACGTGCCCACCGCCATGCTGGTCGGCGCCGAGTCGCGCTTCACCAGCGTGCCGCAGGTCATCGCCGAGGCGCGCGCCAAACCCGGGCAACTGACATACGGCTCGGGCGGCGTCGGCTCCTCCAATCATCTCGCCGGCGCGTCGTTCGCGAGCAGCGCCGGCATCGACCTGCTGCACGTGCCCTATCGCGGCGCGGCGCCGGTGCTCAACGCGATCTACGCCGGCCAGATCGACATGATGTTCGCGCCGACGCTGGAGGCGCTCGGCTATGTCAAGCAGCGTGCCTTGCGCGCCCTCGGCGTCGCCACGCCGCAACGGATTGCGGCGCTTCCCGATGTGCCGGCCATCGTCGAATTCGTGCCGGGCTACACGGTCTCCAACTGGTTCGCGATGTTCGCGCCGGCGCATCTGCCGGACGACCTGCGCACGCGCTTCGTCCAGGCGCTTGCGGCGCTGCGCGACTGGCCCGACCTGCAGGCGCGCCTTTCCGCCGGCGCTGCCGTGCTGCGGCTCGACGGTCCCGAACCGCTCGCCAAGCGCCTCGCCGAGGACACGGTGCGCTGGGCGGCGCTGATCAAGAAGCTCGGCATCAAGGCCGAGTGAATCAAAGCACTCCATCCCGATCCACCAGAAGGACAAGCGCATGGCCTTAAGTCAAACCGAGGGCGACTACCTCACGCTGCACGAGTTCGTCCGCGCCGCCCACAAGACGCTCGAGCGCAACACCTGGGACTACCTGATCGGCGGCACCGCGACCGAGACCACCGTGATGCGCAACCGCCAGGCGATCGACCGCCTCGCGTTGCGCCCGCGCGTGCTGCGCGATGTCTCGCAGATCGACGCGTCGCACAGCTTCCTCGGCAAGCCGACGCGGCTGCCGGTGGTGCTGGCGCCGATCGGCGGCCTCGAGGCGTTGGCAGCCGGCGGCGGCCTGTCGGTCGCGCGCGCGGCCTCCGCGTTCGGGGTGCCCTTCATCCTGAGCTTGGTGTCGGAAGCCGGCATGGAGGCGGTCGGCAAGTCGGCGACCGGCATGAAGATCTTCCAGCTCTACACCCGCGGCGATGCCGACTGGGTCGACGGCCAGGTCCGCCAGGCGATCGACCTCGGCTATGACGCCTTCTGCATCACGGTCGACAGCGCGGTCTACAGCCGCCGCGAGCGCGACATCGCCAAGCGCTTCGCCAAGCCGTGGCGCGGCCGCGGCGGCAAGGGACCGGGCGGGATGACGTACCAGGCCGCGTTCAACTGGAGCGACGTGCGGCGCCTGCGCGACAAGTTCAAGGTCAAGCTCATCCTCAAGGGGATCGGGACGGCTGAGGATGCCGAGCTTGCCTGCAACGAGGGCATCGCGTGCGTCTACGTCTCCAATCACGGCGGCCGCCAGCTCGACCAGTGCCTCGGCGCGATCGACGTGCTGCCCGAGGTCGTCGCGGCGGTGGCGGGCCGCGCCACCGTCGTGGTCGACGGCGGCTTTTCCCGCGGCACCGACATCGTCAAGGCGCTCGCGCTCGGCGCCGACATGGTCGGCATCGGCCGCGTCTATTGCTACGGCCTCGTCGCCGCCGGCAGCGAGGGCATCGTCCGCGTGCTCGAGCTGATCGAGGCCGAGATCATGGAGTGCCTCGGCCTGCTCGGCGTCACCGAGATCGGCCAGTTGAACCGGCGGCACGTGTGCAAGGCGGAGCCCGTGTACGTGCCGCACGTGCACAGCGCGTTCCCGCTGATGCACCTGCCGCAGGACGATTACTGATGCCCACCGTCGTCTACGTCGCCTGCGCCGGGCCGACCGAGATCCACCGCTTCGCCCTCGACGCGGAGCGCGGCACGCTCGCGCCGCTCAACGTCGTCGCGGTGCCGGGCCACGACGGCGCCTCGCCGAGCAACCTGCCGATGGCGTTCGGTCCCGGCCGCACGACGCTCTATGCCGCGCTGCGCACACCGCCCTATCCGGTGACGGCGTTCGCGGTCGATCCGGCGAGCGGCGAGCTGACGGCGCGCGGCACCGCGCCGCTGCCGGCGCCGATGGCCTACATCGCGGTCGGCGCCGGCGGGCGCACCCTGCTGGGCGCCTCCTACGTGGATGGCCTCGTCTGCGTCAGCGCCATCGCGTTCGACGGCGTGCCGGCGCCGCCGACGCAAGTTCTGACCACGCCGCCCAAGGCGCACTGCATCATCCGCGGCCGCAACGTCGTCTACGCCACGACCGTCGACGGCAATGCGATCCTGGTCTTTCGCCAAGATGCCGAGACCGGCGGGCTTGCGCCCGCCCAGCCGGACCGCATCGCGTGCCGGCCGGGCTCGGGGCCGCGCCATCTCGCGCTGCATCCGCATCTCGCCGTGCTCTACTGCGTCAACGAGACGGCCGGCACGCTCGCGGCCTTCGCGATCGATGACAGTGGTGCGCTGCGCGAAACGCAGTATGAGACGCTGATGCCAGAGGGCTTCACCGGCAACGCACGCGCCGCCGACCTGCACGTCACGCCCGACGGCCGCTTCGCCTATGCGAGCGTGCGCGCGACCAATGTGATCGGCGCCTTTGGCATCGATCCCGCCAGCGGCCGGCTCGCGCGCGTCGGCATGTTCGACGTCGAGGGCTCGCCGCGCGCCTTCGCGCTCGACCCGCGCGGGCGCTGGCTCATCTGCGCCGGCCAGACCGACAACGTCGTCGCGCTCTACGCGATCGACGCCCACAGCGGTGCGCTGACGCGCGCGCATCGCGTATCGGTGCCGGAAAATCCAAGCTGGGTCGAAACGCTGGCCCTGTCGAGGGCGTGAGCTACTGATGCGGCGCGCGCTAGTGTCCCGATTCCGACGTTCGTATCACTTTGCAGCACGCTCTGTACGAACATCGGAATCGAAAAGGACACTAGCCACTTTATTGATTTTAGTGCGGCTTTTCGGATTTGACGTTCCTGAACGGACTCGCGGCGAACTGATAGGAACGTCAAATCCGCCGCACTAGAGGGGGGCGTTCATGGTTGTTCGTGTACTGCCCGATGCGGTTTTCCGTGGATGTCAGCTCGTGGCGCGTGCCGAATAGAGCGCGCTCCAGCACGCCGCGTCGCAGCTCGCTTGCACGGGTAGCGCGTTGTCCCCCTGAAATGCCTGGAGCGCCGCGACGGTGGCGTTGTCGAATGTGCCGTTGAGCGGCGCCGCATACCCGTTTGCGGCGAGCGCGGCCTGAAGCGCCTTGATGATGTCCGGATTGCTCGTGGCCGCGATGGGCTTTGCCATGGTGCGCTCCCTGAAGTTGTGCGGGCTGAATGCTATTGCCTCTGATAGAGAAAGGAAAGCGTGATCTCCGCAGCCTTCCGGTACTTCGGCAGCGCAAATCGCGATGCATGCGCCGCGCGCCTTAGCGCTCGACCCGCGTGGGCGCTGGGCTCATCCGCGCCGGCCAGACCGACAATGGGGTCGCGATCGACGCCGACGGCGGCGCGCTGACGCTCGCGCAGCGCGTGTCGGTGCCGGAAAATCCGAGCTGGGTAGAAACGCCGTCCCTGCCGGCGGCGTGAGCTACACCTCGAGCAGCCGGTCGCCTTCGTGCGTCTCCCCCGATTACGGCGCTGTCGCGCCTCCATCCGGGTTACGCACGCCGCTCACCTTTTCGGCGCCCATCCATAAATCCGCGTCACCGTGCCGCCCATCAGCTTCGTCTTGTCGCTCGCCGAGATGCGGCCGGTGTCGCGGAACGCGTCGACGCCCTGCTTGAAGGTGAGGAAGTTGACGGCGCGCGTCCAGTCCGTGCCCCATAGGCAGCGGTCGAGCCCGAACGCGTCGATGACGCGGCACACGGGGTGCCAGATGTCGTCGTACGGATAGGGCTCGCGCGACAGCGTGCAGGCGCCGCTGATCTTGATGGCGACGTTCGCGAGCTTGGCGAGCTCGAGCACCTGCGGCAGCTCGGCCCACGGCTCGGCCGGCACCGGCGGCTCGTGCGGCTGCACGAGACCGACATGGTCGACGACGATCTGCGTGTCGGGATGGCGGCGGATCAGCGCCGTGCCTTGCGCGAGCCGGCCCGCGATGTGCAGGTTGACGGGCAGCGACATGCGGCCCGCCGCCGCCAGCACGCGGTTGAGGCCGGGGTCGCCCGCGTCGGTCGCCAGGCCGCTACGCACCAGCAGCATGCGGCACGCGACGGCGCCGGGCGTGCGCTTCCACTCGGAGACGATGTCCTCGACCGTCGGATTGGCCGGGTCGACCGGCTTCACCAGCGCGAACCGGCCCGGATACGCGCGCTGCACCGACAGCGCGTAGCTCGCGTCGTAGCGGTACATCGTGAAGGCGGACACCAGGATCGCGCCGTCGACGCCGGCCGCGTCCATCTCCTTCACCATCTGCTCGCCTGTGACCTGTGCGGGCCCCGCCAGCACGCCGTGCCATGGCCGGCCCGGATGATTGCGCTCGTAGGAATGCACTTGCGAGTCGATGATCGGCATGGACGGGTCCCCGGGTTCTGCGACGTGCGCCGTCGATGCGACGCTGGTCATGCGGAAATTACGGCGATGGCGGGCGCGCCATCAATCGGGCGGCGTGGGATTTCGCAGCTCGCGCGGAACCACACGGCCCGCGCGCGACCGAAATATACTTCGCCGCGCCCTTGTATCGGCGGCAGCGTCTCCCACGTTGCAAGGGTACCTAAAAATCCCTTTTAGGCATTTTTATCGGAGGTTTGCATCATGACCAACGAACAGCAGAAGCCGACGCCCGCCACCGCTCCCGCTTCGTCGCCCCAGCACAATCAAGGCAGCCCGTCGCCGCAGCAGAACCCGGGTACCCCGAAGCCGGCCAACGACAAGCCCGCCGGCCCGCCGCAGCAGAAGTAAGCCGCGACCCGCAGCTTCGCAGGTCGGTCGTGCGCCGGACCGCAATCGAGGGTCGAGGCCGCCCGCGGGGGCGGCCTCTTCGTCGCGTGATCCTCGCGGATGCGCGGCGCGCCATGACACTATATCCGGCCATGCAGACTTGCTTTCGCCACCTTTCGGGCGTATGCCAGAGAAGTTGGCGTCGCGCACATCCGCTCGATATTCGTTGCTGGATATTCATTCGTTGCTCGATATTCGTTGCTCGATATTCGTTGAATGACGACATTCAAACGCGTCGTCGCGAACCTCGCGGAGAAACCGGACGGCCGATGACCATCACGTTCGACTACGGCGCCGGCGCGGAGCTCTTCGACTGCGGCAGCGTGGCGGAATTGTTTTCCAACAAGGGCCGCAAGTTCACGCGCCAGCCGCTCGGCTACCGTCGCTTCGCGCGGGCCGCTGACGCCATCCGTTTCGCCATCGAGGAGATGGCGCCGCAGCTGTTGCGCAACGCGTGCCTCGAGGTCGCCGAGGAAAGATTCGACAGCCAGGAAATCCGCCGCCTGTACGAGAGCGCCGACTATCCGCTCCACCGTCCGGCCGCGCCATCATGATGACCCGCACGCAGCGCACGACCTCCGTCTTCGCGCGGCCTTTCCGGCTGCGCGGCGTCGATCGCGTGCTGCCGGCCGGAAGCTACGACGTCGTCACCGAGGAAGAGCTGATCGAAGAGCTGTCCTTTCCGGTCTATCGCCGAGTGTCGACGGTGATCTTCGTGCCGGGACAGTCGGCGGCCTCGATCGAGATGGTGACGATCGACCCGCTCGACCTTGCGGCCGCGCAGGGCGATGATCATGCTCAAACAAAACCTCATGATCCCGACAAGGAGCCGCCCATGTCCCTCGTGACACATCTCGTGCGGCATGACGAGCGCTTCCGCTTCGAGCAGCTCGACGGCGTCTACTTCTCGATGACCGACGGCGGCACCCATGTGGTGTGCAAGGTCAGCCACGAGGCGTTGCGCGATCGCGGCGCGCGCGACCGCGACGGCGCGAGCCCGCCCGACACCTTCGTGCGCCACCGCGAGCGCATCGAACGGATCGCCGGCGAGAAATACGCGCAAGGCCACCGGCCCGGCGACCTCGTCCTCGTGCTGAGCCGGGATCTCGCGCCCCTGCCGATGTGAGGCGCGCCGGCCGCGCCCGGCGCCTTGTCCGTCAGCGATCCAGGAAGCCGCGCAGCAGCATCGAACGCGACGGGTGCTTGAGCTTGCGCAAGGCCTTCGCCTCGATCTGGCGGATGCGCTCGCGCGACACCGCGAACTGGTTGCCGACCTCCTCGAGCGTGTGATCCGACGTGACGCCGATGCCGAACCGCATGCGCAGCACGCGCTCCTCGCGCGCGTTGAGCGAGGCGAGCACCTGCCGCGTGGCGTCGCGCAGGCTCGACGCGATCGCGGCGTCGATCGGCAGGACCGCATTCTCGTCCTCGATGAAATCGCCGAGCTGCGCATCCTCGTCGTCGCCGACCGGCGTCTCGAACGAGAGCGGCTCGCGGGCGATCCTTTGCGCGCGGCGAATCCGCTCGAGCGGCACGTGCAGCTTCGCGGCGAGCTCCTCCGGCGTGGGCTCGCGGCCGATGTCGCGCAGCATCCGGCTCGACGCGCGCATGATCTTGCCGATCACGTCGACCATGTGGAGCGGAACGTGGACGATGCGGACCTGCTCGGCGGTCGAGCGGCTCATCGCCTGCCGGATCCACCAGGTCGCGTAGGTCGCGAACTTGTAGCCGCGCCGATACTCGAACTTGTCGACGGCCTTCATCAGGCCGATGTTGCCTTCCTGGATGAGGTCGAGGAATTGCATGCCGCGATTGCGGTATTTCTTCGCGATCGCGATCACCAGGCGCAGGTTGCCTTCCACCATCTCGCGCTTGGCGCGCAGCGCCTCGCGCTCGCCCTGCTGCACGTTGCGCACGATGCGGCGGAATTCCGGGATCGCCAGGCCGGCCTCGACCGCGAGCGCATCGATCTCGGCGCGATGCGCCCGCAGCTTGCCGCCGTCCTTGGCGACGAGGCGCTTCCAGCCTTTGCCGGGGAGGCCCGACAGGCGGTCGAGCCAGCGCGGGTCGATCTCGCCGCCGCGATAGGCCGCGAGAAAGTCCGCGCGCGCGATCCCGTGCACCGCGCCGAGCCGCATCAGGCGGCCCTCATGGCCGACGAGCCGGGCGTTGACCGCGTAGAGCTGCGCGACGAGCGAATCGATGCGCGCCTGGTTGAGGCGCAGCGACTTCACGGCGGCGACGACCTGCTGCTTGAGCTTCGCGTGCTTGCGCGCCTGGGCGGGCGCAAGCGGGCCGTCGCGCAGCGCGAATGCGCCGTCCTGCTCCTGCAGCCGGCGCAGCCGCGCATAGGCCTCGGCGATGGTGTCGAACGTCGCAATCACTTTCGGCGTGAGCTCGGCCTGGATCGCGGCGAGCGACGGCCCGTCCTCCGTGTCGTCGTCGTCCAAGTCGGGCTGATTGTCCGGCTGCTCGAACGGCATGGCGGGGGCGGTCGCGGGCGCATCGCGCAGCCGCACGGGTCCGGCCGCCGGCGGCGTCGGCGCGACCGGCGCGGCGGAGCGGATCGGTGCCGCGTCTGGCCGCGCATAGGTCGCCTCGAGGTCGATGATGTCGCGCAGGCCGATCTTTCCCGCGTTGAGCTCGTCGCGCCAGAGGATGATAGCCTGGAAGCTCAGCGGGCTCTCGCACAGGCCGTCGATCATCGCGGCGCGACCGGCCTCGATGCGCTTGGCGACCGCGATCTCGGCCTCGCGCGACAGAAGGTGCGCCGCGCCCATGTCGCGGAAATACAGGCGCACCGGGTCGTCGCTGCGTCCGCCCGGCTCCGGCTTGCGGGTCTCGGCCGGCATCTGGCGGACGACCTCGACGAGCTCGCCGTCGCGATCGCCGTCGTCGCGATCCGCCTCCGCGGCCGCCTCCTCCGATTCGCTCTCGTCCTGCTCGACCGTGTTGATGCCCATCTGGTGCAGCATCGCGAGGATATCCTCGATGCGCTCCGAGGCGACCTCGTGCGAGGGCAGGGCCGCATTGATCTCGCCGTGCGTGACGAAGCCGCGCTGCCGCCCGCGCCTGATCATGGCCTGAACGGCGTCATCGGACATGTCGAGCAGCGGGCGCTCGCGCGCGTCGCCCTCATCGGCTCCGGATGCGGCCAAGTCGCCATGAATGTCGTCCTGATCTTGCGGCGGCGTTGCGGTCTGGCGGGCCATGAATTTCCTGTCTGCCCCGGTCGGCGCCAACTCTCCCGGCGCCAAGTCTCCCGGCGGATGTTGCGAATTCGCGATCAGCCTGTGAGCGGTTGAAAACGTGCGGACGGGGACGAAACGTCGACCCGCCGGCACATGCGTCGCACGCGCCGCGCCCTTCTACAGGTTTTTGCGCGGTCTGTCTCGGCAACTGGCCCCCCGTAGGGCCATGGCATTCATGCGGTCTAGTGCCGCCGATTTGACGTTCCTGCACCACCTGCAGCAAGCTCGTTCAGGAACGTCAAATCGATAAGCGGCACTAGAATCATATACTTGCTAGTGCCCCTTTGCTTCCGGAGTTCGTGTCGGAGACTGCCGCGATGTATCACGAACTTCGGAAGCGGGGCACCAGCTTGCATTGCGCCGCGATCGGCGCATGGTGGCGCATGATCAAAGCATCAAGGTCCACGATTTCGCCCACGATGGCGCCGCGCGCGCTGAAAGACGGCAGCGCGTGGTACATCGAGCTCACATGGACCGACGGGCGCACCGAGCAGATCGATGGCTTTCAGTCGGAAGCCGAGATCGGCGACTGGATCGCGCGAAAATCTGCGGCTTGGCTCAAGGCGCGAAGCGCGTGACGAATGGCTCGCCGCGCCGGCGTGCCGCACGGGTCGACAGGCGAGGGCCCGCGCCCTGAGGCAGGTCGCAGGCAGATCACCGTCGTGCGGTCGGGCCCGGGCTTTTCGAGCCGCAATGTCCGTCTACGTTGCGCTTACTTTGCGTCGGCGAGCGCGGTGGCGCAGGCCTGCGACAGCGTGTAGTGCGAGGGATCGCCGCCCGGTAGCGTCGACCAGCCGCCCTTCTCGACGAAGGAGCCCTGCTCGTACGACACCGTCTTCTTCAGGAGCGCGAGGTTCTCGGCCGCGTTCGAGGTATGCTGGAACTTGTCGACGCAGATCGGCACGAGGGCCGCCGTGACGGCGGTGCGCGAGGCCTCGTCGACCATCTTGCTGGCCGTTCCGCCCAGCGTCCAGCCGCCCCAGGCGAACCCGATCACGATCGTGGCGATCGCGCCCGCCACGGCTCCTTGAATGAGCCGCACGGGCGAGTCCCCTCGCAGCATCTCTGGCATATCCATGGGAAATCCTTTCGCCCGACATGTTTCGGTGCGAGTTAGCGGATGCCCGGATGGGCTCCGATCGGATGAAACGAGTTGGATTGAAGGCCCGGCCGCTTTGCGCTGGCGTTTCGGTCGATGCGACCATGCGCTCATTCGCGTCGCAAGTCGAGCACCAAATGGCCGCATTCGACGCGGGCACTCGCTTGCCGCATCGTTGCGTCTGGCTTCAAATGTCTCAAGGGTCGCGCGTGACCCTTGCGGCCCGCTGTTTCAGATTCGTCCCATCAGCAACAGAACAACGAGAACGATGAGGACGATGCCGATGACGCTGACGCCGCCGTGGCCATAGCCGTAGCCGTAGCCGCCGAAGCGACCGCTGAAGCCGCCAGCCAGGAAGATCACGAGGACGATGATGAGAATAAGCCCGATGGACATGGTGGTATCTCCTGTGCCGCAGAGAAACCCAATTCTCGCCGGCGATTGAAGGGTTCAGTCTTTCGTCTGCCGCACGCGCGCCCCACGGCCGTTCTCGGCAATCGTGGAGCGCGTGCTCGCTCTCGAACAGCTTTCGCTCAGTCGAACTCGGTCGGCTCAGTCAGATTCCCGTCGCGCGCAAACCCGCGGTTCGCGGCGCCGCAATGCGCACCGGCACGACACTCCTGGCAATCTGGCCTTGACCGGCAAGCACGATGACCGTGGTACCGAGCGTCACCCGCCCATAGAGGTCGATCACGTCCGCGTTGGTGAGGCGGATGCAGCCGCTCGAGACCTGGGTGCCGATCGTCTGCGGCGCGTTGGTGCCGTGGATCCGATACGCCGTGCTGCCGAGATAGATGGCGCGGGCTCCGAGCGGGTTGCCTTTGCCGCCGGCCATCCAGCGCGGCAGGTAGGGCTGGCGCGCGATCATCTCATTCGGCGGCGTCCAATCCGGCCACTCGGCCATCCGGGTGACCGATTGCGATCCCGACCACCGAAAGCCATCGCGTCCGACGCCGATGCCGTAGCGGATCGCCCGGCCGTCGCCGAGCACGAAGTAGAGATAGGTGTGTGCCGTATCGATGATGATGGTTCCGGCTGCGGCGGTCGTCGGGTAGCCGACCACTTGGCGCCGCAGGTTGGCGGCGGGTTCGAGATTGCTGTCGCCCACCTCGGGCTCCGGCATGATCGGCGCGACGACCGCCGAGACCTGGAGGTACGCCGGCGGGCGCGGAGCCCCGATCGCGGCGCCGACCCAGAGCGCCGCGCTCGCGGCGGTGAGGATGCGGGCGGACATCAGTGCGGATTTTCGGGCGATCATGGCGTATTCCCCTTGTGGTTGAGGGGACAAGTCTTCACATCGGAAAAAGTTCCTATGTTTCAGCATTGACAAAGAATTATGCTTCGATTCTGCTTGGTGAAATTTGCCAGAGTCTCAGGTTTTGTTGAAAGCATTGAGCTATTTCAAAGTATTTATCGAAACATTGGCAATCAAATATTTTCGTAAATCTCAATAATATTGGAACTTGCGGCCGGAATGCGTGTTGTCATCCGTGGCCACATCAGGCCCGAGGGGTTCCAATGTTCACATCACGCCACGCGATCATCCGCCCCGCCGTCATGGCCGTCTGTGCCGCCGCCATCGTCGGCTGTCTGGCCACCTTGGCGCCCGGCGTCCTTGGCGTGACGGAGGTGAGGGCGGAGCCGCGAACCGGCACCGAGGGCCCGTCGGCTGGCCTCAAGGGAGGGGCGTGCTCCTTGCTCGCATGGCCCAACTACGAGCAGCGCTGCCAATTCGACGCAAGACGGCTCGCCGGCGAGATCCGCACCGTCCGGATCATCGCGGTACGCTAGGCCACGAAGCGGGCCCGGCCCGGGGCGGCTGGTCGGCGACCGGATTGAAGCGACATATTGGTCAAAATATTGGCATTGATTCTCTGCTATCGTGCCGCCTGCCGATGGCGAACGATCCCAAAACCCCCAAGCACAGCGTCAAGGAAGCCACGCTCGAAGTGGAGAATGCGGATCTTCGCAACCTGCTCACGCAAGCCGGAATCGATGCCGCGGATATTCTCGCGAAGGCCGGCATCGATGCGACCGCAAACGACGCCGCCAAGCGGGCGCAACGGCTTCTGCTGGAAGAATTGCATCATCGCGTGAAGAACACGCTCGCGACCGTCATTGCCATCACGTCGCGAAGCCTGCGGGCGGCCGAGAGTCTGGAGCAAGGCCGCGTGGCGGTCGAAAGC
Source organism: uncultured Pseudomonadota bacterium (assembly GCA_963703755.1). Classification (GTDB taxonomy): domain Bacteria; phylum Pseudomonadota; class Alphaproteobacteria; order Rhizobiales; family Xanthobacteraceae; genus JAVDCA01. The sequence goes on from CAVPGG010000202.1 coordinate 84,375, forward strand.
CGGCTGGTTGCCTTGGGAAGGGCCCACGACATGTTGCTTCAGGCGCAGTGGGCGCGCGCCAAATTGAGCGATGTCATTCGCTCGGCGATCGAGCCGTTCGAGATCCGGGTCGGCGGGCGGTTCGTTGTCCAGGACATGACGGTCGAGGTCGGTGCGGGAGCGGTTCTGCCACTGACCATGTCTCTCAACGAGCTGTGCACCAACGCACTGAAATACGGTGCCTTGTCCAATGACACGGGGCACGTCGAGATTGCGGCGAGCGTGGACGACACGATGCTGCGGCTGACCTGGATCGAGAAGGGCGGGCCTCTCATCCGGGCGCCGTCGCGGCTGGGCTTCGGGTCGCGCCTCATCAGCCAGCTCGCCGCACAGCTGCATGGGGAGGTCCGGCTGGAATACGAGCCCGCAGGCCTCGTCTACGCGGTCGACGTTCCGCTGAGCGCCTTGGGCGGCGCCTGATGCGCTAAGATTTCATGCGCCAAGACTTTAGGTACCGAGATTTTTCACAAGGCCGAGCCGGAAGGCAGCTGCATTGACCAGGCTCAAGATCCGCCACAAGACGACCTATCGCTACAATCAATCGGTGCGTCTGTGGCCGCACCGCCTGATGCTTCGCCCGCGCGAAAGCCGCGACCTTCGCCTGATGTCGCACCAGGTCACCGCGACGCCCGAGGCGTCGGTGACGTGGGCGCTCGACGTCTTCGGCAATGCGGTCGCGACCGCGAGCTTTCAGGCCATGTCGGACAGGCTCGTCATCGACAGCGTCGCCGAGGTCGAGCTCGAATTCCGCGCCATGGCCCGTGTTCGCCATCGCGGCCTCTGCGATCTCCTATCCGTTCCGCTATTCGGACGCCGAGTGGATCGACCTCGGCGCCTTGGCGACGCTGCAATATCCCGATCCGCGCGGACAGTTGCGCGCTTGGGCGCAGGCGTTCGTTCGCGGCAATCCGACCGATACGCTGTCGCTGCTCAAGGACCTCGGCGCCGGCGTGTCGGCGTCGATCCGCTACCAGAGCCGCGAGGACGAAGGCACCCAGTCGCCGACGCAAACCCTCGATCGCGGCTGGGGCTCGTGCCGGGATTTCGCCGTGCTGTTCGTCGAGGCGGTGCGCACGCTCGGGTTCGGCGCGCGGCTCGTCTCGGGCTATCTGCACAATCCGGATCAGGGCAGCGTGGGATCGAGCGGCGGCGGGTCGACCCACGCGTGGGCGGAGGTCTATGTGCCGGGCGCCGGCTGGATCACCTTCGATCCGACCAACCGCAGCGTCGGCAGCTTCAACCTGGTCCCGGTCGCGGTCGCGCGCGACATCTGGCAGGCCATGCCGGTGACGGGCAGCTTCGTCGGGATGACCGATGCGTTTTCCGGGATGTCCGTCGAAGTCGTTGTCTCGTCCTAGATGCTGGGCGATCTCATTTCCTTGCACGCAAGCTCATGTCCGACAACAGCCGCAGCTCTTTGGCCGAGAGCCTCGCATGCAGGGTCTGCGCCGCGAGCTCGACGAAGATTCCATGCAAGGTGCTTCGAGCCGCTTGAACCATTTCGGTATCGTCGTAGTCGCGCACGCTCAGACGAATCGGCACCTGGAAGCTGACCGTCCGGCGATCGATCGAAAACGTGATGCAAACGTCCAAATCCGCCCGGCTGCCGGTGGCCGCCTCGATGCGTGCCACCTTGATCTTGAATTTGCCCATCAATTCAATCGTGCCGGCTGCCGCCGACCGAAACGACGCGACACGGTTTGCAAGGTTTGCCCCGCCGCCCCTAGATGTAGGGCGCGC